>NZ_JBSGUA010000004.1:634620-669515 GCF_053607685.1 Streptomyces sp. NPDC055099 | reverse complement strand
AACGACACCTCCAGGGCCTCGACGGCGCCGGCGGCCGGGGCGGCCTCCACCGCGGCGCTGTTGGGCTTGACCGTGATGACCGGCGTGCCCTTGGAGACCCGCGACTTGGTGGTGTAGGAGGCGGCGAACGCCGACTGGGTGGCGACCGGGCCCTCATCAGAGGCCTCCAGGTCGACGGCGTCGGTGATGATGCCCGAGCCGATACGCACCGCCAGACGCGCCGCGATCTCCTTGCCCTCCGCCGAGGAGGGCACCAGCACGGCGGCCGGGGACACCGCCTCGTAGGCGGCCTGCAGCGCGTCCACCTTGGGCACCACCAGGTAGTCGGCGAGCTCGGCGGCGTCGTTGGTCAGCACCTTGATGGCGCCGTGCTCGGCCAGCGCGCCCGCGGTGTCCGCCGCGCCGTTACCGAGGGCGAGGGCGACCGGCTCGCCCAGGCGGCGGGCCAGCGTCAGCAGCTCCAGGGTGGGCTTGCGGACGGCACCGTCCACGTGGTCGACATAGACGAGAACTTCAGCCATGGGATTGCAATCCTTTACAAAGACGAGGAAGCGGGAAGGGGGACGGCGGGGCTCAGATGAACTTCTGGCCCGCGAGGAACTCGGCCAGCTGCTTGCCGCCCTCGCCCTCGTCCTTGACGATCGTGCCCGCGGTACGCGCCGGACGCTCGGTGGCCGACTCGACCTTCGTCCAGGCCCCCTCCAGACCCACCTCCTCGGCCTCCAGGTCCAGATCGGACAGGTCCCAGGCCTCCACCGGCTTCTTCTTCGCCGCCATGATGCCCTTGAAGGACGGGTAGCGCGCCTCGCCCGACTGGTCGGTCACCGACACCACCGCCGGCAGCGACGCCTCCAGCTGCTCGGAAGCCGCATCCCCATCCCGGCGGCCCTTGACCACACCATCGGCCACGGAGACCTCGGACAGCAGGGTGACCTGCGGCACGCCCAGACGCTCGGCCAGCAGCGCCGGCACCACACCCATCGTCCCGTCGGTGGACGCCATGCCCGAGATCACCAGGTCGTAGCCGGCCTTCTCGATCGCCTTGGCCAGCACCAGCGACGTGCCCAGCGCGTCCGTGCCGTGCAGATCGTCGTCCTCGACATGGATGGCCTTGTCCGCACCCATCGACAGCGCCTTGCGCAGCGCGTCCTTGGCATCCTCCGGACCCACCGTCAGCACGGTGATCTCCGCGTCGTCCGCCTCGTCGGCGATCTGCAACGCCTGCTCGACCGCGTACTCGTCCAGCTCCGACAGCAGGCCGTCCACGTCGTCCCGGTCGACGGTCAGGTCATCGGCGAAGTGCCGGTCGCCGGTGGCGTCAGGCACGTACTTCACGGTGACAACGATCCTCAAGCTCACGCCGGCTCTCCTACCTGGGTGTGGTTCGTTATGACGACGGTATGGCACTCAGTACCCCCTGTAAAGGTACGTAGTGCCAGACTGGCCCTCACGATGCTACGTTCCCCGCATGACTGAGGCGCGCGGACCAGCGAAGAAGGCCCCCATGCGGGAGGTGCTCGCCAAGGCGGCGTTCCAGCTGTTCCTGGAGAGGGGCTTCGAGCAGACCACGGTGGACGACATCGTGGCGCGGGCCGGGGTCGGGCGCCGCTCCTTCTTCCGCTACTTCCCGTCCAAAGAGGACGCGGTCTTCCCCGACCACGAGAGCTGCCTGGCCGACATGACGGCCTTCCTCGAAGCGGCCGACGGCGCCGACCCCGTGGACGCGGTGTGCGACGCGGCCCGGATCGTGCTGCGGATGTACGCCACGAACCCCGAGTTCTCCGTGCAGCGCTACCGCCTCACGCAAGAGGTCCCCGGCCTTCGTACGTACGAACTCTCCGTGGTGCGCCGCTACGAACGCACCATGGCCGGCTACCTCCGCGGCCGTTACGCCGACGCCGAGGACGGCTCCCTGCGCGCCGAGGTGATCGCCGCCGCCGTGGTCGCCGCGCACAACAACGCCCTGCGCTCCTGGCTGCGTTCGGGCGGCGACGGTGACGCCGAGGCGGCCGTGGACCACGCGCTCGAACTCGTACGGGACGGGTGGGGGAGCGGCGCCACAGGCGGGGACGGAGCGGCCGGCGGCGCCGATGAGGAGGTCGTCGTCATGGTGGTCTCCAAGCGTGCCCCCATGTGGCGGGTGGTCCAGCGCGTCGAATCGGCCCTCGGCCAGGACTGAGACTCGGCCAGGGCTGCGCCCCGCCCGGGACTGAGCCCCGGTTCGGCGGCCGAACGAGAAGGAGCGAGTAGCACTCAGTACCTTTACCGATTGGCACTCAGTGCCATATGGTGCGGATGCGTCGACGCCGAGCGTGGCGCAATCCGAGCCGAGTGCAGGTCAATGCAGGGGGTCGAGACGTGTCCCAGCAGGAATTGAGCATCGCGCCGACAGAGCACGAGCGAACCGGCATGATCTACCAGCGCTGCCGATGGTGCGGCACCGCGTCCTTCCGGCGCATGCTGTGCCCGGTGTGCGCGTCCAGCGATCTGGAGTCCGAGCGCAGTGACGGCGAGGGCGTCGTCGTCCAGTCCAGTGTGGTCAACCGCTACACCGGCACCGCACGCAACGAGTCCCTCGTCCGCTTTCCCGAGGGCTTCGTGTTCCGCTGTCGTGTCGTGGGCGCCTCGCCGCATCTGGTGTGGGTCGGCGCGCGCGTGCGGCCCGTGGCCGGGTCCGACCCGGAGACCGGGGAGGCCGTCTTCGAGCTCTGCGAGACGAACGCGAGCGACGACTGGTAGACCCGCACCGCACAGCCGGAGTGCTGTGCGGCCGGAGTGCCGAGGGGTCAGTTGACGCCGCGCTCGCGGCCCTCCCAATAGGGCCCGCGCAGCTTGTACTTCTGGAGTTTTCCGGTGGCCGTGCGGGCCAGTTCCTCCCGGAACTTCACCGAGGTCGGCGCCTTGAACCCGGCGAGGTGCTCCTTGCAGTGCCGGATGAGCTCCTCCTCGGTGGCCTGCGCGCCGGGGGCGAGCACGACCAGAGCCTTGATGGTCTCGCCCCACTTCTCGTCCGGCACCCCGATGACCGCGACCTCGGCGACCGCGGCATGGCTGAACAGGACGTCCTCTACCTCGATCGACGAGACGTTCTCACCGCCGGTGATGATGACGTCCTTCTTGCGGTCGCTGATCGTCAGATGGCCGTCCGCGCCGATCGTCCCGCCGTCGCCCGTGTGGAACCAGCCGCCCTCCAGCGCCTTCGCGGTCTCCTCCGGCTGCTCCCAGTAGCCCTCCAGGATCACGTTCGAGCGGGCGAGGACCTCGCCCTCCTCCGACGTACGCAGCGTGACGCCCAGCGCGGGGGCGCCGGCCTGGACCAGCTTCTCCGCGCGCTGCTGCGAGGTGAGGCCGTCCCATTCGGCGCGGGTGCGGTTGATGGTGAGCAGGGGGGAGGTCTCGGTGAGGCCGTAGATCTGGATGAACTCCCAGCCGAGCTCCGATTCGACCTGCTCGACCGTCTTGGTGGGCGGCGGCGCCCCCGCGACGATGATGCGCACCCGGTCGCGCCCCGGGATCTCCCCCTCCCACGTCCGCGCCGCGGCGAGCACCGCGTTGACCACGGCGGGTGCCGCGCACATCACCGTGACGCCGTGCTCGGCCACCCGGCGCAGGATCTCCGCGCCGTCCACCTTGCGCAGCACGATCTGGCGCGCGCCCATGCCGGCCATCGCGAACGGCATGCCCCAGCCGTTCGCGTGGAACATCGGCAGGGTGTGCAGATAGACGTCCCGGTCCGTGACCCCGGCGTGCAGCGCGAACGTCAGGGCGTTCACCCAGATGTTGCGGTGCGTGATCTGAACGCCCTTGGGGCGCGCGGTCGTTCCGCTGGTGAAGTTGATGGTCGCGGTGGCGTTCTCGTCGTGCTGCCAGGGCTCGGGCTCGGTGTCGAAGCGGTACAGCTGCTTGTCGGCGTCCGCTCCCAGCGTGTAGCGGTGCTTGCAGGTCACCCCGGAGAGGCGGTCCTCCAGTTCGGGGTCGACCAGCAGGACACTCGCGCCCGACTGGCCGACGATGTACCCCACTTCTTCCGCCGACAGACGGAAGTTGACCGGCACGAGGACCCGGCCGTGGCCGCTGACGCCGAAGAACGACGTCAGCAGCCGGGCGCTGTTGGGCGAGACCACCGCCACGCGTGCGCCGTGCGGCACCCCGAGCGCGTCCAGCCCGGCGGCCTGGGCCCGCGCCAGCTCACCCACGCGCCGGTAGGTGAGCCCTTCCCAGGGCTCGGCCGGCTGAACGGGTTCGTCGACGATGCCGATCCGGTCCCCGTACACGGTCGTGGCGCGGTCCAGAAAATCAAGGGCCCCGAACGGGACGAACATCCTGGCCTCCAGAAGCTCAGTCGATGTACGCCGCCTATCCGACCACGCCCCGGCGGAAACCGGACACCCCGACGCTAGGTTGCTTGGAGCCGTCGCAGGGACGCCACCAGTTGATCCACCTCCTCCGACGTGTTGTAGAGCGCGAGCGAGGCGCGGGCGGCCGACTCCAGGCCGTAGTGGGCGAGCGCGGGCTGGGCGCAGTGGTGGCCCGCGCGGACGGCGATCCCGTCGCGGTCGAGCCAGTCCGCGATGCCCGCCGGATCGTGGCCCGCGAGGGTGAACGTGAGGACTGCGATGCGCTCGGGCGCCGAACCGAGGACCTCCAGGCCGGGCACCGTGGCCAGGGCCTGCTGCGCGTACGTCATGAGCGCGGTCTCGTACGCGGCGACGGCGTTCCGGTCGAAGGACGTGAACCAGTTCAGCGCGGCAAGGAGGCCGACGACGCCCGAGATGTGACCCGTGCCGGCTTCCAGGAGGTGCGGGACCGGCGCGAACGTCGTCCGGGTGAAGTCGACCGACTCGATCATGTTGCCGCCGCCCTGCCACGGCCGCATGCCCCGCAGGATCTCCGGCTTGGCGTAGAGCGCGCCGATGCCGGTCGGGGCGAAGAGCTTGTGCCCCGAGAAGGCGTAGAAGTCGGCGTCCAGATCAGTTACGTCGACCGGGAAGTGCGCGACGGCCTGTGCCCCGTCCACCAGGACCTTGGCGCCGTAGCGGTGCGCGAGGGCGGTCATCTCCTTCACGGGCGGGACGGTGCCGAGGACGTTCGACGCGTGGCTGACGGCGACGAGTTGGGTGCGGGACGAGAGGAGGTCGGCGTAGGCGTTCTGGTCGATCGCGCCCTCGGGGGTCAGGGGGATCGGGACGACCCGGGCCCTGGTCTCCTTCGCGATCAACTGCCACGGCACGATGTCGGAGTGGTGTTCGAGGGTGGCCACCAGGATGTCGTCCCCGGGCCCGAGGTTGGCCCGCCCCCAGCTCTGGGCGACCAGATTGATCGCCTCGGTCGTGCCGCGCACGAAGACGATGTCGTCCGGTGAACCCGCCCCGAGGAACCCGGCGACCGCGGCCCGCCCCGCCTCGTACATCTGGGTCGCCTCGCGCGCCATCGTGTGCGCGCCGCGGTGGATGTTGGAGTTCGCGGCGCCATAGAAGGCGCCGAGTGCCTCGATGACCTGGCGCGGCTTCTGCGTGGTGGCGCCGTTGTCGAGCCAGACGAGGGGGTGGCCGTTGACGGTACGGTGCAGGATCGGGATGTCCTGGCGGGCCGCCTCGGGCGAGAACCCCGGGGGTTGCAGCTGCGGGAGGGCGCCCGGCGCGGTAGCCGTGGCTGCGGGGGGCATGTCCGTGCGGGCCATGGCCGTGCGGGGCACGTCCGCGGGTGCCACGTCCGGGAGCCCAGGGACGCCCGTCCCGAGCGTCGTTCCCGGGACGCCGGTCCCGAGCGTCGTTCCCGGGACGCCCGCCCCGAGCCTCGTGACGTCAGGAATAGTCATGGTAGTTGGACACCTCGACGTTCTGCAGGACGGCGATGGCGTCCTCGACCAGGACCGCGGCGTTGAAGTACGCCGTCATCAGGTACGACGTGATGCCCTTCTGGTCGACGCCCATGTTCCGCATGGACAGGCCCGGTTCGACCTCGTCGGGCACGCCCGAAGGCCGCAGGCCCACCACGCCCTGCTCGGCCTCGCCCGTCCGCATCAGCAGGATCTCGGTGGTGCCGAGGCCGGGACCCATGCCGCCCGAGAAGCGCACCTTGTCCGACGGGATCAGCGGCACACCGCGCCAGGTCAGGAGCGGGCTGCCGTAACGGTTGTCCGTCACCGGGGGCACGCCGCGCCGCGTGCATTCCCGGCCGAAGGCGGCGATCGCCCTGGGGTGGGCGAGGAAGAAGCCGGGCTGCTTCCAGACCCGCGTCAGGAGTTCGTCCAGGTCGTCGGGCGTCGGGGCGCCGGTGCGTGCCTGGACCCGCTGCCCGGCGGAGACGTTGTGGAACAGGCCGTGCTCCGGGTGGTTCAGGATCGAGGCCTCCTGCCGTTCCCGCAGCGCCGCGATGGTCAGGTTGGACTGCGCGCGGGTCTGGTCGATGGGCCCGTTGTAGAGGTCGGCGACCCGGGTGTGCACGCGGAGCACCGTCTGCGCGAGCGTCATGTGGTACTCGCGGGGCGCGTCCTCGTAGTCGACGAACGTCCCCGGCAGGTCCGGCTCCCCGACATGCCCGGCGGTCAGATCCACCGGCACCTCGGCGCCGGGCGTCATGGTGTCCCCGTCGCAGTACGCGGTGATCGCGCCGCCCAGCGCCTCGTCCCGGTCGGCGAGCTGCGCCAGCGCGCCGCGGTCCGCGCAGAGCGCGAGGCCGGGGGTGAGCGCCTTGACGCGGTACGGCATCGGCTCGCTCCTGGTCCAGGAGCCGAGGTCGAAGAACTGGCCGTCGCCGATGACTTCGAGCAGCGCGTCCTCGCCGTACCGGCCGGTCATCCGCTTCTCGGCCCTGCCGTGCACGACCACCCACAGCCGGTCGGCGGGGTCGCCCTCCTGGGCGAGCACCTGCCCGGCCTCGAAGGGGACCTCGGTGAAGGCGCCCGCCAGCTCCGCGAGCAGCGCGTCGTCGGCGTCACGGAGATAGGGGATCTCGCGTAAGTCGCCGGGCACGACACGCTGCGAGCCGCTCTCCTCGTACGTGGTGACGCGGTCGTCGCCGAGCACGAACGTCCTGCGCCGGTTCACCCGGTAGGTGCCCGACTCGACGTCCACCCAGGGCAGGGCGCGCAGGAGATAGCGCGGGGTGATGCCGCGCATCTGGGGGGTGGTCTTGGTGGTCGTCGCCAGTTGCCGTGCGGCATCCGGGCCGAGTGCGAGCCGGTCGTTCACTGGAACCTCCTGGAAGACGGTCTTTCGCGGTTGCCGCGAGGGCATCGGCGCCGATCGTCTTCGGGGTCGTTCCATGACCGCAAGTGGTTGTTTATGGGGGCTAGTTGAGAAAAGGCCGGAAATGGCCGGACAGTTGGCCGCACGCCCCTGGAACCACCATCCCAGGGCTCCTCCGGGGAATCGCTCCACACCGGATATCGGGCTCAAATCATCCCGATACCGGACCCAAGCACCCCTGAAAGGAGCGCTTATGTCTCGGGTATCGGGGTGAGGAGTCGGGAAGGATGGTTCCGGTGCGAGGGGTGGTCCCCTCCGTCTCACGAAGGGTGCAGCGATGACAGATTCGGTCCCTGGGCGGCTCACCGTCTCGCGGGCGACGCTCGACGACTGGCAGGTCGTCAGCGGCTGGGCGGCGGACGAGGGCTGGAATCCGGGCCTGCGGGACGCCCCCTCCTTCTTCGCGCAGGACCCCGAGGGCTTCTTCATCGGCCGCCTCGGCGACGAATCAGGTGAGCCGGTCTCCGCGATCTCGGTCGTGAACTACGACGAGCTGTACGCCTTCCTGGGGTTCTACCTCGTACGCCCGGACCAGCGAGGACGCGGTTACGGCCTCGCCACCTGGCGGGCGGCCCTCGCCCACGCGGGGAAGCGCACCATCGGCCTCGACGGTGTGGTCGCCCAGCAGGACAACTACCGCCGTTCGGGCTTCGAGCTCGCCCACCGCACCATCCGGTACGTGGGCCCCCTGCCCGGAGGCGGCCCGCGCCCCGCACGGGTCCTGCCGGTCGAGGCCGCAGGACTGCGGGCGATCACCGCGTACGACGCCGCGAGTTACCCCGCGGACCGCCCGCGCTTCCTGGAGTCCTGGCTGACGGCTCCCGGGCACCGCGCCCTCGCCCGGATCGTCGACGGCACCATCACCGGGTACGGCGTGCTGCGCCCGGCCCACGGCGCCCTGCGCATCGGGCCGCTGTTCGCGGACTCGCGCGCCGACGCGGAGGAGCTCTTCGACGCGCTGACGGCCGAGGCGGACGACACCCCCGTGGTCATCGACGTCCCCGAGACCCAGCCGCACGCCGTCGCCCTCGCCGAGGCCCGGGGCATGAAGCCCACGTTCCCGACCGCGCGTATGTACACGGGACCGGTGCGGGAGATGGCCGCGGAGCGCGTCTTCGGCGTCACCACGCTCGAACTCGGCTGATCCGCTGGGGGGCGGGCCCTCCGGGGGGCCCGGCTCCCTTCGCGGGCGCTACGTGATCGTCAGCCTCTTCTTCGCCTCGGCCTCCGAGCTGGTGCCGACGTAGAGGTCCACCGCCCCCTCCTCGACACGGAACTCGCCGTCCTGCGCGTTCGTCCAGAACCCGAGGTCCTCGGCGCCGAGCCGGAAGCGGACGGTCGTCGATCGGCCCGCCTTCAGCGTCACCCTGCGGAAACCGCGCAGCTTGCGCACCGGCTGCGCAATGCTCGCCGCGATGTCGTGGACGTACAGCTGGACGACCTCGTCGCCCGTGCGGTCACCCGTGTTGCGGACGCCGACCGCGACCTCCAGGGTGTCGCCCTCGCGCAGGGCCCGTGCCGACACGCGGTCGCGGCTGAGCTTCGGCTCGTCGAGCTCGAAGGACGTGTAGGAGAGCCCGTGGCCGAAGGCGAACTGCGGGGTCGGGGGCAGGTCGAGGTACTTGGACGTGTACTTGTTGTCCGCCTTGTACGGGCGGCCCGTCGACTCGTGGTTGTAGTGCACGGGAATCTGGCCGACCGTCCGCGGGAACGACACGGGCAGCTTCCCGCCCGGGTTGACCTCGCCGAACAGCACGTCGGCGATGGCGTTGCCCGCCTCGAGTCCCGGGTGCCAGGCCTCAAGGACGGCCGGTGCCGACGTCAGCCAGCCGCCGACGGTCAGCGGGCGGCCGTTGACCAGGACCACCACGAACGGCTTGCCTGTCCCGGCGACCGCCTCGATCAGCTTCTCCTGCGCGCCCGGCAGGCTGATGTCGCCGCGTGCGGCGGCCTCGCCGCTCATCGCCGGAGCCTCGCCGACCACGACGACGGTGACGTCCGCCTTCTTGGCCGCGGCAACCGCCGCCGGGATGCCGCCGGTGTCCTCGCCCTCCGGGTCCACGCCCTTCGCGTACGTCACCTTCGCCCGCGGAGCCGCGGCCCGCACCGCGGCGAGGACCTTGCCCGAGGGGAACTTCTTGGCCGCGCCGGGGAACGTCCACGTGCCGAGCAGATCGTCGGAGTCGCCGAACGGGCCGAGGACCGCGATCGACCCGACGGACTTCTTGAGCGGGAGCGCCTTGCCCTCGTTCTTCAGGAGCACCATCGAACGGGCGGCGGTCTCGCGGGCCGCCTCGCGGGCCTCGGCGGACGGTCCATCGATGGCGGCACTCTCGTCGACGTACGGATGGTCGAAGAGCCCGAGTGCGAACTTCAGGCGCAGGATGCGCGTGACCGCCTCGTCGAGGCGCCGCTCGCTGATCCTGCCGCCGCGCAGCAGTTTCTTGCCGTGCTTGGCCAGGTCCGTGCTGGCCATCTCCATGTCGACACCGGCGTTCAGCGCGAGGCGCGCCGCGTCGGCGCCGACCTCGGCGAAGCCGTGCGCGACGAGTTCGTCGACGCCGTTCCAGTCGCTGACGACGAAGCCGTCGAAGCCCCACTCCTTGTAGAGGATGTCGGTGAGCGTGTGAGGGTTGCCGTGGGCCGGCACGCCGCTGATGGTGTTGAAGGAGGCCATCACCGTGGCCACGCCCGCGTCCAACGCGGCCTTGAACGGCGGCAGATAGTGGTTGCGAAGGCGCGACTCCGACACATCGACCGTGTTGTAGTCCCGGCCGCCCTCGGCGCCGCCGTACGCGACGAAGTGCTTGGCGCAGGCGGCGACGCGGTCCTTGGCGTCGAGTCCTGAACCCTTCGTGCCCTGGTAACCCTCCACCTTGGCCACCGCGAACGCCGTCGTGAGGTACGGGTCCTCGCCGCAGCCCTCGGCGATCCGGCCCCAGCGCGGCTCGTGCGTGACGTCCATCATCGGCGAGAACGTCCAGTGCACGCCGTTGGAGCGGGACTCCTTCGCCGACACCTCGGCGTCCCGCCTCGCGACGTCCGGGTCGAAGCTCGACGCCTGGGCGAGGGGGATCGGGAACGTGGTCCACAGGCCATGAATGACGTCGAGTCCGAAGAGCAGGGGAATGCCGAGCCGGGACTCCTCCACCGCGATGCGCTGCAGGGCGTTGCTGCTCTTGGCGCCGAAGATGTTCAGGACCGAGCCGAGCCGCCCGGCCCGCGCGGCGTCCTCGACGTCCTTGGTCTCGCTGCCGCCGGGGCCGGTGCTGACCGACCAGGGAAGCTGCTGCAACTGCCCCAGCTTTTCTTCGACGGTCATACGGCCGAGCAGCTTCTCGATCTTCGGGTCGAGGGGTCTTGTGGGGCTCGGTCGGCGCTGCGCGGCCTGGGCGCTCCCGGTGCCGGCGGCGGTGAGGCCGCCTCCCGCGACGGCCGTGCCGCCGATCGCGGACAGCAGAGTACGCCTTCGTAGCTCACGCATGTGTTCGCCTTCTCGCATCAGGAAGTCGACAACCTCTGTGATGGCCACAAGAGTTGAAGCGAAAGTACGTTCCTGTTACATGCGGGTCAAGGGATGCGGCAGGGACGCGCGGGAGGCTCGCCCGGAGGCCTCGTTCGGGTGTCTCGCACCCAACGCTTGACCTCAAGGAAACTTGAGGTTCTACGTTCTTCTCATGAGCATGGAAACGACAGCCTGGACCCAGCTGCAGAGCGTCATGCACGCCGAGCAGGACCGCCGTCCCTTCGCCCGCGCCACCTTGCGCCGCATCGGGACCTTCGCCCGTCCGCACAAGCGCCGCATCGTCTACTTCGTCCTCCTGAGCATCATCACCGCGCTGCTCGCGGTCGCGACCCCCGTCCTCGCGGGCAGCGTCGTCGACGTGATCGTCAAGGACGGCGACTCCTCGCTGGTCGTCCGGTACGCACTGCTCATCGCCGCCATCGCCGTCGCCGAGGCCGCCTTCGGACTGCTCGGCCGCTGGCTGTCGGCGAACCTGGGGGAGGGGCTGATCCTCGACCTGCGGACGGCCGTCTTCGACCACGTGCAGCGCATGCCCGTCGCCTTCTTCACCCGCACCCGCACCGGCGCGCTCGTCAGCCGTCTGAACAACGATGTGATCGGCGCCCAGCGCGCGTTCAGCAACACGCTCTCCGGAGTCGTCGGCAACGTGGTCACGCTGCTCCTGACCCTGGCCGTCATGCTCAAGCTCTCCTGGCAGATCACGCTCCTCGCGCTCGTCCTGCTCCCCGTCTTCATCGTGCCCGCCCGCCGCATGGGCTCCCGGATGGCCAGGCTCCAGCGCGAGGCCGCCCACCACAACGCGGCGATGGGCACCCGCATGACCGAGCGTTTCTCCGCCCCGGGCGCCACCCTCATCAAGCTCTTCGGGCGCCCCGGCGCCGAGTCGGAGGAGTTCGCCACGCGGGCCCGGCGGGTGCGGGACATCGGTGTCCGCACGGCCATGGCGCAGTCCACCTTCATCACCGCGCTCACGCTGGTCTCGGCCCTCGCGCTGGCCCTCGTCTACGGCCTCGGCGGCTACTTCGCCCTGAACGGCACCCTGGAGGCGGGCGCGATCGTCTCCCTGGCCCTGCTCCTGACCCGCCTCTACGCGCCGCTGACCTCCCTGGCGGGAGCGCGCGTCGAGGTCATGAGCGCCCTCGTCAGCTTCGAGCGGGTCTTCGAGGTCCTCGACCTGAAGCCGCTGATCGACGAGAAGCCGGACGCCCGTGAGGTCCCCGAAGGCCCGGTGGCGGTGGAGTTCGACGACGTCCGCTTCGGCTACCCGTCCGCCGACAAGGTCTCCCTGGCCTCCCTCGAAGAGGTCGCGTCCCTCGACACCCGGGGCGGCGAGGAAGTCCTGCACGGCCTCTCCTTCCGCGCCGAGCCGGGCCAGACCGTGGCGCTCGTCGGCTCGTCCGGCGCGGGCAAGTCGACCATCGCGCAACTGCTGCCCCGCCTGTACGACACGGACGGCGGGGCCGTGCGCATCGGCGGTGTCGACGTCCGCGACCTCTCCGCGGCGTCCATGCGCAAGACCCTCGGCATGGTCACCCAGGACGGCCACCTCTTCCACGAGTCGGTCCGCGCCAACCTGCTGCTCGCCCGCCCCGAGGCCACCGAGGACGACCTGTGGGACGTCCTGCGCAGGGCCCGCCTCGAAGACCTCGTACGCTCCCTGCCCGACGGCCTCGACACCGTGGTCGGCGAGCGCGGCTACCGCCTCTCCGGCGGCGAACGCCAGCGCATGACCATCGCCCGGCTGCTGCTCGCCCAGCAGCGGGTGGTCATCCTCGACGAGGCCACGGCGCACCTCGACAACACCTCGGAGGCCGCGGTCCAGGAGGCGCTCGCCGAGGCGCTTGAGGGCCGCACCGCGATCGTCATCGCGCACCGCCTGTCGACGGTCCGGTCCGCCGACCAGATCCTCGTCGTCGAGGCCGGGCGGATCGTGGAGCGCGGGACGCACGAGGAGTTGCTCGCGGCGGAAGGCCGGTACGCGGAGCTCTACCGCACCCAGTTCGCGCACAAGCCGGTGCAGGTGGCGGCGTAGAACGCGCGGAAAGGGCGCCGGGCCGGAGGGAGTTGTCCCTCCGGCCCGGCGCCCTTTTCCGTGGCCGCTGGTTCCTAGTGCCGCGCGGCAGAGGTGCGCCGCAGACCGGCCGCCGCGCCGACGGCGCCCAGCAGACACAGCACCCCGGTCACGGTCACGGCGGTGTGCACGCCGTTCATGAACGCCTGACCGCTGCCCTCCACGACCGCCGCCCTCAGCTGCGCGGGCATGTCGGCCGAGACCGGGGTGGCGCCCATCGCCACCGCGTCCTCGGCCTTGTGGAGCCCGGCCGCCATGGGCCCCGGGACACCCGCGTCGGTCAGTTCACCGGTCAGTGTCGAGCCGACCCGGCTGCTGATGAGCGAGACGAGGGCGGAGGTGCCGAGCGCGCCGCCGATCTGCAGGGCGGTGGCCTGCAGCCCGCCGGCCACGCCCGCGTCCTGGACGGGGGCCTGACCGACGATGGCGTCGGACGACGCGGAAAGGACCATGCCGACGCCGAGTCCCAGCGCGATGAACGGCGGCCACATCGTGGTGTACGACGAGCCGGTGTCCCAGGTGAGCATGCCGAAGGCGGCGGCGGCCTGAAGCAGCATGCCGAGCGGCATCGTCAGGCGCGGCCCGAACCGCGCGGTGAGCGCGGCGCCCAGCGGTGAGGCCACCAGGGAGGCCAGGCTGAGCGGCAGGGTGCGCACGCCGGCCTCGACCGGCGAGAAGCCGCGCACGTTCTGCAGGTACAGCATCACGAAGAAGATCACGCCGAGCATGACGAAGAAGTTCAGGGCGGTGATGACCGTGCCGGTGGTCAGCGCCCGGCTGCGGAAGAGCCGCATCGGAAGGAGCGGCTGCGAGACGCGGTTCTCGTACCAGCCGAAGATTCCGAGGAGCAGCACGCCGGCGCCGGCGAACCCAAGCGTCCCTGCCGACGCCCAGCCCCAGGTCTCACCCTTGACGACGCCGAAGACCACGCACAGCAGCGCGACGGCCAGCAGGACGACCCCGAGAACGTCGAAGCGCTGGGACCCGGCGGTGTCCGTGCTCCCGCTCCTGCTCCGCGGCAGTACGGCGGCGCTGACGACCAGGGCGATCACGCCGATGGGGGCGTTGATGTAGAAGACGGACTCCCAGGAGACGTTCTCCAGGAGCAGCCCGCCCACGATCGGCCCGAGCGCGGTCGACACCGCCGAGACCATGGCCCAAATGCCCACCGCCATACCGAACTTGCGCGGCGGGAAGGCCGTGCGCAGCAGGCCCAGGGTGTTGGGCATCAGCAGGCCGCCGAAGAATCCCTGCACGGCGCGGAAGGCGATGACGCCCTCGACGGAGCCGGAGAGACCGATGGCGACCGAGGCGAGCGTGAATCCGACGACGCCGACCATGTAGAACGTGCGGCGCCCGAACCGGTCGCCGAGCTTGCCGCCCAGGATGAGGGAGGCGGCCAGGGCGAGCAGGTAGGCGTTGGTGACCCATTGGAGGTCCGCGGTGGACGCGCTGAGGGCGCGGCCGATCTCCGGGTTCGCGATGGCGACGACGGAGGCGTCGAGCTGGACCATGAAGAGCCCGAAGGCCACGGCGATGAGCGTCAGCCAGGGGTTGGCGCGCCTGCCGGCCTCCGGTGGGGAGGAGACGGGCAGGGGGGAGTGATCCACGGTGGTGGACGGCATGAACGTGCCTTGTCTGTGGTGAGAGGTACGAAGGGGAGAGCGCGCGCAGACGGCGTCGTCGGCGTCGTTGTGCTGCCGGGGCCTGCGTAGAGCCAGCCCTGCGCGGCGTGGGGCGCGGGCCGAGGACACCCCCGTAACGGGGGCGTGAGGGTCTACTCCGCCGAGGGCGCCGCGTGCAGCCGGCGCGTCAGCGAGTTGAGCGCGCCCAGGGCCGAGCCCAGGGCATCGCGCTCGCCCTGGGTGAGGAACTGCAGGGCGCGGGCGAGGTGTTCGCCCTCAAGGCGGCGGACCTCGGCGAGTTCTCCCTGGGCGAGGGAGGTCAGATGCAGATGCGCGATCCGCTTGTCGCCCGCGTCCTGCCGCCGTTCCAGCAGCCCCTGCTCGGTGAGCTGGGAGACCAGGGCGCTGACGTTGTTCGGCCGCATCAGCAGCGCGTCGGCGGCCTCACGGACGGTGACGCCTTCCTCCTGCGCCACCAGACGCAGCAGCGCGAGCTGGGCCTCCGGGGGCTTGGGGCGCGCGAAGTCGCGGCCCACGTGCCGGTCGAGGGCACGGTTCAGCGCGGGCAGGCTCGCCGCGAGCGCTGAGGCCACACGGTCGAGGTCCTGAGCGGACGCGCTGGAATCGGGCATACGGGGAGAGTACCTCTCTCCTTATAGGTATGTCCAAAGATGTTGTTTTGCGAGACGGAGGTCACCATGTCCGGCGAGGCGTGGGCCGCGCGGCGCCCCTTCGTCCTCCGGGCTGTGGTCACCGGGCGGGCGGTGATGTCAGGTGGACCAGATGACCCGGCCGTTGTGCACGATGACCACCTTGCCGTCGGCCCGCAGGACCAGCCGGGCGCCCTCGTGGCCGTGGCTCTTGGAGGCCCAGATGGGGCGGTCGTCGCCGTTGTGGATGACGAGGTTGCCGTCCGGCTGGAAGATTGCCCGGTGGTTCTCGCCGAACGTCATGGCTGCCCAGATCGGCTTGCCCTTCTCGTTGTAGACGACCAGGTTGCCGTCGGTCTGCATGACCATGCGGATGCGGTTGGTGGTCCACGCCTGCTTGACCTCAAGGACGCTGGGCGCCGTGACGGTCTCGGTGCTCCAGTCCGGCTTCGGGGCCGCCTTGGGCTTCGGCTCGGGCTTGGGCTTGGACTCCTTCTTCTCGGGCGACTTGCTCGGGCTCGGCTGCGGGGCGGACACGACAGCCTTGGGTGCCGCGGCCTTTGGCTTCTCGGCCTTCTTCGGCTTCTTCTCGGACGGCGACGAACTGGGCTTCTTGGCCTTGTAGTCGTAGAGGTCCGCGGGGCCGGAACCCGGGTTCAGCACGGTGTCGCCCGCGGACAGCTCCTTGTCGTTGTCCGGGGGCCCGTCGTCCCTGGCGCTTCCGGCCAGCAGCAGGGGTATCGCGATCAGGGCGGCACCGGCGATGGCGGCCCCCGCCAGGACCGGCTTGCGGGGGCGTCCCCTGTCGACACCGGTGGCGGACTTGACGCCGGGCGGTGCGGCACCGGCAGCCGCCGCCACGGCGACGCGCTCTCCGGGAGCCTTGGTGCCCTCGGTCGTCGTGGGCGCGGCCGGGGCCTCGGGGGCGGCGTTTTTGTCCGGGGCAGGGGCAGGGGCAGGGGCGGCGGTCTTCGCCTCCGGGGCCTCGGGGGCGGCCTCTGCGCCGGGCGGGGTGGCGGCTGCCTCGTTGTCCGGGGCGGAGGGCGGGGCCGACCGGCCGGACTCTTCTGCGGGGGTGGCGGCCGTCTCCGCGTTCGCGCCGGGGGTGCGGTGCTGGGGGGACATGCGGTACTCCTCGGTGGCGGAGCTGTCGGGGTGAGGACGGGCCTGCGTGGCGGCCGGGCCGGGCGGGCGCCGGGCACCACGCGGGTGTGGGCGGGGGTCGCGTCGGAATGAGCTGTTAGGGCTCGGTACTTGATGCCGGTCGTCGCGTGGTCAGCCGCGGTGGCGGCCGCAGGCCGGTCCGACGCCTCCGGGCTGCGAGGTCTTCCCGTACGGCCCTGGCCAGGTCGCCCGGCCGGAACGCACTGCACGTCGGCGGGGCCGACAGCGTTGTCCAACTTAGCCCGTCACAGGGCCCACGACTGCACCTCGCATCACAACTGCCCCTCCGCTTTGTCCACTTGCGCCTCACTGCTCCCGGAAAGTTCTCCACTCGGGCATCAAACGGTCACGTCCGAGGTCGAAACGGATCTTCCCCGGCACCCAACCGGAGAGACGTGTGTGGCACTCTGTTGACTCCGGACGTGATCAGTGTCGGCGTGCTCGCCTGTTGTCCGGCGCCCAACGATGCGTACGGACCGAAGAGTTCAGGTGAAGATGCGGCCCGGAGAACGGCAAGAGGGCAGGCGTGACGCCGTCGACCCCGTCACGTCCCACGTGCCGGGTCCGGCCGCCGCCCCCGCGTCATCCGCGGACGAGACGCCCGGGGCCCCCGAAGCCACCGTCACACCGGAGATACCCGAGGCCGTGCGAGCCGCCGCCCGCCAGGCGCCGGGACACTGGATCGGCGTCGTCGACCCGGAGTGGACCGACGAACGGACACCACCGGAGTGGGCGGTGCTCGGGGAATGGCGGTCCGACGAGAACGGCGGCGTGGGGGACTACCGCGCCAATCCCGCGTACCGGCCCTCGGCCGGAGTGCTCGGCTGGCCGGAGCCCACCGACCCGGTGGACGCGGCGGCGCAGCGGGCCGCCACCGGTTACGGCTCGGTGGACGAGGCCCTTTCGGCGCTCGCCGCAGCCGAGGTCACGGTGCCGCGCGGACCGGACGGCGGCCCGCTCACGGCGGCAGGACGGGACGGAGCCCCGGTGATCCTCGTGTTCACCTCACCGGCACATGAGTTCATGTCCGCGGCACTTGTGCATGACATGCTCCCGGCGCGGCAGCTGGCCCGTTCGCTGAGCGGTTCGGGAACTTGGCTGTCCGTCAACGCCGGGGCCGCGGCCCCCTTGCTCGTACCCGCGGACAGTCTTCTCGGTCCAGTCGGCAGGCCGACGACCGAGGAGACGCGCGCCGCGGACGCCGCGGACGCCGCGGACTCCCCTGAGCCACGACCCCACACCACAGGGAGGACCTCCTCGTGACGAGTTCGGCCCAGCAGCCCCGCACCCCCCAGGGGGCCGAGACCGGTTGCGACGGCGAGGGGACGACGACCGCGGCGGCCACCGCCGTCGCGCCGAAGCCCGCAGCCGGGACCGAGGCGGAGGCCGAAACCGTTGCCGAGGCCGCCAACTCCGAGGAGACGGCCGGGCAGGGCGAGAGCGCCACCGGGCCCGACGGAGAATCCGCCACCGGGCCCGACGAAGAATCCGCCGCCGGGAGCGGCGCCGAACCCGCTGCGGAGCCCGAGGCCGACCCCGGCGCCGCGACCGCGGCCAAGAGCCGGCTGCCCGCGCTCGTACGGACCGTGTCCGCGACCGCTATCGGCAAGCCGCAGCAGCGGACCGGACCGGTGGGCCGGCCGGGCAGGGCGGTGCTCGCCGGGGCCGCGGTCGCCGGGGCGCTGCTCGTGTCGGTGCCGTTGCTGACGCTCGGCGGTGACGACGACAAGGACCGCAAGACGTCCGCGTCGGCGGGCACCGTCCTCGGCGGCGACGAGCAGGAGGGACCCGGCGAGTTCGCGCAGACCGCGCCCGACACCGGCTCCGAGGGCGACGAGAAGAAGGCCGGCGAGTCCGAGAAGCCGAAGAAGCCGGCGAAGGAAGCCGCCGCGTCCGCCCCGGCGAAGGACGACGGCGAGAAGGACAAGTCGAAAAACGCCGGCAAGACGACCCGGACGGAGAAGCAGCCCAGCGAGAAGAAGTCCGACGGAGAGGAGGACACGCCCAAGAAGGCCGGCCCCGGCCTGACTCTCAGTGCGCCCGTCTCCTTCCGCAGCCACCTCTCGGGCCGCTGCATCGACGTACCGGGAAGCGACTTCAGCGACGGCAAGCAGCTGCACATGTGGGACTGCAACGGCGCCCCGGCGCAGAAGTTCCAGTTCGCCTCCGACGGCACCATCCGCATCCAGGGCAAGTGCCTGGACGTCGCCAACGCGAACTTCAGCGACCGGACGGCCATTCAGATCGCCTGGTGCAACGGCGCCGACGCCCAGAAGTTCGCGCTCAACGCCAGCCACGACCTGGTCAACACCGTGGTCGGCAAGTGCGTCGACATCAACGGCAGCAACCGCGACAACCGCGCTCCTCTGGAGCTGTGGGGCTGCACCGGCAGGGACAACCAGAAGTGGAGCGTCTGACCGGACGCCCCGCAGCGGGAGCACACCACTCCCGGCGCCCGCCCGTCGTCGAGGGCGAGGCATGATGGCACCGTCGGCTCGCCGACATGCGTCCCCGGGTGAGGGGCGCCCCGTTGCAGAGGCCGCCATGGCAAGGAGGTTGGTGCGTGTCGCGCCAGGTACTGACGGTCGGTCCGGAAAGCCAGGACCGCTACCGGACGATCGGTGAGGCACTCGCTGCCGCCCGGACCGGCGCGCTCATCAGCGTGCGGCCCGGTATGTACGCGGAGAACCTCGTGATACACACCCGGGTCACCCTCGCCGCCGCCGAGGGGCGGGGCACCGTGGAGATCCGGCCGCGCTCGGGCAGTGTGCTCGCGCTGCGCGCCGACGCCGTGATGCTCTCCGAACTGACCCTGCGCGGCGGGGACGCCGAGCTGCCGGCCGTGGACGTGCGGCGCGGGCAGGCCGCGCTCGACGGCTGCGAGGTCGTCGGCGCCGCGTGGACCGCGATGCTGGCCGGGGGCACCGGCTCCCTGGCGTTGCGGGAGTGCCGGGTGAGCAACCCGCAGGGCGCGGGCGTCGTGGTCACGTCGACCACGCCCACCACCGTGGAATCCTGCAGCTTCGAACACCTGGGCACCAGCGGCCTGGTCATCGCGGAGGAGGGCGACGCGCGGGTGCGCGGCTGCACGGTGCGCGGCGCCCGCGGCAACGGCCTGCTCGCCAACGGCGAGGCCCGCGGCACCGTCGAGGACTGCGACTTCTCCTCCACCGACAAGCCCTCCATCGCCCTGGAGGAGAACTCCGCCCTGACCGTGGTGCGCACCGTGGTGCACGACACCAGCACCGGCGTGCACCTGAGCAGCGCGGGCCGTACGACCCTTGAGGACGTCCGCGTCACCGGCGCGTCCGGCAACGGGATCGCGCTGGCCGGGGGCAGTGACCCGGTCCTGCGCCGCTGCCGGGTCTCGCGCACCCGCGGCCATGGGGTGCTCGTCACCGACCGGGCGCGCGGCACCTTCGAGGACTGCTGGGTGGACGGCGCTCAGGGTGCGGCGCTGCGGGTCGCCGGGGGTGCCTCCCCGGCGCTGACCGGCTTGACGGTCCGTGGCAGCGACGGGACCGCGCTGCTCCTGGAGGAGGACTCGGCGCCCGAACTCGACCGCCTCGAGGTGATCGGCGGCTCGCCCGCCATCGCGGTACGCAGCGGAGCCAACCCGCTGCTGCGCAGGGCCCGTCTGGTGGAGCCCGCCGGCGACGGCATCGCGGCCGTCAAGGACGCCCGCGGCCGCGCCGAGGACTGCGAGATCGTCCGGCCGAAGGGCGCGGGCGTCCGCGTGGCCTCCGGCAGCACCCTCTACCTGGCCGGCGGCGGCGTCTCGGACACGGCCACCGGCGGCCTGCTCGTGGAGGACGGCGGCAACGTCACCGTCCGCGACTTCCGCGTGGAGATATCCGGCGAGGAAGGGGTGGTCGTGGCCGCGGGCGGCGAGCTGACCGCCAACCGCACCACGGTGCACGCCCCCAAGGGCCACGGGTTCCTGCTCCGCGAGGGTGCCCTTGCCTCGCTCAGCGGCTGCGAGGTCTCCGGCGGCGAACAGGACGGTTTCCGGGTGGAGTCCACCGCGCCGGTCTCCCTGGTCAACTGCCTCGCCCGGGAGAACGCGGGCGGCGGCCTGGTGCAGACCGCGCCCGGCGAACGCCTCGCCGTGGAGGGCCTCAGCAGCGTCGGCAACGGCAAGCGGGACGCCTGGGGGAGCGGCAGCGCGGAGAACACCGATCCGGCGGGCTCCGGCGCGGGGGACGCCCCGCCGCCGGACCGCGAGGACGGCCCGCTCGGCGCCCTGAACGCGCTGATCGGCCTGGAGAACGTCAAGCAGCAGGTGGGCACCCTGGTCAACCTGACCCAGCTCGCCCAGCGGCGCGAGCGGCTCGGCATGTCGGCGCCGCCGATGAGCCGGCACCTGATCTTCGCCGGGCCGCCCGGCACCGGCAAGACCACCGTCGCGCGCCTCTACGGGGCGATCCTGGCCGAACTGGGCTCGCTGCGCAGCGGGCACCTGGTGGAGGTCTCGCGCGCCGATCTGGTCGCCCAGGTCGTCGGCGGCACCGCCATCAAGACCACCGAGACCTTCCAGCGCGCCCTCGGCGGTGTGCTGTTCGTCGACGAGGCGTACACACTGACCGCGGACAGCGGCAACGGCGGGGCCGACTTCGGCCGCGAGGCGGTGGACACCCTGCTCAAGCTGATGGAGGACCACCGCGACGACGTGGTGGTGGTCGCGGCCGGCTACTCCCGCGAGATGGACGCCTTCCTCGGCTCCAACCCGGGCCTGGCATCCCGGTTTTCGCGGACCGTCGAGTTCGAGAACTACTCGGTACCCGAACTGGTCGCGATCATGGGCAACATGTGCTCCCAGCACCAGTACGAGCTGGGTGAGGGCACCGCCGATGCGCTGGCCGCACACTTCGAGGCGATGCCGCGCGACGCCGGCTTCGGCAACGGCCGTGCGGCGCGCGGGGTGTTCGAGGAGATGGTGGACAGACAGGCGGTACGGCTCGCCACTCAGCCGCAGGTCAGCGAGAGCGACCTGCGGCTGCTGCTGCCCGAGGACGTCTCCGTCGCCGCCGCGGCCAAGGGCGCCGGGACGGCGGCCCCAGTCGCTGACCCGCTGACGCGCCTGGGTGACATGGTCGGCCTGGCCGAGGTGAAGCGCGAAGTCGCGGACCTGGTCAACCTCATCACCACCGCCCGCCACCGGGCCGCCGCCGGGCTCCCGGTGCCCTCGCTCAGCAATCACCTGGTCTTCACCGGGCCGCCCGGCACCGGCAAGACCACCGTCGCCCGCCTCTACGGGGAGATCCTGACCCAGCTGGGCATTCTCGACCGGGGCCAGCTGATCGAAGCGGCCCGCGCCGACCTGGTCGGCCGCTACATCGGCCACACCGCCCAGCTGACCCGGGAAGTCTTCGAACGGGCCCGAGGCGGTGTGCTCTTCATCGACGAGGCCTACACCCTCACCCCGGCCGGCGGCGGCGCCGACTTCGGCCAGGAGGCGGTGGACACCCTGCTCAAGCTGATGGAGGACCACCGCGACGAGGTGGTGGTCATCGTCGCCGGCTACACCGACGAGATGGAGCGCTTCCTCGCCTCCAACCCCGGCCTCTCCTCCCGCTTCCCGCGCCGGATCGGCTTCAGCGACTACTCCTCCGAAGAGCTGGTCACCATCGTGCGCGCGCAGGCCGCGGCCATGGGTTACGAGTGCGGTCCCGGCACCGGCCCGCTGCTCCGGGAGTACTTCGACTCGCTGCCACGGGACCGCTCCTTCGGCAACGCGCGCCTGGCCCGCCAGGTGGTCGAGTCGATGGTCACGCGCCAGGCGGGACGGCTCAGTTCGCTGGCCGCGCCCACCCTGGACGACCTGCGCATCCTGGTCCCCGCCGACGTCGTGTCCGCGGCACCGAAGGCGGCCCCCCGATGAAGCCGTCCGCCCGCGTGGTGACCGGCGCGGGTCTCGCCGCCGCGCTGCTCCTGACCGTGTCCGCCCCGGCCGCCCCGGCAGCCCCCTTCTCGCGGCCGCCGGCCGCCGACGGGAAGAAGAGCCAGGAACTGCCCGGCATGCCCTCCGCGCTCGACCCGGACGCCGCGAACGCGTCCTGCACCCCGGCCTCGCGTGATCAGGCGGGGAAACAGGACTGGTCGCGCCAGCGCCTCGACCTGGACCGGTTGCACAAGTACGGCACCGGTGCGGGCGTGACCGTCGCCCTGATCGGCACGGGTGTCGCCCCCGACGCCGCCGGGCTCAAGGGCCGGGTCACCGCTGCGGGCGCGGCCGGTGACGACTGCGTGGGTCACGGCACGTTCCTGGCCGGGCTCATCGCCGGGAACGGCGGGGAGAGCCCGCGCCTGGCCGGAGTCGCCCCCGGCGCGAAGATCCTGGCCCTGCGCGGCACCGGCCCACGCGGGCAGGCCGACGCCGACCTGGTCGTACGGGCGGTGCGCGAGGCGACCGCTGCCCGCGCCGGAGTCATCGCGATCTCCGTGGCCCTGCCGCGCCGCGACAAGGCGCTGACCCGCGCTGTCGCCGATGCCCGCCGTGCGGGCGCCGTGGTCGTCGCGGCAGCCACCCCGGACCCGACCGGGCGCGGCACCGGGGAGGTCCCCTCGCGCACCTACTGGCCGGCCGGCGAACCCGGCGTCCTCTCGGTGGCCGACATGCTCCCCGCCGGCGTCCGCCCGGACGGGGCGTTGCCCACCGACGGCATCGACCTGGCCGCCCCCGGAGCCGGTGTGGTCTCCGGCGGCCCGCGCGGCGACGGTCACTATCTCGGCGCCGGAGCCTCGGTGGCCGCCGCCCAGGCCGCCGGAGCCGCCGCGGTGGTCCGCGCCGCCCACCCCGGCGAGAAGCCCGACGAAGTCGTGCGCCGCCTGACCGCCACCGCCTACCCGGCGGACATGCCCCAGCTGGATGCCTACGCCGCCGTCACCACGGTCCTGGGCGGCGCCGGTGACTCCACCGGCGCCGAGCACGCCGCGGGCGCCGTGACCGTGCGCGACACCTCCGCGGCGGACCGCGCGTCCGGCCGTGCCACCCTCTTCGTGCTGCTGAGCACCGCCGCCGTACTCTCCGTCCTCTGGGGCGCGTTCGCGCTGCCCCGGGCACGCGGAAGGGGCTGGCGCCCGGCGGGAGCGGGCGGATCGGCCGGGGACTGAGCTCAGCTGCTCTGGCCCGCAGCCTCCTCCGCCAGCGCCGTCTGCATCAGACGCTCACGGCGCCGGGCGATGTGCAGGGCACGGCCCGGAGGCAGGTTGCGGGGTTTCGCGTTGCCGAACAGGCGGCCCTCGGTGGGCGGGCAGGACAGCAGGACGGCGGGGTTGTTGGCCTCGTCGAGGCGGCGCATGAGCGCGTCGCTGAGACCGCGTCCCGCGCCCATGGCGCTGCGGGCCACGATGAGGTGCAGACCCGTCTCGAAGCCCAGGGTCAGATGCTCGAAGAGGGGCTCGAAGGGACTCTGGAAGGAGTTGCCCGAGACCATGTCGTAGTCGTCGACCAGGATGAACAGACGAGGTCCCGTCCACCAGTCGCACTGGCGCATACGGCCGGGGGCGATGTCGGCGCCCGGGACACGGGTCTTGATCGCGCGGGCCGCGCCGTCGACGGTCTCCTTGAGGTTGTCCAGGGAGATCACATGCCCGATGCGGTACTCCTCGGGGATGGTGTCGACGAGGGTGCGCCGGTAGTCCACCGCGATGATCTTCGCCTCGTTGGGTGCGTAGCGGGCGGTGATGCCGGCCGTGACGCGCCGCAGCATATTGGTCTTGCCGCTCTCGGTGTCACCGACCACGATCAGGTGCGGGGTGCGGCTGAAGTCGTGCCAGACCGGCTCCAGGGCGTCCTGGTCGATGCCGAGCGGCAGGCGCATGCCGCCGCCCTCGGTGGCCTCGGGCGCGGGGAGTTCGGCCAGCGGCAGGCGGTGCGGCAGCATCCGTACCTGCGGGGCGGCAGAGCCCGGCCAGTGCCGGGCGACCTCGGCGACCAGATGGGCGACGCCGTCGCCGAGATCCTCCAGGGAGCCGCTCCCGTCGACGCGGGGCAGCCCGGCCAGGAAGTGCATCTTGCTGTCCGCGGTGATGCCGCGACCGCCGCTGCGCGGCACCGAACGCGCCTTGCGGGTGTCGATCTCGGAGTCCATCGGATCGCCCATCCGCAGTTCCAGGCGGGTGGCGGCCTGGTCGCGGACCTGGGCGGAGAGTTCCACCCAGCGGGTGGTGGTGATGAGCAGGTGGATGCCGTAGTTGAGGCCGCGGGCGGCCAGTTCGTTGAACTTGGGGATCAGGTCGTCGTAGTCCTGACGGACCGTGGACCAGCCGTCGACGACCATGAACACGTCGCCGAAGGGCTCGTCGGGGAACTCCCCGGCGGCCCGGCGCCGCCGGTAGGACTGCATGGAGTCCAGAGTGTGGTCGACGAAGAACTGCTCGCGGCGGGCCAGCAGTGTCATCACCTCGGCGACGGCCCGGTACACGCGCTCCGGGTTGAGCCGCGCGGCGACCCCGCCGACATGGGGGAGCCCGGCGAGCTGCGAGAGTCCGCCGCCGCCGAAGTCCAGGCAGTAGAACTGGACCTCGGCCGGGGTGTGCGCCAGGGCCAGGGCGCCGATCAGCGTACGGGCCAGGGTGGACTTGCCGCTCTGCGAACCGCCCGCGATGGCCACATGGCCGCCGGCCCCGGACAGGTCCACGACCAGTGGGTCGCGGCGCTGCTCGAAGGGCTTGTCCACCAGGCCGACCGGGACGCGCAGTTTGCCGGTGCCGGGCCAGCAGTCCGCGGTCAGTCCGCGCTCGGGGTCGGGGACGACGCCGGAAAGCAGGGCATCGAGGGGCGCGGGCTCGGCGAGCGGCGGCAGCCACACCCGGTGGGCGGCCGGACCGGCGTCGCGCAGCCGGTCCAGGGCGACATCGAGCAGGGTCTCCTCGGGGCCGTTCTCCTCGGTCTCCGGCTCCGGGTCGGGCGCCGCCTCCAGGGTGCGCGGCACCACCCAGCCGCTGGTCCAGGGCACCACCTGGCTGGCGACGCGAGCCTGTACGACCGCTCCGGTGCGGCGCGCGTAGGTGCCGGAGGAGTAGGCGGCGCGGAAGCGGGTCAGGGCCTCCACACCGGACTTCAGGAAGCCGCTGCCGGGCTGGGCCGGCAACTGGTAGGCGTCCGGCACACCGAGAACGCCCCGGCTCTCCATCGCCGAGAAGGTGCGCAGACCGATGCGGTACGAGAGGTGGCTCTCCAGTTGGTGCATGCGGCCTTCGTCCAGGCGCTGCGAGGCCAGCAGCAGGTGGACACCGAGGGAGCGCCCGAGGCGGCCGATCATCACGAACAGGTCCATGAACTCCCGGTGCGCGGACAGCAGCTCGCTGAACTCGTCGACCACCACGAACAGGCTGGGCAGCGGGGCGAGGTCGGCGCCGCCGGCACGGGCCCGCTCGTACTCCAGGGCGGAGGTGTAGTTGCCGGCCGAGCGCAGCAGTTCCTGGCGGCGTATGAGTTCACCGTGCAACGCGTCCTGCATGCGTTCCACCAGGGCGACCTCGTCGGCGAGGTTGGTGATGACGGCGGAGGTGTGGGGAAGTTCCTCGAGGCCGAGGAAGGTGGCACCCCCCTTGAAGTCGACCAGGATGAAGTTGAGGGTCTCGGAGGAGTTGGTCAGGGCCAGGCCCAGGACCAGCGTGCGCAGCAGCTCGCTCTTGCCGGAGCCGGTGGCGCCGATGAGCATGCCGTGCGGGCCCATGCCGCCCTGCGCGGACTCCTTGATGTCCAGTTCCACCGGGCGGCCGTCCACGCCGACGGCGATGGGCACCCGGAGGCGGGCGGAGCCGGTGTTGCGGTCGAAGAAGGCCTGCGGGTCGTGCCGGTGCAGGTCGGGGATGCCGAGCAGGGTGGTCAGCTCGACGTCGGAGTCCAGCGGCTGCGCGATGTCGCTGCCCAGGCTGATGCGGCGGCTGGTGAGCAGCCGGGCCAGTGACTCGGCGCCGTGCGGGCCGAGCTGGTCGGGCCGGCCCAGAGGGACGGAACGCTCCTTGCGGCTGCGGTCGGTGCGTACCAGGCTCACCTGGTCGGGCCCGGCGGTCAGCCGCAGCGTGTTGCGGCCGGGGCGCCAGCGCAGTGCTCCGGAGACGTCCAGGATCAGGGCGTTGCGGTAGCCGTGGCCCGCCCAGCGGTGGCCTTCGGGGACGGTGACGCCGTCCAGGACGACGACCGTATAGGGCTCGTCACGGCCGGGGCGGGCGTCGGGGTCGAAGCCGGGGCGTTCGGCGAACTCGGCCCCCAGCAGGTCGTCGAGCTCGGTGAGGTCGGCGGTGATGCGGCGGACCTGTCCCGCGCCGTCCTCCTCGTAGGGGTGCAGGGTGTGCGGCAGCCACTTGGCCCACTCCCAGCCGGGGCGGCGCTCGTCGCTGACGCAGAAGGCGATCCACAGCTCCTCGGGCGCGTGGAACACCGCGAGTTGGCCGAGCATGGCGCGGACCAGGGCGCGTACCTCTTCGGTCCCCCCGGTCTGTTCGGCGCTCTCCTCAGCGGCACCCTCGGCACGGAGCAGGACCCTTGCGGAAGAACGCA
This sequence comes from Streptomyces sp. NPDC055099, assembly GCF_053607685.1. Classification (NCBI taxonomy): domain Bacteria; kingdom Bacillati; phylum Actinomycetota; class Actinomycetes; order Kitasatosporales; family Streptomycetaceae; genus Streptomyces; species Streptomyces sp. NPDC055099. Next base: position 642,719 of record NZ_JBSGUA010000004.1, on the reverse strand, counting down.
GGTAGAGCCCGAGGGGTTGTCCCGGGATCGTCGAGTAGGCGCGGATGAAGCGGCGCAGGGCGTGTGCGCAGAGGGGTTCGAGGTCCTCCACCGGGCGAGTGGAGACCGGGTTGAGGGCGAGCGCGAGCTGCTGTTCGCCGACCGCGAGCCGGATCTCGCCGAAGTCCTCGTCGGCCGGGCGGCGTTCCCACAGCCGCGAGGTGCGGGCCAGGGAGCGCAGTGAGGCGGGCTCCGGGTGGCGCCAGGCCAGCGCGCGCTGCTGCTCGGTGATCGTGGCCCGGACGCGCTTGCGGGTCTGGGCCAAATAGCGGAGATAGTCGCGGCGTTCGCCCTTCAGGCGCTGCTTGCGCTCGCTGGAGCGGCGCATGAGCTGTCCGAGGAGCATGGCGCCGGCGGAGAGCGCCATGACGCCCATCGCCAGGTACATGAAGACGCCGTTGCCTCCGCCGGGGCGCAGGAACATCAGCATCATCGACACGGACATGAGCGCCATGGGGAGATAAGTCCATATGGCCGAGGTGTCCGGAACCGTCTCGGCGAGGACCGGCGGTTCCTGAAGGGTCAATTGTCCCTCGGGCATCTCCGGTCCGCGTCGGCGGGCCGGACGGCGAAACAGCACCACACTCAAGGAACAGAACCTCCGCTTTTACTGGCTTTCAGGCCCGCAGCGAATACCGCGGCACTCGGTGACGGAAAGACCGCACCACGCTGATTCTCCGGGACCCGCATGGCGCGGTGAACGCCGGGTGAATGGTTCGGGAGGATAGCGGGGGAGAGGCAACTTCCGTGACGGACAACGGGGAGGGACAACTCCCTTGATGGGCAACTCTCTTCCGGTCCCTTCCGGACGATGCGCCCGGACCGCAGCACGGCCCGGTGGGCGTAGGCAGTAGTCTGCATTCACGGAACGTGCCCTGTCCATGCGAGCAGGCGTTCGCGGTTCGCGCGGACACAATTCGCCTGTCCGGCAACGGCGTTCCCGGCCGCGCGGGTCTTCCGTACTATTCGCGCGTCCTCACTCCCGGGGAAGTCCTCCCGGTAAAGCCTCCACGGAAGACGAGAGTTCAGCTGATGACCGACAGTGCGGTGGCCGAACTGTGCCGCCTGACCGTACGTGCGCCGAGCGTGTCCGTCGATCTGGCCGTGCCCGCCGATGTGCCGGTCGCCGACCTCCTGCCCACGCTGCTGCGCTATGTCGGCGAGGAGGCCGAGGAGGCGGGCCTCGACCACGCCGGCTGGGTGCTGCAGCGGCTCGGCGACGCCCCGCTCGACGAGGAGGCCACCCTTGCCCGCGCCGGGCTCGCCGACGGAGAGGTGCTCTACCTGCGCCCTCACACCGAGGCGCTGCCCGAGGCGCGCCTCGACGACCTGGTGGACGGGATAGCCGACACCGCGGGCCGGAAGCTGCACACCTGGCATGCCGGAGCGGCCCGCGGACTCCTGGTGGGCACCGCGGTGGCGACCGTGGCGGCCGCCCTCCTCCTGGTGCTCTGGCCCGGGGTCGGCGACTCCGGTTCCCTGCGGGCCGCCTGCGCGGCCGTGGCCGGGCTGCTGCTGCTCGCGGGCGCGGGATCGGCGAGCCGCGCGGTCGGCGACCGCCTCTCCGCGACCGCGCTCGGCCTCCTTGTCGCCCCCTGCCTGGCCCTGGCCGGCTGGCTGCTGCCCGGCGGCGAGCTGAGCGGCCCGGACGCGGTGCAGGTCACGGGAGCACGGCTGCTGGCCGCGGGCGCGGCGGGCGCGGGCGGCGCGGTCCTCGCGCTGGCCGCCACCGCGGTCGGCGCCCCGGCCCTCCTGGCCACCGCCCTGGTGTCGGTGGCGACCGCGATCGCCGGCGCCCTGATGGGCTACAGCAGCCTCGGCGCCCCGGCCGCGGTGGCCCTGGTGGCGGCGTTCGTCACGCTCGCCGCCGGAGCGGTGGCCCCCTTCGCCTTCAAGCTGGCCGGCCTGCGACTGCCCCCGCTGCCCTCCACCGCCGCCCAGCTCCAAGAGGGCATCGATCCCTACGCCGGCGACGAGGTCGCCCAGCGCACCGAGCTGGCCGGCCGCTGGGTCACCGCACTGTTCGCCGCCACCGGCACCATCGCCGCGGCCGCCCTGATGGTTCTCACCCACCGCCCCGGCCTGCCCGCGGTCCTCACCTCCCTCGTCCTGAGCCTGCTGCTGCTCCTGCACTGCCGCGGTCTCGTCCACATCGGCCAGCGGCTGACCCTGGCCGTGCCCGGCGTCTGGGGACTGCTGCTGCTCGCCCGCGCCTGGGCGATCGACGGCGACGCCGACGGCCGTCTGGTGGTCTTCGCGGTGCTGTTCGCCGCAGCCGCCGGACTCGTCGTCGCGGCCTGGACGGTGCCGGGACGCCGGATGCTGCCGTACTGGGGGCGTACGGCGGAACTGGCGCACACCCTCTTCGCGGTGGCGCTGCTGCCGCTCAGTTGCTGGGTCGCGGGGCTCTTCGGCTGGCTGCGCGGCCTGTTCGGCTGAACAGACCCGCCCACCTGGAAGCCCCACGGGCACCCGCCCGCCGGGACAGGGAGCCCGCCCGCCGGACATGGACAAGGAGTCGTAGGAGAGGCCGTGCAGTCCAAACGAGACCAGGTACACGCCCACAGTTTCATGATGGGCAGACTCAGTTCGGGCCTGCTCACGGCCGACCCCGACGCCCCGGAGAGCCCCCTCGGACGCACGACGCGAGGCGTGATCTTCGGCGTGCTGGTGACCGTCCTGATCGGCGCGGGCACCGTCGTCTACGGCCTGCTGCGCCCCGGCGGCAACGACGCCTGGCGCGACGGCAAGCACCTGGTGGTCAACAGCGACACCGGCGCCCGCTACCTGTGGACCGACACGGACGGCGTCCTGCACCCGGTGCGCAACTACGCGTCGGCGCGGCTGATCGGAGGCTCCGACCTGGCGGCCGTCGACGTCCGCACCGCCTCCCTGAAGGACGTCCCGGTGGGCACCGCCGTCGGCATACCCGGCCTGCCCGACACCGTGCCAGGGCCCGGGGAACTCGACTCCGGCGCCTGGCACATGTGCGTCACCGGGGCCGGCGGTGCGCTGCCCGACACCACCGGCGCCGTGACGGACACCGGCGTGAACAAGCCGGGGGCCACCAGCATCGTGACCGGGGCGCCACTGGAATCCCAAGGTGTCGGCAGCGACCGCGGGGTCCTCGTACGCGGCCCGGACGGAACCGAGTACCTGGTGTGGCGGGGCAGCAGGCTGGCCCTCGACCGCGCATCCGACGCCCGCAACGCGCTCGGCTACGGCTCCAAGGAGCCCATGCCGGTCTCCGCGGCCTTCCTGGACGCACTGGCACCCGGCCCCGCCCTGAGCCCGCCCGACGTGCCCGGCCGCGGCGAGAAGGGCCCCGAACTCGGCGGCGAGGCCAGCCGGATCGGCCAGGTCTTCAAGGTCAGCGTGCCCGGCGGCGGTGGCACCTACCACCTGCTGCGCAAGGACGGCACGGTGCCGCTGACCCGGCTCGGTGCCGCCCTGGTACTCGGCGACCCGGCCACCCAGAAGGACGCCTACCAGGGGGAGTCCCCCGAGGTGCGCACGGTCGGCGCGGCCGTGCTGCGCGAACACCGGGCGAAGAATCCGGGCCCCGCCTCCACTGAGCTCCCGGACGCGCCGCCTGCCCCGCAGACCGCGGCGCGCGGCAGCGCACTGTGCGCCCAGGTGGACGGCGGTGACGGCGGCGCCCGGATCCGTTCCGTGCTCGTCCCGCTGACCCAACTCGCCCCGGTCGCGGTGCCGGACGGCACCGCGCGGCCGCTGAGCCCGGCCTGCGTCCCGACCGATGCCACCGTCGTACGACCCGGTCGAGGCGCCCTGGTCAGGGCCCTGCACGCGAGCGGCGCCGCGCACGGCGGGACCACCTACCTGGTCGCGGAGAACGGTGTGAAGTACCGCGTCCCGGACAAGAACGCGCTGGCCGCCCTCGGTTACGGGGCCGGGGACATCGGCTCGGTCCCGGCACCGCTGCTCGCGGCCCTGCCGACCGGTGCCGACCTCGATTCCGCCGCCGCGTCCGGCGCCGCGAAGCCGAAGGTGACGGCTCCGGCGTGCGGTACCGCCGAACGGCCGGAGAAGGGCGGTGAGCGTGACGGCGCGGACAAGACCGATACCGCATCGAGCAGTTGACACACCATGCGGATTCCGGCAAGGCGCCCATAGTGTGCCGAAGAAAAGAAATGGGGACGATCGCGGGGAAAATCTGGACCGAATGCGGCCCGGCTGGTGCGGACTAGGTGAAGGCGGCGCCTGGCTTCAGGGGTGCCGGGATACGCGGGCAAAGCTCAGCGGAAGCTCAGATATTTCCGGCGTGACCGGTGGCGGAATTCCGTGGGCAAGGCCGGAAACAAGGCTTTCCCCTTGCCCGTTCGGCCACTTCGTGTGCCCGCTTTCCGCCCGTTTCACGGAACGACCCGCCGGAGTCCCGCATCGCTGCACTCCGTACGCTCCGGTGCGGCTGTTCATCCCGCTGCAATCTGTGGACAACTCCGTTGCCACACGGCTGAATTCAAATGGTCGGCCGACTCTCGGATCTTCGCCGCTCGCGTTGCGCGGAACACTGGGTTCTCTCTAGCCTCAGCAACAACGGTGCGATGAACGCGCCTGAACGAAAGGAGCGCGTCATGCCGGACAGCGGCGCAAGGAAAGCGGATTATGCCAAGGGTCTGGGAGGCGTCTCCTCCCTGGAGACGGCCCGGGACCAGGTCGAGAAGGTGCAGAACAACGTCGCTGAGATCGCCGCGCGTTCGGGTGTCGGCGGCGACGAGGGCCAGGCACTCCTGAAGCTCTTCCGCAGCTGGAACACCGAGGCGCAGAAGGTCGTCGTCCAGATCAGCACGATGGTCGACGCGCTCCAGGAGAACGTGACCTCCGCCAACCGCCTGGCGCAGGAGAACCAGGACCTGACCGAGGTCCTGAACAGCAAGACCAGCCAGGGTGTCTTCGAAGCACTGAGCTGACCCCCACCGCGGTACCGGCCCCAGCCGCGCGGCCGGACTTCGTGAGCTTCCCGGGCCCCCGCCCGGACTTCGAGAGGAGACGTCATGGCCGAAGGCATCATCGACCTGCAATACCCCAAGGTCCAGCAAGCCATCGAGGAATTGATGGAGCAGACCCAGCTGATCATCAACACCCTCAACAACCTCGAGGACGAGCTGAAGCCGCTCGTCACCTCCTGGGAGGGTGCGGACCAGGAGAAGTACCGCGAGGTCCAGGCGGAGTGGGACCAGGCCACCAAGAACATGGCCCGGCTCCTCGGCGACAACGGCGAGCTGATCCGCTCCATCCACGACAACCACTCCCGTGACGAGCGCAAGAGCGCCGACAACTGGGGTGGCGTGCGGGCCCGCTAGGCCCTCGCCCACCGGTCCGGCGGCCGCCCGCGCACAGGGCGGCCGCCGGACCGTCCCGTGCACACGACCGGCGCCGAGCAGCAGGAGAACGTCCCATGGCTGGTGAGAAAGCCGACGTCAGGCACTTCAACCTCAAGGAGATGGAGAACTTCCGCGACAACGAGGTACAGGAGGTGTACAAGCTGGCGAAGACGCACCGCGAGGACGGCTCGAAGGCCGACGTCCGCACGCTCGGCGAGCTCCTCGACGGGCACGTCACCGAGAGCAACCTCGAGCAGAACCAGCAGCTTCTGCGCATCGGCAAGATGGTCACGGGGCCCCTGGTCTCGGGACCGAAGCTGGTCGAGGGCGTCACCACCGCGGCCACGGCCCTCGACAAACTCCTCGGTGACCAGATCGAGCTCTTCAAGGAGCTGAAGGAAGCGCTCACCGACACCATCGACGAGGCCGGCAAGACCAAGGACAAGAACCTGGACGCGATCGACGCGAAGACGCTGCTGCAGAGCTTCGAAGACGTCGACACGCTCACCGCCGGGAGCAGTGGCGGCAGCGACAGCTCGGACGACGACTCCTGAGTCCGAGCCGCGCGCAGCAGCCGGGCCACGACCGCCCGGACGACGACAGATCAGGAAGGGCGCCCGGTGGCGGAAGACAAAGGCATTGACGGCAAGCACGACGAGCACCTCGGGTATGTCGCCGACGCCAAGGAGATGCCGACCGACACATGGGCCGCCCTGGTCACGCACATCACCGGCTACCCGGTGCCGGACCGCGCCACCCTCTTCGACACGCTCCGCTCCGACAAGGGCGGCAAGCTCTTCCGGATGGATTTCCGTGAGAGGGGCATCAAGCAGGCGGTCGAGGACTCCACCGGCTTCGCGATGAACGCGGACGACGACTACGACATCTGGTTCTTCGACAAGGGCGACAGGACGGTCGTCAAGCAGGCCCGGATCGTCTTCGAGGGCCGCGTGAAGTCCGGCGATGAGGTCATTTTCGCCTCCGCGGGCTCCGACAACGTGAACGACGCGGATGTCCGGACGGGCAACGAGTTCACGGACTACAACAAGGACAAGATGGACAGCCGGCCGCTCGCCCGTTACATGAACGGGCCGCGGGCGGCGCTGATGGCTTTGCTGGACGGCAGCACGGACGGCACCAAGTTCAGCGAGCTGGGCGTTCCGGGCAACGACGCCGTGGTCCTGAAGTCCTTCGACGACACCGGGAGGTCCTTCGACTACGCCGCGAAGTTCTTCAAGGACCAGGCGCCGCTCCTGAAGGAGTGGGAGGACCGTTTCGGCGCGGACGACGCGAGCTGGAAGGGCGAGGCGGCGGACGTCTTCCGCAACCTGATCGGGAAGATCCGCGAGAACTACGACAACTACGTAGAGACCTTCAACTCCGCGATCGGCGACGGCGGGACAAGCACCGAGGGCACGGTGTACTCACGTGCGCTCGCACAGGGCCGCAAGCATCTGGAGGACGCCGCGAGGGATCTGCTCGCCGCGTGGCTGAAGTGGGCCAACTCCCCGCACTACGACCCGCATCAGGTACTGCGCTATGTCCTGGACGACCTCGCCACGTGGGTGAACGAGAACAACGTCAGCAGGACGGACATCGAGGCTACGGGCCCTTACTACGTCACCTACACGCACGCCCCGCGCGGCGACTTCACTCAGGTGCACGAGTACGGCGACCTCACCGACGCCGCCACCTGGGCAAAGGTCGGCGACAAGGCGGTCGAGATCTGGTCCCAGGGCGTCGACAAGTACCTGGGCGAGGAAGCCGCCAAGGTGCAGGCCCGCCTGAACAACGCCTTCATCGACCTCAGCAAGGATTTCTCGGACAACGTCCCCAAGCCGAAGACGACCAGCACGGCTTCGCAGGACTACGCCGACAAGAAGGCGGAGGACGCGCAGGCCGCAGCCGACAAGGCGGCGGCGGACGCCGCCGCGGCCGCGAAGAAGGCGGCCGACGACGCGGCCAAGCAGCGCGCGGAGGACAAGGCGTACGCGGACGAGATGCGCGACGAGGCGAACGACCAGCGTGCGGAGGACAAGGCGTACGCGGACAAGCTGCGCGCGGACGCGGAGAAGCAACGTGCGGAGGACAAGGCTGCGGCGGACAAGGCGCGCGCGGAGGCCGAGGCCGCGGCCAAGGCCAACGGAAAGGCCCTTCAGGACAGCCTCGGCAACCTCAACGGTCCTGGCGGGGGCAACGGCGAGAAGCTCAACCTCGACGACTTGCTGAATCCGGGAAACCAGGACAACCCGAACAGGCCGCCGACCGAGAGCCTGGGCAGCCTCGGCGACCTGAACAACCCCGGAGGCAGCGGAGGTCTGAACAACCCTGGCGGCACCGAAGGTCTGAACGGCCCCGGCGGGAGCGGGGGGCAGCAGCCGCCCGCCGTGCCCGTCCTCCCCCAGAACCTGGGCAGCCTCGGCGACCTGAACGGCCCCGGTGGCGGTACCGGCGGTGGGAACGGCCTCGGCGACACCGGAGTCCTGAACAGCCTTGCCGACGACGGGAATCGGCAGCCCGCCGCCGTGCCCCCCGTCCAGAACCTGGGCACGCTCGGCGGGATCAACGGCGGCGCGAACAACCCCCTCAAGACACCGACCGGCGGCAGCACCCGGCTGGGTGACGACAAGGTCACCACCGGCTTCCCGGACGGCAGCAAGAGCAGCTTCGACCCGGACAGCGGGACGCTCACCACCACGAACCCGGACGGGACGT
>NZ_JBSGUA010000004.1:152978-634526 GCF_053607685.1 Streptomyces sp. NPDC055099 | reverse complement strand
GGTCGACCACCACGCGGAACCTGGGTGACGGCACCAAGGTGACGAACCCGGACGGCTCGGTGACCTCCCTCGGTGACGACGGCAAACTGACCACCACCTTCCCCGACGGCACCGTCCAGCGCGTGGACCCCTCGACCGGCCAGGGACTCACCACGAACCCCGACGGCTCCACCACCACGACCAACCTGGGCAGCCTCGGTGACATCAACGGCGGTCTCGGAGGAGGGGACAGCGTGCTCAACTCGCCGACCGGTGCCGACACCCGGCTGACCGGCGGCGACCTGGCCACCGATTTCCCGGACGGCAGCAAGAGCAGCTTCGACCCGGACAGCGGGACGCTCACCACCACGAACCCGGACGGGTCGACCACCACGCGGAACCTGGGTGACGGCACCAAGGTGACGAACCCGGACGGCTCGGTGACCTCCCTCGGTGACGACGGCAAACTGACCACCAGCTTCCCCGACGGCACTCGGCAGAGCATCGACCCCTCGACCGGCCAGGCGGTCACCACCGACCCGAACGGCCACACCACCACCCAGAACCTCGGAAACCTGGGCAACCTCAACGGCGGTAACGGCGATACCGGCGTGGGGAATCCGGGCAACCTTGGAGACCTGGGCGACCTGGGGGGCCTCAACTCCCGTCCGGACACCCAGTCCATCAGCGACCTGGGCAACCTCGGCGATCTCAACGGCGGCCCATCCGGTCTGGAGACCCCGACCGGCGCTCACACCTCGCTCGACCACGGTGACTTCGCCACCACGTTCCCGGACGGCAGCAAGGCCAGCTTCGACCCGGACAGCGGCATGCTCACCTCCACGAACCCGGACGGCAGCACCACGCTGACCGATCTGACCCACGGGGCGAAGGTGACCAACCCGGACGGCTCCGTCACCACCCTCGACAACGGCATGCTCACCTCCACATACCCGGACGGCAGCAAGCAGGTCATCGACCCCGACACCGGCATCGCCACCGTCACCGATCCGCAGGGCCACACCAAGACGGTCGACCTGCACGACCTCAACTCCGCGGAGAACAAGAACACCCCCGACATCCCCGACGGCCTGAACAGCCCCGGTGGCGGCGGCTCCGACACCCGGAACATCACGCTCCCCGACCTGAACGCCGGTGGCAGTGGCGCGGGTTCCGGCGGTGGCGGCGCGGCTTCCGTCGGTGCCGGTGTCGGCGCGGGCCTCGGCGGCTCCCCGTCGCTGGACGGTCTCGGCGCGGGCGGGGTCGCCCCGCTGTCCGACGGGGCCTCCCCGAACAGCCCGGCCGCATCCGCGGGCGGCGCCGGCACACCCGGGGCCCCCGGCACACCCGGCTCGCCCGGCATGCCGATGGGCGGCGGCATGGGCGGCATGGGCGCGGGCGGCGAGAAGGGCAACGGTGAGCGGGTGCGTGCCGTACTGGTCGACGCCGTGGAGGAGAGCGAGCGGCGCAAGCGCCGAGGACGCAGCCCCTGGAACCGCCAGGAGGACAGCGACACCTTCCTGGCCCCGGCATCCCGCGTGTCGACCACCGGCGGCGACACCTCCGAGGAGGAAGCGGACTCGGGCCGCAGGTCCACCACCTCCACCGACTACCTGGAAGAGGACGCCGACGTGTGGGGCACCGAGGAGGGCGGCACCCCGGCGGTCATCGGCCGATGACCGCACCACCGGCCCCGGCTTTCGTAACGGGCCCTCACCAGGCAAGATCAGATACGCAGTTGATGTACGGCAGACCAGGGCGTACGCGAAGAGCGAGGCGAAGGGAGGCGCGGGCCTGATGGAACCGTTGGAGAAGCGTCTGGAGAAGGCGATGGCCGAACTCCGCACGGCTCAGGAAGCGATCGCGCGCACCGAGCGCGAGCTGCGGCAGGCGTCGTTCGCCGTGCTCTCCTCCGACCGCGCGGTCCGCGCCACCGTGGGCCCGCAGGGCGAGCTGACCGGGATCGAGTTCCTGGAGAACAAGTACCGCGACATGTCGCCCCAGGAACTGGCCGCCAGCGTCCTGGAGGCAGCGGGCGCCGCGCGCTTGAAGATGAACCGTCACGTGATGAAGGCGATGGCTCCCTTCACCGAGCCCAGCAGCGAAGTGCCGGAGCTGAAGGGCTTCGAACTGGACTGGGAGAAGATGTTCGGCCCGGAGGTGCTCCGCGAGGACGCCGAGGCCACGACACGCGGCAGTCAGCCGTCCCCCGCCTGGCGGGACGCGATCGGCGAGGACGGGGAGAACTGACCATGGGACAGCGGTACTACGCCGACCCGCAGCGCATCGAAGCCTTGGCGGAACAGCTGGAGGAGATCGGCACCCTGGCCAGGAGCATGACCGAGGAGTTCCTCGACGAACTGGCCCCCACCGTCGGCTGGCCCGGCACGAGTGGTGAGTTCGCCGAGAAGGCCAGGCCGCAGGAGCAGAAGGAGCGGCAGACCACCAAGGACACCATGCTGTCCATCCGCGACGCGCTGACGGGCATCACCGAAGCCACGATCGGCCAGGTCCGCATGATGAAGGACACCCGCGACCACAACCTCGACAACATCGAGCAGGGCAAGAACCGTATCGACGCGGGCGGTCCCGACAGCGGCTCGGGCGGGCATGGGCGCCGCTGACCACCACCGCACCGCCGGCCGCTCCCGCACCATGCGGGGAGCGGCTGACGTGAGGTGCCCGTGCGGGTTCCCCGGCGGGCTTTCGGGCGGATCGCTGTGAGCATCCAGGTCTCGCCCGAGGTCAACGCGATGATCTTCATCCTCACCGGGGAGAAGCTCATCGACGCGGACGAGGACCTCGCCTTCGACAGCCGGATGCCCTACTCCGGCCTGGGCCGGAAGCTCAACAGGATCTCTGCGCTGATCGACAAGTCGGTCCACGACATCGCCGAGTCCATGCCGGACGACCTGTCGAAGTCGTACGCCAAGGCGATGGGCACGCTCACCGGCGAAGGCGGCAAGAACTACCTGCTCGAATTCGCCGATCAGCTCGACAAGATCGCCGAAGGCCGCCGCAAGACCTCCATGGACATCATGGAGTCCAAGTGGCAGGTCATCGCCGAGGTCATCCGGCTGCTCATCGAGATCGCCATCTATCTGGCGATGTCCTTCTTCACCGGCGGCGCGTCCGCGAGCCAGATCATGATGGCCAAGCTGCGCAGCCGGTTCATGATCCTCACCACGCTCACCCACCTGCTCCAGCGGCTGCACATCGCACCCTCGCTGACCGAGGCGTTCGCCGAGGCGTTCACCACCTTCGCGGTACGCCTGGCCATGATGAACTTCGCCCCGGACGGCCGCCGCCCCGATGGCTTCGACTGGAACGACATCCTCAAGTCGGCGGCGTTCGGTGCCGCCGCCGGTGGTCTCACCAGCATCTTCAACGGCTTCGCGAAGAACATCGTCGACAGCTACGACAGCAACTTCTTCAAGAACGGCCCGGGCAACGACTTCAAGAACAACCCCAACGGCCCGAACACCCCGCCACCCGACCTCAAGAACAACGTCCCGGACCCCAAGCCGAACCCCAGGCCGACCCCGGAACCCACCCCGACCCCCAGCCCCACTCCCACACCTGGTCCCACCCCGAACACCCCCGACCCCGGCCCGTCCGGGAGCGGTCCCAACCCGACGAACAATCCGTTCTCCTTCACCAACAACCCCAATCTCTGGCGGAACAACTACCTGCTGAACAACTACAGCCACCAGCCGGGCGCGCTGGCGGGGCACTACGGGCTCAAGGGCACGGCCGACTTCATCGCCGCGGGTGCGGGCGAGGCGCTGGCGGAGATCCTGATCAAGGGCGCCTTCGACGGCGACTGGTCCACCAGCTGGTCCACCTTCGTCGGTGCGGGCATCAGCAGCCAGGTCGAGTCCACACTCACCGGCGGGGCGCTGAACACCGGCGCCGAACTGCGCAACGCCATCGACAACCTCCGCAACCAGCCGCCGCCCACCGTGTCGAGCGGCAGCCCCGACCCCGACGGCTCCACGCGCTCCGGCGACGGCTCCGGGCGCACGGACGGCGCCCCGCGCCCCTCGGGCACTTCGGGCGGTGACGGCTCGGCGCTCAACTCGCCCACGCCGGTCCCACAACAGACCACCGGTCAGGGCGACTTCACCGACGGCCAGTCACCCCCGCCCTACGTCGCCGAGAACCCGCCGCCGTACTCGCCGGGCCCGATGCCCGTGACCGCCGCCGAAAACGAGCTGTGGCAGCAGGTCCACCACGGCTCCGCCGAGGCCCGCGACCAAGCGCTGCGCGACCTCGCCGATCTGCGTGGATCGCAACCGCCCGGCAGCACCGAGATCGGCGTACGCGACAGCCTGCATGGCAACCTGTCGCAGCTGCCGGAGGTCCGGGTGGTGCCCGCAGGAAACACCCCCGGCGGCCAAGTGGACGCCGACCAGGTCCGCCGGACCCTCGACGGCTTCGGCACCCCGGTCACGGTGGATACCCCGATCACGCCGAACACGGTGGGCGCGCCGCCGGCGACGACGAACACGCCGGTCAATACCACTGCGCCGGACGCTTTGGCTCCCGGGGCGACTCCCGAGAATACGGGCGCGGGGGCCCCGGACGGCGACGTTCAGAGCGAGAACCTGGGCGTGGGTGCTCCGGGCAGCGACGTCCAGAACGTGAACCTGGGCGTGGGTGCTCCGGGCGGCGACGTTCAGACCTCTCCGGATGGGGTGGCCGGGCAGGGCGGCGACCTTACGGGGGCGGGGCCGGAGCAGGGTGTCGGCGGACCGGTCGGTTCCTCTGCTCCCAGCAACTCCGCTGTGCCCAGTAACTCCGTTGTGCCCGGCAACCCTGCTGCCCCCAGCAACTCCGCCTCTTCCGGCGTGGATACTGCAGTCACCCCGGGACCGGCTGCCGAGAACCCGGGCGTGGGCGCCCTGGACACCAACGTCCAGAGCGAGAACCTGGGCGTGGGTGCTCCGGACAGCGACATTCAGACCTCTCCGGATGGGGTGGCCGGGCAAGCCGGTGACCTTACGGGGGCGGGGCCGGAAGCGGAGCAGGGTGTCGGCGGGCCTGTTGCCTCGCCCGCCCCCGGCAACTCCGCCTCGCCCGGCATGGGTGCGGCCTCAGCGCCCGGCGCGGGGGCAGGCGCCCAGCCGAGCGGTACCTCCACCGGCGGGGGCACCCAGACTCCCTCCGCCACCCAGCCCTCAGGTGCCCGTACCCCAGACGGCTCGCGGGCCACCACCGACGATGCCCCGGCGACCACTCGACCCATGGAGACCACCACTCCCGCAGATGGCACTGCCTCACCGGAGTCGACCAACTCCGCGCGGGACAGCGGTATGTCGAGCTCCCCCGATGCCCTTGCCGCACCCGGGGGTCCCGCCCCGGCCTCCGACCTCACCACCGTGCCGCCGAAGGTGAGCACCACCGGCTCCTACGCCGACAGGGGCGACACGAAGGTCAGCCCCGTCGGTCCCGCGGGGAGCCTGTCGCCCCCGCAGGCGTCACCGTTGACGATCGTCGTCTCGGAGGTGCCGCCGCCGGGGGAGGGGGCGCCGGAGGCCGCGGAGTTGCTGGACGGGGCCGGGGCCGACCGCGCAGTCGTACTCGGTCCCGCGGTCGCACTGGACGGGGCGGGGCCCCCGGTACGCGCCGCCGCCGAGCTGACCCGTGAGGGACCGGGCACTCCGGTCCGGGTCCGCCCGCTCACCGGACCGCCGGCCGCCCCGCCGCCGGACGGCACCGGCGCCCCGGACACCGAGTTCCCCGGCGCGGACGTACTGCTGCCGCTCGCTCACGCCCTCGGCCCGGCACCCTCCGCGATACCCGACCCCGCCACGCAGAGCAGCGCGACGCCTGACGGCCACAATGCCGCCCCCGCCCCGGACGGCCGCCCCAAGACGGTCTCCGATGCGCCGCCAACTGCGGTGCTTGACCACGGGGTTGATCCGGACGCCGTCAGCCCCGCGGACCCCGGCGACACCAAGCTCGCCACCCTGTCCCGCCCCTGGTCCGAACCAGCCACCGACCTGCACCTGGAGTCGGGCCGAGGCGACGGTGACGCAGGCGGCGGACGCGGACCCGGGAACGGCGGCACTCCGCCGCCCCCACCGTCCGCCACGCCGGACAACTCCCCGGCGGCACCCCCCGTCGGGCTCCCGCCCACGGGACGGATCGTCGTGCGGCCCGCGAGCAGTACCGAGACCCCAGCTGGCGGGACCACCCCCGCGCGACCCGCGGGTGAGCCGGTCGTCACCACTCTGGACGGCCACACCGTGCCCGTCGCCCAACTGCGGCGCTGGGTGCCGGACGCGAGCACAGGGCCCCAACCGGGGCGGGCCGTGCAGACGTTGACCATCTCGCAGAGTGTGGCCGAGGACGGTACGGCGCACAGTGCGGGGCGTCGCGCGCTGCTCGGCGAGGACATCTTCCGCGGCGTCCGTGTCACCTCCGCCCACCCGGACCCGGCCCCGAGCCCGGCTCCGGAGAAGGCGGCGGCCCCGCCCGTCAGGCGTACGGTGTTCACCGGGCCGCCGGCCCCGCTACCGGGCGCAGGCACTCAGCGGGGCGCCGACTATTTCGCAGCGCATGGCACGCCCCGTACCGTCACGCTTGGTGCCGAGGACGCGCGGCGACCGACCGTCAAGGTCAGCGGCGTACAGCTCGGTGAAGTTCTCAAGTCCTGGGCTCCGGACGGTGATCAGGACCGGCCCTTGGTGCTGTTCTCCTGCGAGACCGGACGGCAGCCCGAGATCGCGGGCCTGCCGGTGGCGCAGCACGTGGCGAACCGCACCGGGCGGCCGGTGTACGCGCCCACCACCGAGGTGGGCACGGCCCGCGACCGGGACGGTGCTGTCCGCGCGGTGCTCACCGAGGGTCCGGACGGGCCGGGGCGCTGGCGGCTCTTCACCCCGGAGCCCAGCGGCGCCGACCTGGACGCACTCGCGCGTGCCGCGGGCCTGCACACGGGGCCGGACCCGGCCGACGCCTTTGCCCGGGCGCGCACTCTCCAGCAGATCCGCACCTTGCGCGACACCTTTGGACCGGACGCGGAACAGCAGCCGGAAAACGCCGAGTTGCTCGTCGGGCTCGCATTCGTGGACGGCCTGCGCTGGCTGAGTCCCGATACCGCGGCGCGTTACGGCGACGGCCGCATGACACCGGACCTGCTGCGCCGGATGGTCGTCGACCGAAGCGGTGTGATCGGCGGAGCCACCCCCGACGCGGGGGTCGACCCCACTACCGAGCAGTACACCGAATTCCTCGTTGCCGCAGCCGAGTTGCGCGGCACTTCGGGCCCCGAAGCGACCCTGGACGCCCTGCTGCCCCCGCCGCCCCCCGTGCTCCCGCCGACCACCCTGGTCTCGCCGGAGGACGTACGCGGTCTGGCCTACGCGCCCTCCGCGCAGATCACCTGGTCGCTCTCCGGCACCCCGCTGCCGCTGTCCGAGCTGGGCCTCAGCCCCGAGGACACCGTCGAACTGGCCCGCCGCAGGCCCGATCTGGCGCCCGCACAGAGCCGCCCGGAGAGCCCCGCCCAGGATGTGACCCTCCTCAGCAAGGCCGCACCCGGCACCGCGGACATCGTGCACGCGGACGGCCTTGCCCTGCGGCGGCTCGACACACCGGGCGGCGGCAACTGCCTCTTCCGGTCGCTGCTCGACAGCGCGCGCGGTCAGGACACACCACCCGCCTGGGCCGCGAGGAACGTCGCCGGACTGCGCCGCCTGCTGAGCGACCGGATCACCGGGTCGGAACTGGGCGACACCGTGGCCCTGGCGTTCCCGGACCCGGTCTTCGCCGTGGTGGACGACCTGCGGATGCGCGCCATCGCCGGGGTGCGGGACCCCGCCGAGCAGAGCCGCATCACCCGGCTCTGGAACCGGATCGCGCAGGACGTCGTCACCGACGGCGACACCGACGAGTGGCAGCGGATTCTCCGGGAGAGCGACTACCCGCACCTCGCCGACGTGGCGCCCACTCCCGCCGACGCGAAGCGGCTCGGCGCCAAGGGGCTCGTG
The DNA here is from genome assembly GCF_053607685.1 of Streptomyces sp. NPDC055099. Taxonomy (NCBI): domain Bacteria; kingdom Bacillati; phylum Actinomycetota; class Actinomycetes; order Kitasatosporales; family Streptomycetaceae; genus Streptomyces; species Streptomyces sp. NPDC055099. The sequence continues at coordinate 626,550 of NZ_JBSGUA010000004.1, read as the reverse complement.
GCCTCGGCGGCCGAGCTCTCCGCACTGTGGGCCTCTCCCTTCGCCGATCTGCTCCCGGAGGCCCTCGCCCACACCCTCGACCTCGACCTGCGGCTCGTCCAGCCCGACCCGCAGACACCCGCACCGGGGAACACGCGCGTCAACACCCTCAACCCGGGCGGCCAAGGCCCCGCCCTGCACCTGGCCTACAACGGCACCGACCACTACGACGCGCTGATCCCGGCCTCGGCCCCGCTCGCCCCCGTACCGGAAACCACCCCGGACCCGACCGTCCCGCCCGCGGACGTCTCCGACCCCGGCACAACCCCCGACCCGGGCGACCTCGTACCGCTGGAGACCCAACTCGACCGGTACCGGCCGGCCCGGCTGCTGACCGGCCCGGACGCCAGGCCGCCGGGCGCGGTGCCGTCCACTGTCACCTTCGAGGACGGCAGCCGACTGCCCACGGTCCTGATCAGCCCGGACACCGACCCGGCGGCCGGAGCCGTGCCACAAGGTCCCGCCGGACTGCTCACCGGGCCGGGCACCACCACCCTGCGCTCCCCGGAGCAGGTGGCCGAGGAGATCCTTGGCAAGCTGCCGACGAAGCTGCGCGGCCAGTTCGACGAGGCGGAACTGCTGCACCTGCTGACCGAGCAGCCCGGCGCCTTCACCGCCCCCCGCGGCGCGCGTTTCGTGGGACGCGAGAAGTCCGGGGTCGGCCACGAGATGACGGTCGAGGCCATCCCGTACAACCGGTGGGAACGCTTCTCCGACATCGGTGGCGGCACCGTTCGCGTCGACACCGCGCGGCGCGGCCAGTCCGGTACCGGCGGCGGGCGCAGCGTCGGATTCGGGCGCCGGATCGCCGGCGGTCTGAGCATGGGACCGCCGCTCAACTGGCTCCTGAAGCTGGGGGTTTCGCTGGGCTGGACCCGCAGGACCGACTACGCGCAGGGGACCGCGGCGTACAACCAGACCGAGTGGCGCGCCCACGAGGGATCGCATCTGCACCTGGACGACGTCCACTACCGGGTGCGGGTCGACCGCGTGACCGAAGGGCCACGGGCGTCCACTGGGCCGACCGACCAGCCCAACCAGTCAGAGGGGTCCAAGTCAGCTCCCTCAAAGCCCAGTTGGAGGCGCATCCAGGTCCACGCCGCGGAGTTCGCGATGCGCGACGGGCTGAGCTGGCGGCTGCCGGACGACCTCACCGTGCCGTACAGCGGGCCCCGGCGTGCGCCAAAGACGCTCACGTTCCCGGACGGGGTCGAGCCGCGGATGGTCGACACCACCGGGCTGCACCTCACGGACCCCCCGGAAGACGTGGCGCTGGCCATGTCCGGCGCCAGGCCCGGCAGTTCCGCGCATCGCACCCTCGTCTCGTACGTCCGGCCGGGGCGGCTGCTCGCGCTGTTCGGCCGGTTCGCCGGGCCGGTGACCGGGCCCGAGCTGAGCCGGGGCAGCGGGCAGCATCCCCTCGGGCATCTGATCGTGGAGCGTTCGGTGCCGCACCGGGCCACCCTGGTCACCGAGTCGGTCAAGGCGGAGCTGCGCGAGCTCACCCAGACCACGTACCAGAACGAGCGCGGTCACGTCCGTGACACCCGCCTGGGCGTCCAGGTCACCGCGGGGCCGAACTACACCCTTGTCGGCCCGGACACCGACGTACGCCTCCAGGGCGGCCCGCTGGTCCGCGCCGACCTCACCACCGGGCGCGGCCACTACCTGGGTGCCGACGCTGCCCGGAAGACCACCGGCCGCGTCCGCAACACCCCGGTCGCGCTCTATCGGGTGGAGCGCACCCTGATGGTGCGCAAGCCCGGCGAGCCACCGTCGGCGGCCCGTCCGGTCCGGGTGGTCAGCCTGGACTGGATCTCCACCCAGGACGCGCGGCGCCTCGCGGGCTGGGACAGCCGCACGCCGGGCCAGGCGGGGCCTGACCCGTACGCCGAGCCGCCGGTGCCGTGGTACCTCTCGCGGGAGGATCCGGTGCACCTGAGCGGCCAGGTCCGCGCCGAGGGCTTTTGGCCCGTACGGCCGCAGACCCAGCCGCAGGCACAGGTGCAGCCGCACCCGCAGCCCGAGTCCCAGCCGCTGCCCGAGTCCCAGGCCCAGGCCGAGTCTCAGCAGCCTCAGCAACCCGCCCCCCAAGACCCCATGCGGGCCTTCGCGGACTCCGTCCTGGACACATTGCACCGCGCCCACCCGTCGCTGTTCGTTCCGCCGATGATGCTGCGGCACCCGCGCCTCGCCAAGTTCTGGTACGGCGACGGGCGGATGCGGACCGCGCTGCACAACGACCGCCAGGTGCGCGAGGCGCTGAACCGGCCCACCCTGGCGCAGAGTCTGGACGACCTGACCACCACCGGAGTGCCGGTCACCCTCACCGAGGACGGCAAGGTACGCCGCGGCCACCACACGCTCATCCTGAAGGCGCGTCTCACCGACCGGCAGTTCGAGACCACGATGAGTGAACGCGCGCTGCGCAACGCGGTGATCGGCACCGAGGTCTCGGGGCAGGGGCAGCAGGCGTCCACCACCCTCTCCGGCGGTGTCGAGCTCGGCGTCTCGCCGCGCGACCACGACAAGGTGGCCGATGTCGGCCTTCCGCGCCAGGCGGGCAGCGTGGCAGTCGGCGTACGGCACGCGAGGACCGACCAGAAGGCGACGAGGAACACGGTCGCGGTCACCCACGACCATCTGATGTTCCAGACCGGTGCCGATCTCTACAGCTACCAGGTGGAGTTGAGCGCCTCCTTCGAGGGCCACCGCCGCCCGCGCGGCTGGGCCAGGCTCGCCTCGGTCGGCCTGCTCGGCGCGGGTGTCTTCGTCAGCAAGGTCGAGGAACAGCCGCTGTTCAGCCGGGGCGACGAGACCGTCGGCCGGGTGGAACTCGCCGTGCCCTCCGCGCACGGCTCCGACCGCCACGCGCCCGCCGACCCTCCGCCCGGCACGACGGCGCCGACGGCCGCGGCCCCCGTGCCGCAGCACCTCTCCTCCGTCGAGGCGGACCAACTCCTGGACGGCGTGCCCCCGTTGACGAGGGTGAACCCCACCGACCGGCAGCTCACCGAAAAGCTGCTGAGCGTCCCGCACGTGGTGCTCAGCACCGAGGGCGGACCGCAGCGCCAGGAGCTCATGCAGGACACCGCCGACCGCGCCTCGGGCACCTCCTGGCACGTCAGCGCGCCCGGCGCCCCCGTGCGCACCGCGCTGCGCCGGGCGATGGCGAACCTGAGCGTGGCCGGACAACTGGGCCAGTACCTGGGCCCGTTCGGGTCCCGCGTCACCGGGCTCAACGGCGCCGGGCCCTTCCGCACCCACTACCTCAAGGCGGCGGTCCGCGGCGAACTGGAGAATTTCCGGGTCAAGAGCGACCCGAAGCCCGCGAGCCTCGAAGCCACCGTGGGCAACGAGCACCGCGTCCTGGGCAGCGCGAGCACCGTCACCCACACCACTCTCGGCCTCCAGGGCACCGAAATGCCGCTGAAGCAGGCGCCGGGCCAACAGGCGGTGATCGGTTCCTACTCGACCGCCCTGCAGTACGCGTGGGGCAAGGGCCGCGGCATCGCGCAGACCCTCACCCGAGGCCGCAACACCACCCTCTCCTTCGCGGGGCGGATGTACCTGGTGGTCGCCGACGCCACCGAGACCGTCGCGGTACGGGACCGCTGGACGGCGGCGATGGGCGCGGCAGGTACCCGCGCCGGGGCCCGCATCAGCTCCGCGGCCGGGCGGCTCTCCGGGCGCCTCGGCGACAGCTTCGCCCCGCGCCCGGCCGCCGCCGCGCTCCAACGCATCCGCGACGCGGTGATGTTCCACCTGCCGATGCAGGACGTCATCGAGGCCGGTCTCGCCCCGGACGGCCTCGGCACCACCACCCCGCACAATCTCGGCGGCGGCTACCGGCTGCCCCCTTACCTGCGCGACCGCCGTTTCCCGACCCATCCCACCGGCCAACTCGACGCAAGCGGCGCCGCGCGGCAGCTGACGGACCAGCTGGCGAAGATCGGGGTGTCCTCGCACGACCAGGAGCAGGCCCTGCAGCGGCTCTCCCCGGACTTCCTCCAGGCGCATCTGCACGAGCTGACGACCGGCGGGATGACCCTTCCGGTGCGCTACCGCACCTGGTCGAGCCCGTTCCACCTGCCGGTCGGCGGCAGCCCGGGTCGGCTCCGGTTCGAGCTGACCCCGGTCACCACCACCGTGGACAGGCTGCGCACCGGTTTCGAGCTGGAGGACTACCGCACCATCGCCCGCGACAACGCCGACGGCACCTCGCAGGACCGCGGCGCCGACGTGACGCTCAGCGGAGGCGAGCGCGCCGCGGACAGCGGCATTCTGATCGCCCATCCGTCGCTCCAGGGCACCGCGGCCAAGCAGCGGGCGAGCACCCGCACCGAGACCGCCGGCACCACCTCGATGCCGAACATCGCCACCACCCAGGCGCACGCCGAGATCATCACCAGCTACACCCTGACCGTCACCATGACGGACGCGAGCGGCGATCAGCTCGCCCCCCGCGTCGACGCCACTCCCGTCGGCAGCCTCAACGAGATCCTCCCGGCGAGCCTGCTCACCCCGGACGGCGACGGTGCCGACGGCGCCCTCACCGAGCAGGACGTGCCGAAGCCCGAGCGCGCGGTGCGGATGCTGACCGCCGAACAGGCCCGCCCGGAGAACATCTCCGCCTGGCGCAACACCTCCACCGACGGCGCCGCGTCCGACATACTGCCCTTCGACGACCAGATCGGCTCCGGCATCCTCGCCGTGGACATCCGCGGCGCGGCCAACGTCCAGGACGCCCTGACACTGGCCACCGCGCGCGCCGACGGCATCGGCGACAGCGACCTCGGCGAGCGGCACACCGGCGCGACCCTCGACGCCCGTGTGCGCATCGCCCACCTCACCTCGCTGACCGGCATCGGCACCGCGCCCGCCCAGGCCCAGGAGGAGGCCACCACTCAAGTCGGCCTGACCGCGGGCTTCCGCGAGGCGCTCGGCACGCACGGCGCACCGCTGCCCACCCAGGCCTCGTCGCACCTCTTCGGCCAGTCCCACACCGCTGATTCCCGCCTCTACGCGACGATGCACCGCAACGGCGCCCGCCTGCTGGCCGTGGAGAACAAGCCGCGCATGGAGGCCATGCAGCGGGCGAAAACCTCCGACGCGTCCGAGGCAGGCATCACCGACAACGTCGAGGGCGCCGTGGGCACCGCACCCCTCGCGGGCAACAGCAACGCCGGTGTGACCAACCCGGGTGCCACGGTCCCGATCGGCGGCACGAACGACGGCACCACGCTCAAGGGCGCCGCCGACACCACCCTGGGCACCCACGTCAAGGTCGTCACCGACCGCAGCATGCTCTTCGCGCTGCCGGTGAGCTGGCTCGCGGTCGCCGAGGTGGACCACCGGTTCACCGACAGCCGCCCGCTGCACGCGCTCGGCAAGGCCAAGCGGGGCCCGCGCGCCGCCGAGGCCGAGACCACCGCCCTCGTCTGGCTGCGCGAGGACCTCGCCCGCGACTACGGTCTCCTGGACGACACCACGTTCCCCCCTGAGGCCCGCACCGCCTGGGACGACCAGGCCAAGGCCGCGGCCGACCTCGCCACGGCCGAGAAGGGCTACTACGACGCCCGCGCGCGGGCCCGTGAGGCATGGCTCGACCTGAGCCCGGAGGAACAGGCCGCACTCGGCGACGACAACTCCGGCCCGCCGGCCGATCTTCCGCAGGACATGATCTGGTCCCCCGCCGTCGTCTCCTGGCAGGCCGCCCGCCAAGAGGTCCACCGCTGGGGCCTGCACACCGACGCCGCCGCCGCGGACCACCACCGGCTGCACCTCGCCGCCTCCCGCCTCACCGCCCACCACCAGGACCCGGCCTCGGGCCCGGCGCCGGACCTGCCGCGGAAGTACACCGAGCCGGCCTGGCGGTCCGAGGCACCCGAGCCGTACGTCATCACGGACGGCGTCAGCACCGAGGGCACCACCCCCGGACCGCGCACCATCACTTCGCCGGACGGCGCCACGGTGCGCGAAGTGCACGACATGCCGCACGACGGCGCCTCGTTCTTCCACGCGCTCCTTGCCACCGCCGGCAACCGGGGCCGACTGCCCTACTTGCTCGGCAAGGACCTCGCCGGCCGGTTCGCGAACACCCCCGGCGACCCGGCGGTCACCGCCGAAGCCATCGGCGCCGCCCGCGACCGCCTCGCCCTGGCCCTTGGCGACGACGGCAACGAGGACCTGCTCGACGCCCTCGCCCTGGATGCCGCGGACACCTTCACCCAGGACGAACTGGACTTCACGGGCGTGCGGTTCACCCCCGCCCAGCAGGCCGAGTTCGACGCCTTCGGCAGGCTCCCTCAGACCTACTGGCCGACTCCCGGACAGCGGGCGGCGCTTGCCGTCGCGGCCCTGGCACGCCCCTTCGCCGCCGAGCCGCGCCAGGACGGCACCCCGCGCCCGGACGGCGCACCTCCCGAGCGCCGGGCGGGCGACCACGGGGGCGCCGACCTGCTGCCCGCCCTCGCCGCCCGGGTCCTCGGCACGCCGCTCACCGTGGTGACCGGTGAAGGCCGCGACCAGCTCTTCCTGCCACACGGCACTGACCCGGCCGCCGTAGACCCGGCCGCCGACCCGGTCCTCTTCACCACCGGGGGCTTCTTCTCCGCCGCGCTCCCGCCCGGCGCTCCGGTTCCGGTCGCCACCGCGCTGCCCGGTGCGACGACCGCCGCCGAGTCCGGTACGGATGCGGGAAACTCGGTGAAGCCGCCCGTGCACCGCAGCCACACCACCGCGCCCTGGCTGCCGCCCGTCGACAGCAGCGGCCCGCGCTACCGCCTCGCTCGCGACGGTGTCCTCACCGCACCTGACGGAGCCACCTATACCCAGGGTGCCCCCACCGGCCGCGGCAACGGCTTCTTCGGCGCGCTGTCCACCGCGATGCGTCAGGCCGCGCGGGAGCCTGGCCTTGACCCCAGGCAGGCGGCGCGGCTGCGCATCCGCGCCGAGGCGACGCCCGCCCAGCTGATGCGCCTGAACGGCCTGCCCGGCGACCGGGCGGAGCGCGACTCCCTCTTCACGCCCCCGCCCCTGCGCGTTCCCTCCGGCGCGCCGACGCCGAGCCAGGACGCCCGCGACGGTCACCTGCGCCGCCACCTCGCCGAAGCTCCGTGGGGCCCCGGAGCGGACCGTGCGGTGGCGGAGTGGGCCGCCACCGCGACCGGCACGACCGTCACCCTGATCGAGGAGAACGGAACCGCCCACAGCTACACGGGCCCGGGCGGCGAAAGCGGCCCGCACATCCGGCTCCGCCGCCGGGGCGGAGACTTCGTACCCCTGAAACCGCAGACTCCGGCGCCCCCGGCACCCGCCCCGGACTCCCAGGACCCCGCGGCCGTCCCGCTGCCTCCGTCGCCGACCGGCAGCGACCTCCCCGGTCTCCTGGAGGAGGAGGCGTACGAACTGAGCACACTGTCCGGCAACGAGGCGAACGCGGCCGTCCCCACGACTTCCTCGGACACGGCCCCTGCCACGCCGCCGGAGCCGTCCCTCCGTTCCTTCAAGCTGGGGAATTTCGAGTTCACCAACTTGAATCAGGCGGACAAGTACGTCGAGAAGGCGGTGCGGATCGTCGAGTTGCTGGATGAGCACGGCACGATCAGCAGCTTCGTCGGTGGTCGTCCGGTCCGTATCACGCTGCATGTGCGGACGACGGAGACCCCGGCTGATGTGCGTGACCTGGGTGACGCGGGCGTTGAGATCAACCTGGCGAGTTACTACTTCGAGAAGTACGACATCGGTTATGTGATGGGGATGCTGGCGCATGAGATCGGCCTGCATCCGCTGGCCTCGGCGAACACGAAGATTCCCGAAGAGGAGGACCTGTATGCGGGGATGCCGTTGCTGGTGCCCGGTCTGGAATCTTTGAAGACGCCGCGGTTCATGAACACCGAGGGTGCGGGTCAGGCGGATCACGTGATGGCGGCGTTCCCGCACACCATCCGGCATGGCATTTACCGCGACATCGTCATAGAGATGGCGCAGGTGCTGGCTCAGCATGCGCGGGTTGGGGTGGGGGGCGCCAAGGCGAAGGACGTGACCGATCTGATCGACACCTACCTGATGGACTTGGCGTCGATCGCGGTGACCAATGACCACCGGGCGCGGGCGGTCACCGATCCCAGTTACACGGCCAGGTCCTACAACGCCTACAAGGCACAACTGGCCGAGCAGCTCGCGCCGGACAGCCCCCTGCACGCCTTGCTGCCCGCCGACAAGGGCAGGTTCGGTGTGCTGGGTGACTTCGCCGCCCTGGCCACGAGCGTCGGCACCAACAACCGCGGCGACAGCATTCAACAACCCGCCGCCCCCGACCAGACCGGCACCAACACCGTAGGCAATCCGGGCGAGGCCCGCCCCAGACTGCCCCAGGCCAACACCGACACCACCGAGAGCGCCGACGACCCGGGCCCCTTCAAGCTGGGGAACTTCGAGTTCACCAACCTGAATCAGACGGACCGGTACATCGACAAGGCGGTCCGCATCATCGAGCTGCTCGACGAGCACAGCACCATCAAGAGCTACGTCGGCGGCCGCCCTGTCCGCATCACCCTGCACCTGCGCACGACCGAGACCCCGGCCGACGTGCGCGACCTGGGTGATGACGGTGTGCAGATCAATCTGGCCAGCTACTACTTCGAGAAGTACGACACCGGTTACGTGATGGGCATGCTGGCCCACGAGATCGGCCTGCACCCTCTGGCGTCCCGCAACACGGACATTCCCGAGCAGGAGCAGGCGTACCAAGGCATGCCGCTGCCCGTGCCGGGACTGACCGACCTGGCGACACCGCGCGCGATGAACACCGAGGAAGCGGGTCAGGCCGACCACATCATGGCCGCCTACCCCCGCACCATCCGGCACGGCATCTACCGCGACATCGTCATAGAGATGGCCACGGTGCTCGCTCGGCGCGCACGTGTCGGCGTGGCGGGAGCCAAGTCCCAGGACGTCACCGACCTCTTCGACACCTATCTGATGGATCTCGCCTCCATCGCGGTCACCAGCGACTATCGGGTGAATGCCGTCAAGGAGCCCAACTACACGGCGAGGGTCTACAACGCCTACAAGGAGATGCTCCAGGCCCAGTTGGCGGAGAATCCTGCGCTTCGAGACCTTCTGCCGTCGAACAAGAGCCTGTTCGGCGTCGCGCGGTCCTTCACTCAACTCGCCACCAGCATCGCGACCAACAACCGCGGCGACAGCATCCAACCGCCCGCTGCCCGGGCAACAGACGCCAACACCGGCGAGGCACGCCCCAGGCTTCCGCAGACCGCGCCGTCCGCCACCCCGAACAGAGGGCCGCGTGACAGCCGTCCCCGATTCGTGGTGCGTTCGGGCTTCGATGTCCGGCGGTTCTCGTACCAGGGCGAGCCGGTCACCGACCTCACGGTCCGGGTCGCGCTGCGCGGCACCAACGACCAGGCTTCGCACGTGTTCGACCAACTCAGTTCAGGGGTGGAGGAGTTCCTGAACGATCCGGAGTACCGCCTGTTCAACGGCGACCGGCTGCACGTGACCGTCGAGTACGTCGACCCCGCCGATGCCCCGCACTTGACCGTGAACCTGGCGGGCCGCGACGAGGCGATGGATCAGATCACCTGGTGGGCCGATGCCGCCCCGGTGCAGCTGGTGCATGAGCTCACCCACCAGTTGGGCCTGCGCGACGAGTACCGGGACACCGACTCCCCGCATCGCCCCCACATCCTCGGCAGCCTCCTCGGCAACCTCAACGAGGCACCCGAAGACCCGTCCCTCGCCCCTTCCGGGCTGCGCGACCGGCACCTGGCCCTGCTCGGGGCGCTCATCGGCGACGTGACCCCGGCGCCTCAGCACGACACCGACCAGGAGTGGTCGGCAGCCCGCAGCTCCGCCGTCGAGGAATCGCGCGAGTCCATCTGGGTCGACCCGGTCTCCCTTCCCCGGCCGGCCGACGACGGTATGGAGGCCGCCGAGGTCCCGGCCCACATGCCGCAGGACTCGGACAATGCCCCTGCCGCACCGCCGGAAGCGGACCTCCGTCCTTTCAAGCTGGGGAATTTCGAGTTCACCAACTTGAATCAGGCGGACAAGTACGTCGAGAAGGCGGTCCGGATCGTCGAGTTGCTGGACGAGCACGGCACGATCAACAGCTTCGTCGGTGGCCGTCCGGTCCGGATCACGCTGCATGTGCGGACGACGGAGACCCCGGCCGACGTGCGTGACCTGGGTGACGCGGGCGTTGAGATCAACCTGGCGAGTTATTACTTCGAGAAGTACGACATCGGTTATGTGATGGGGATGCTGGCGCACGAGATCGGCCTGCATCCGCTGGCCTCGGCGAACACGAAGATTCCCGAAGAGGAGGACCTGTATGCGGGGATGCCGTTGCTGGTGCCCGGTCTGGAATCTTTGAAGACGCCGCGGTTCATGAACACCGAGGGTGCGGGTCAGGCGGATCACGTGATGGCGGCGTTCCCGCACACCATCCGGCATGGCATTTACCGCGACATCGTCATAGAGATGGCGCAGGTGCTGGCTCAGCATGCGCGGGTTGGGGTGGGGGGCGCCAAGGCGAAGGACGTGACCGATCTGATCGACACCTATCTGATGGACTTGGCGTCGATCGCGGTGACCAATGACCACCGGGCGCGGGCGGTCACCGATCCCAGTTACACGGCCAGGTCCTACAACGCCTACAAGGCACAACTGGCCGAGCAGCTCGCGCCGGACAGCCCCCTGCACGCCTTGCTGCCCGCCGACAAGGGCAGGTTCGGTGTGCTGGGTGACTTCGCCGCCCTGGCCACGAGCGTCGGCACCAACAACCGCGGCGACAGCATTCAACAGCAGGCCGGTAGGGACTGATCCCTCTTGTTCTTGCCGAAGCCGGGTCAAGAAGTCGTTCGCATGACGAGCCCGGGAATTCCGCCTGCGTGACCACGCCTGCAATTCGGGCGGGTCAGGGCCGGTTGTACCACTCGCACGCGAGTGCCGTGTTCGCCTCAAGGCAGATCCTGACAGACGCCACCCCGCCGGGCGCATCGGCAGGCAACTCGTGCCTGAACTGGTATGTCACGTTGCACCGAGTGCCGCTGCTCACAGTGCCGAGTACGCTGCCAGAGGCACCGTACGTGCTGAACAGCACCCTGCCGCAGCCGGCGGCCCGGTGCGTTCCGGCGGCCCCGACCGAGCGGTCGCGCCAAGTCAGGGTGCCGCGGACGGAGCTGGCGCCGATCGTGACGTCGAAAGAGGTGCTCGGGTAGGGGGCGGTCTGCGCGCCGGCGGCGGGAGCGCCCAGCAAGGTGCCCGCGGTCAACACGATGGAACCGAGACCGGCGGCGAGATGAGTCTTCATGCGATCTCCAGGATAGGGACTGCGGTGCCCGGCACGCGGTCGCGTGCGGCATCCACCGGTTGAAGTGAAACGGGCCGGGGACGAACCGGTTCGGCGAAGCCGCGGTCCGCTTCGCGGCGACGCCTACCGTTGCGGTACTAGCGCAGGCCGTCGACGCAGTAACCGGCGCGGTAACAGGTCTGGCCCTTGAGGTAGTTCTGGTTTTCGTCGGTCATGTAGACCCAGATGTTGTCGGACCCGCCGACGACGTCCGCGGCAAGGGCGAAGTCCGCCGGCCCGGATCGATTGCACCAGGTGCTGGTGCTCTTGAAGTCCAGCGAGGTGCTGCCGGCGAACGCCCGCGCGTAGACCCGCCGGCAATTGCTGGCCTTGAACGATCCGTCGATACTGACCGACCGGTTGGACCAGCTGGCCGTCCCTTTGTAGTAGCTAGCCCCGTACTCGATTGAGATGGTGGCGGCAGCGGCGCCGACGGCGGTCGCGGGTGTCGCCGCGAAGGCCATCCCGGCAATCGACACGGCCGCGGTCACTGCCACGCCGGCCTTCCTCGTGCGGCTCTTCACCTTCGATGCGTCCTTCGACCTCGCCATGACGACCACTCCCTGGCTCCTCGTGTGCCGGATGCGCAACCTCACCGTCGTGCCGGGGCGCCCGCCTCGGATCGGGCAGTGAACGTTGCTGCCGTTGTTCGGCGTCACGACTCCACCACGCGGGGACCTCACGCCGGAAAGCATTCGAGCCCGTTCAAATCCACCGCGACGACTGCTAGCGTCGGGCGGTGCTCACGCTGCGCGTAGACGCCGATACCGTGTCCAGGACACGGCTGGCGCCTTCCCCTGCTTCGGAGTCCATGGCGTGGCTGACGCTCACCGCCGCGTCGGGACGGCACCCGGTCTTCGGGGACCCCGGACCACTCGCCCGAGCAGCACTCGCCCATCCCGACGTTGCCCTGCTCGTAGACCTGTTGCCGCGCAACGGCGACACCTACAGGCCCGACCTGCTCACCCCTCAGCCAGGAGCGGACGCACAGCGCCGCGATCTGATCGACGAGCAGATCGCGCACATCGAGGCCGTGGCGCAGGACGACCTCGTAACCCAGGTCTTCACCCACACCCGTACCCACTGGAACAGGCCGCTCCTCGCCACCACCCGCCGGATCGCGGAGTCGGGGCGGATGCAGCGCCGTCTCGCCAACGGTCTCGCCCGGTTCTGGCGCGAAACCTTGGCCGATGGGTGGCCCGAACTGCGCTCGATCATCCACCAGGACATAGCCCACCGCGCGACAGCCATCGCCACCCACGGCGTGGGCCGGACGCTCGAAGCGCTCCACCCCGACATGGCCTGGGCAGGCGCCGCGATCACCCTCGCCAAGCCGTGGGATGCCGAGATCGACGTCGCCGGCCGGGACTTGGTCCTCACCCCCAGCGTGCTCAGCCGGCCCGCCGTCGTCATTCAGGTCGACACCCCTGGGCAGTTCGTCTTCTACTACCCCGCCCAGCGGATCGGGGCCGACCGGGATCGCAGGTCCGGAAAGATCGCGCAAGTGGTCGGCAACGCCCGAGCGGCCTTGCTGGCGGACCTCGAAACCGCCCGGTCCACCGCGGAACTCGCCGCCCGGACCGGATACGCCCCGGGCACGGTCTCCTACCACCTCAGCGCCCTGCACCGCGCACGCCTCGTCACCAAGGTCCGAGACGGGCGCTACGTGCTGTACCAGCGGACCGCGCATGCGACAGGACTCCTGGAAGAAGCCCGCTGCGATTCGGGAGCTGACGCACAGTAAGTGGGCGCTCGCATAGGGGATTTGGTGCGGTGGAGATCGAGTGTGTTACCCATACGCAATCCCGAGAGCGGGACAAGAGCCCTGGCCGGTGGCAGGATGCACCGCAGCTTGCGCAGCACACAGCGTTGTTGATCTCGCTCGCGCCCTGGTTCGAGCCTGCCCTGGAGGTCCTGTGTCCGCTCGTTCCCCGAAGTCCGTTCGTTCCACGAGGGCTGTCATGGCCCTGACCGCAGCCGCCGGTCTGCTGATGGCGGGCTGCACCAGCACCAAGTCCGACGACGGCGGCGACAAGGGCGCCTCGGGGATCAAGCTCGTCTCGTCCGGCAAGATAAAGACCTGCACGCATCTGCCCTATCCGCCGTTCCAGTCGAAGAAGGACGGCAAGATCGTCGGCTTCGACGTGGATCTGGTCGACCTGGTCGCCAAGGAACTGAAGGTCGAGCAGGAGATCGTCAACACACCCTTCGAGGGCATCGAAACCGGCCAGGACTTCAACATCCGCAAGTGCGACCTGGCCGCGGCGGGCATGACGATCACCGACGAGCGCGACAAGGTCATGGACTTCTCGGACCCCTACTTCAACGCCACCCAGGCGCTGATCACCAAGAAGGGGCAGCCCTACAAGACCTTCGAGGACCTCAAGGGCAAGAAGCTCGGCTACCAGAAGGCCACCACCGGCGGCATCTACGCCAAGAAGGAGAGCAAGGGCCTCGACATCGAACTCGTGGAGTACGAGGACGTCGGCTTGCTGCTCACCGCGGTCAAGGCCGGCAAGGTCGACGCGGGCATCAACGACAACGGCGTGCTCTTCGAATACGTCAAGGACAACCCGGACACCGAGGTGACCGCGGAGTTCGACACCGGCGAGAAGTACGGAGTCGGCTTCCGCACGGGCAACGACGCACTGCGCAAGAAGGTCAACGAGGTCCTCAAGCAGGCCCGCAGCGACGGCAGTTACGACAAGATCTACAAGAAGTGGTTCGGCACCACTCCGCAGAGCTGACCTCACGCATTCAAACGGCTGACCAGAGGAGTTCTGCACGTATGTCCATGTCCCGACGGCGGCGGGCACGGCTGTTCCGCGGCGTCCAGTACGCCGTGCTGTTCATCGCCATAGCCGTGTTCGCGCTGGTGGCCGACTGGGGGACACTGCGCCAGGCATTCTTCGACGTGGAGATCGCCAAGGCGCTGTTCCCCGAGGTGATCACCACCGCGCTGGTCAACACCGCCTACTACACGCTGCTCGGCTTCGGATTCGGCCTGGGGCTCGGCATCGTCCTCGCACTGATGCGGCTGTCCACGGTGCCTCCGTACCGCTGGCTCGCGATCGCCTACATCGAGTTTTTCCGCGGCATTCCCTCCCTGCTCGTGTTCATCGCGCTCGGCTTCGGCGTGCCGCTGGCCTTCGAGGTCGCGCTCGACATGGACATCACGGTGATGCTGTCCCTGGGCCTGGTGGGCGCCGCCTACATGGCCGAGACGATCCGCGCGGGCATTCTGGCGGTGCCCAAGGGGCAGACGGAGGCGGCCCGTTCGCTGGGCATGTCACCGGGGCGCGCGATGGTGTCGATCGTGATGCCGCAGGCGTTCCGGATCGTGCTGCCGCCGCTGACCAACGAGCTGATCCTGCTCACCAAGGACTCCTCGCTGGTGTATCTGCTCGGTCTCTCGCTCGGCCAGTTCGAGCTGGCCAACTTCGGCCGGGACGCGCTGAACGAGCACAAGAGCCTGACCCCGATCCTGATCGCCGGACTGCTGTATCTCGTCATCACCCTCCCGCTCGGCCATCTGGTGCGGCGGCTCGAGGCCCGTACGGCGAAAGCCAGGTGAGCACGATGAAGTTGGACAAGACACCCGACGCGCCCACGCCCGCGGGCCAGTCGATCGAGGTGCGCGAGCTGCGCAAGTCGTTCGGCGATCTGGAGGTGCTCAAGGGCATCGACCTCACGGTCGGGCGCGGTGACGTGGTCTGCGTCATCGGCCCTTCGGGCTCCGGCAAGTCGACCCTGCTGCGCTGCGTCAACCTCCTGGAAGAGCCCACGTCGGGCACGGTGACGGTGGCCGGCACGGAGGTCACCGACCCCGATGTGGACATCGATCGCGTACGCCGCCGGATCGGCATGGTCTTCCAGTCCTTCAACCTCTTCCCGCACCTCACGGCGCTGGAGAACCTGACCATCGCGCAGCGCCGTGTGCTGCGGCGCGGCAAGGAGGAGGCGGAGCGCATCGCGCGGGCCAACCTCGCGCGTGTGGGCCTCGTGGACAAGGAGCGGTCCTATCCGGCGCAGCTCTCCGGCGGCCAGCAGCAGCGGGTCGCGATCGCCCGGGCGCTGTCCATGGACCCCGAGCTGATGCTCTTCGACGAGCCGACCTCCGCGCTCGACCCCGAGCTGGTCGGGGACGTACTCGCGGTGATGCGCTCGCTCGCCCAGGAGGGGATGACGATGCTGGTCGTCACCCATGAGATGAGCTTCGCGCGCGAGGTCGCCGACCGGGTGGTCTTCATGGACGACGGAGTGATCGTCGAGGAGGGCACGCCCGAACGTGTGGTGGGCGACCCGCAGCACGAGCGGACCCGCACGTTCCTGGCGCGCGTCCTCGATCCCGCGGCGGCGGAGGTGGGCGAGGTCCCCGACACGGGGCCGCACGAGAAGCGCGTGGACCGCTGAGCGCACCTCGGGACAGGGGAACGTGAGGGCTGCCACGATGACGGGGAAACTCTTCGGGTCGAAGGCCTGCCGATGTACAGTGAGAAACGCCCTTGACCTGCACAAAGCAGGCAGGGAGCCACCTTCCGGGAGTGCCTCATGCTGCGCACCATGTTCAAGTCCAAGATCCACCGCGCCACGGTGACCCAGGCGAACCTGCACTACGTGGGCTCCGTCACCATCGACGCCGATCTTCTCGACGCCGCCGACCTGCTGCCCGGCGAGCTCGTGCACATCGTCGACATCACCAACGGCGCCCGTCTGGAGACGTACACCATCGAGGGCGAACGCGGCAGCGGCGTCATCGGCATCAACGGAGCGGCCGCGCACCTCGTGCACCCCGGCGATAGAGTGATCATCATCAGTTACGCGCAGGTCGACGACGCCGAGGCCCGCACCATGCGACCCAAGGTCGTGCACGTCGACGGCGCGGACAACCGCATCGTGGCCCTCGGCGACGACGCGGCCGCGCCGGTGCCGGGCGCCGAGGACATGGCGCGCAGCCCGCAGGCGGTGTGAGACCGGCGCGGCCCGCGCCCGCCCTCCAGGAGAGCCGATGAGCAGCAGTGGAATCGAGATCCGCGACGACCGGGCGCGCGGCGTCCTCGAGGCGCGCGCGGGCGGTGAGGTCGTGGGCCAGATCGTCTACTTCACGCTGGACGCGCCCGAGTCCGCCCTGGTGCCGGTGCACACCGAAGTCGTGCCCGCCCACGAGGGCGAGGGCATCGCGGGATCACTGGCCAGGGAGCTGTACGCGCTGGCGGCGCGCGAAGGCGTCGCCGTCGCGCCCCTGTGCCCGTACGTCGTGAAGTGGGCCGAGCGGCACCCCGACGAGGCGCCCGTCGCCTCGGGGGCGCTGGTCAGCGCCGCCCTGGACAAGGTGAAGTCGGACCCGGCCGCGTGGTGAGCGCCACGCTCGCCCTGCTGCACACCTCGCCCGTGCACGTCCCCGTCTTCGAGGGGCTGCGGGACCAGGACCACCCGGGGCTCGCGCTGCGGCACCTCGTGCACGCGGACCTGCTCGCGCGGGCCCGCGCCGAGGGGCCCGACGCGGTGGCCGACGACGTCCAGGAAGTGCTCGTGCGGGCCGTCGCCGAAGGGGCGGACCTCGTGCTCTGCACCTGCTCGACGATCGGCGCCGTCACCGAGGCCCGCGCCGCCGCTCTCGGCGTCCCCCTCGTACGCGTCGACCGGCCGATGGCGGCCGCCGCCGTGGCCGCGGGGCGTTCCGTGGCCGTCGTCGCCACCCTGGAGAGCACCTTGGGGCCGACCCGCGCCCTGGTCGAGGAGGAGGCCGCCCGCGCCGGGCGGCCTGTCCACGTGACCGAGGTCCTGGTGGACGGCGCCTGGGAGAGGTTCGAGGCCGGCGACAGGGAAGGCCACGTACGTCTGGTCGTGGAGGCCGTCGACGCCCTGCACGGCGTCGACTCCGTCGTCCTCGCCCAGGCGTCGATGGCGGAAGCGGCGGACCGCGCCGCTCTCCCCGTACCGGTGATCTCCGGCCCGCGCCCCGGTCTGCGCGAGGCCGTCCTGCGGTGTGGTGTCGGCGCCAAGTCGTAGGCTGGCGCCGGGAGATGGTGATCGCTCACCCCTCCACTCGACACTTCACACGCACGCTTCACGGGAGCGGACATGGCGCAGCAGGACGAAGAGGCCGTGATCAGTCCAACCGGCTGGGTGGCCAAGCAGGCCCGGCTGTACGAGGAGTCGGGTGGCACCAAGGGCACCGGGGTGCAGGGCGTCCCCTGCCTCCTGCTCGACTACCGCGGACGGCGCACGGGACAGATGCGCCGCACCGTGCTGATCTACGGCCGCGACGGCGAGGACTACCTGGTCGTCGCCTCGAACGGCGGCGCCGACGAGCACCCACTGTGGTACCGCAACCTCGTCGACGAGCCCGACGTACGACTGCGCGTCGGCACCGAGGAGCGGTTCGCCGCCCGCGCCGAGACACTGTCGGCCGAGGACAAGGCCAGGGTCTGGCCGAGCCTCGTCGAGCTGTTCCCCCTCTACGCGGACTACCAGGCCAAGACGGACCGCGACATCCCCGTCGTACGCCTCAGGCGCACCTGAGACCGAGGTCGGACGGCGCGAGGACGCGTGGACTCGGCAGGCGTGGGCACGCGAGGCGGGAGAGAGTGGACACGACCGATCTCCGACCCCGATGGAGGAGACATGACCGTCCCGTACCCCGACCCGGTGCCGCCGAGCCCGATCCCCGACCCGAACGGGCCGAATCCGCTTCCGGACCCCGAACGGCCCACACCGGGCCCGGGCCCCGGCCCCGTGCCGCGCCCCACGCCGGACCCGCCGCCGACCCCGCTCCCGCCGCCGGGACCGGAGCCCGAGACGGAGCCGAAGCCGGTCTGACGGCAGGCAGAGAACAGGCAGGCCGAGAGCAGGCAGGGAGGCCGCCGGAGGGGACAGGTTTTAGGCCTGTACCTCCGAGCGGTCCCCGCCCCACAGCGTGTGGAACGAACCCTCGCGGTCCGTACGCCGGTAGGTGTGCGCCCCGAAGAAGTCCCGCTGCCCTTGCGTGAGCGCGGCCGGCAGCCGGTCCGCGCGCAGCGCGTCGTAGTACGCGAGGGCCGCCGAGAAGCCCGGCGTGGGGACGCCCTGCCGGGTGGCCGCGACCAGGACCGCGCGCCAGTCGTCCTGGGCCGCGCCGATCTCCTGCGCGAACGTCTTGTCCGACAGCAGGCTCGGCAGGTCCGCGCGCGTGTCGTACGCGGCGCGGATGCGGTCCAGGAAGGCGGCGCGGATGATGCAGCCGCCGCGCCAGATGGCGGCGACCGCGCCCAGGTCGATGTCCCAGCCGTACTCCTCGCTGCCCGCGGCGACCTCGTGGAAGCCCTGCGTGTACGACACGATCTTCGATGCGTACAGTGCCTGCTCGACCTGGTCGGCGAAGGCGCTCGCCTCGGCCTCGTCCAGCGGGCGGGCGGTCGGTCCCGCCAAGTCCTTGGACGCCGCCCGCAGTTCGGAGTGGCCGGAAAGCGACCGTGCGAACACCGCCTCCGCGATCCCCGAGACCGGGACGCCCAGATCGAGGGCGATCTGCACCGTCCAGCGGCCGGTGCCCTTCTGCTCGGCCTGGTCCTGGACCACGTCCACGAACGGCTCACCGGTCGCGGCGTCCACGTGCTTGAGGACCTCCGCCGTGATCTCGATCAGATAGGAGTCGAGGCGGCCGGTGTTCCAGGTGCGGAAGATGTCGGCGATCCGAGCGGGGGAGTAGCCCGCCACATCGCGCAGCAGTTGATACGCCTCGGCGATCAGCTGCATGTCCGCGTACTCGATGCCGTTGTGCACCATCTTCACGAAGTGCCCCGCGCCGTCCGGGCCGACATGGGTGACGCACGGCGACCCGTCCTTCGCCTTCGCCGAGATCTTCTCCAGCATCGGGCCCAGCGAGGCGTACGACTCGGCGGAGCCGCCCGGCATGATGCTCGGGCCGAGCAGCGCGCCCTCCTCGCCGCCGGAGACGCCCGTACCGACGAAGTGGATGTCCTGCTCGCGCAGTTCACGCTCGCGGCGCCGGGTGTCGGCGAAGTGCGCGTTGCCCCCGTCGATGATCATGTCGCCCGGCTCCATGAGCGGCGCGAACTCCTTGATGACGGCGTCCGTGGGCTCGCCGGCCTTCACCATGATCACGAGGCGGCGCGGGCGTTCGAGCGCCGCCACGAACTCCTTGGCGGTCTCGGTGGCGATGAACTCGCCCTCGTCGCCGAACTCCTCGACCAGCGCGTGCGTCTTGGCCGCCGTGCGGTTGTGCAGGGCGACGGTGTAACCGTTGCGTGCGAAGTTGCGGGCCAGATTGCGCCCCATGACCGCGAGGCCCGTGACACCGATCTGGGCTGACGTGCTGCTCATGCCGTGGCTCCTGAGGTGGAAGTGCCGCCTGTGTTCGCCAGTATTGCCCCGCGGCGTAGCGTGACATTCCGACACTGTGTCCGACGAAGGAGCCGCCCGTGCCCCATTTCGACATGCCGCTCGACGAACTGCGCCGCTACCGGCCCGAGGTGACCGAGCCCGAGGACTTCGACCCGTTCTGGGAGAAGACCCTTTCGGCCGCACGCGAGCACGACCTGGACGCCCGCTTCACTCCCGTCGACGCGCACCTGAACACCGTCGACGTCTTCGACGTGACGTTCGCCGGGTTCGGCGGTCACCTGGTCAAGGGGTGGCTGATACTGCCCGCCGGGACGACCGAGCCGCTGCCCGCCGTCGTCGAGTACATCGGGTACGGCGGCGGCCGCGGCCTCCCGCACGAGCGCCTGCTGTGGTCGGCCGCGGGCTTCGCGCACTTCGTGATGGACACCCGGGGGCAGGGCAGCGGCGGTTCGGCGGGCGACACCCCCGACCCGGTCGGCAGCGGGCCCGCCTACCCCGGCTACATGACGCGCGGCATCGAGGACCCCCACGAGTACTACTACCGGCGTGTCTTCACCGACGGCGTGCGGGCGGTCGAGGCGGCCCGCGCGCACCCGCTGGTGGACTCCTCGCGCATCGCGGCGGTCGGCGGCAGCCAGGGCGGAGGGATCACCCTCGCCGTCGGCGGACTCGTCCCGGATCTGGCGGCGATCGCGGTCGACGTGCCGTTCCTGTGCGACTTCCCGCGCGCCACGACGCTCACCGACCGGCCGCCCTACCGGGAGATCGCGCTCTACATGAAGGCGAAGCGCGGCGTCGAGGAGCGCGTCTTCCGTACGCTCGCCTACTTCGACGGCGTGCACTTCGCGGCGCGGGGCACGGCGCCCGCGCTCTTCTCCGCGGCCCTTGAGGACATGACGTGCCCGCCGTCGACCGTCTTCGCCGCCCACAACGCCTACGCGGGGGCGGAACGTTCGATGGAGGTGTACTCCTTCAACGATCATGAGGGCGGTGGCCCCTACCAGCAAAGTGTCCAACTCCGTTGGCTCCCGGAGCACTTGAAGGGCTGACCGGTGGTGCGCTCCCTCGGTCGCGCGCCCTTGTCACGCCTCGGTCGGAGCGGCTAACTTGCCGCCTTGTCGTGTGTCCGACGTGACTGTGATGTGTGTGACTGAGGGAGCTCTCATGGCCGTACGCGGTCGGCACCGCCGGTACCAGCCGAACCGGATCAACCGAGCTTCGCTGACCGTCACGGCGGGCGGCGCCGGGATGGCGCTGCCGCTGATCGGTACGGGCACGGCGGAGGCTGCCGACGTCGACACCTGGAACAAGGTCGCCGCCTGCGAGTCCACCAACAACTGGAGCATCAACACCGGCAACGGCTACTACGGCGGTCTCCAGTTCAAGCAGTCGACCTGGGAGGCGTACGGCGGCACCGCCTACGCCCCGCGCGCCGACCGCGCCACCAAGCACCAGCAGATAGCCGTCGCCGAGAAGGTCCTCAAGGCGCAGGGGCCGCAGGCCTGGCCGGTCTGCTCGGAGCGGGCGGGCCTGACGCGGGGCGGTGACGCGCCGGACATCACGCCGATGAGCGCGCCCAAGAAGGCCGCGGCGAAGGCCCCGCAGCGTGAGGTCAAGGACGTCAAGCCGGAGGTGACCCCGCAGTCCACCGCGGGCCGCGGCCAGATGTACACCGTCGTGCGCGGTGACACGCTCTCCGGGATCGCCGACGAGCGCCGGGTGAGCGGCGGCTGGCGGCAGCTGTACGAGGCCAACCGCTCGACGATCGGCGCCGACCCCGACCTGATCACGCCGGGCCAGCGGCTCGCCATGCAGGCGCAGAAGAAGGGCCAGAAGGCGCAGGCCGCGCCGAAGCCGCGTACGCAGCCCAAGCAGCGGGCCGAGCCCAAGGCCGAACCGAAGCCGAAGCCCCAGGCCCAGAAGGCCGAGCCGAAGAAGGCGAAGCCCGCCCAGGCCACGCAGGGCATGTCCGCACCCGTGGCCGCCTCGCCCAGCACCCCCTACCGCGCCGCGGGCGGCTCCTGGTCGAAGGGCTATCACACGGGTGTGGACTTCCCCGTGGCCACCGGGACGTCCGTGAAGGCCGTCGCCGCGGGCACGGTCGTGTCGTCCGGCTGGGGCGGCTCGTACGGCTACGAAGTGGTGATCCGGCACGGCGACGGCAAGTACTCCCAGTACGGCCATCTCTCGGCGCTCACCGTGAAGGCCGGGCAGAAGGTGGGCGCGGGGCAGCGCATCGCGCGCTCGGGGTCCACCGGCAACAGCACGGGACCACACCTGCACTTCGAGATCCGTACGGGACCCGGCTTCGGCTCCGACGTCGATCCGCTGGCGTATCTGCGGGCGGGCGGCGTCCGGATCTGACGCGGAGCCCTGCGCGAACGATCGAAGCCCCTGGGAATCTCTCTTCCCAGGGGCTTCGGGACGTGCGTGAGGCGCCTTGGCGGGTGGCCTCAGAAGCCGATGCGTTCACGGCCGTGGCCATGGCGGAACAGCACTCGCCGGTGCGGTCCGGCCGCGGGCTGGGAGGGCACCGCGGGCAGCTCGTGCGCCCGCTCCTGGGGCCGCTTCCGGGGAGCCACGGCGTCCGCCGCCACAGGGCCGCCCTTGGCCACCTGGACCGTCGAGGCCGCCGCACCCTGCGCCGCGCCGATCCGCTCCGTGGTCAGCAGGATCAGACCGCCGGCCGCGACGACTCCGAAGCCCAGGGCGACGGCCGTGCCCGCCGAGCCGTAGCGGAACGATTCGCCGAAGAGCGTGAGGCCCACCGCGGCGGCCACGACGGGGTTCACGACCGTCACGGTCGACAGCGGGGCCGCGAGGCCCGCGCCGCGGTAGGAGGCCTGCGAGATCAGGACACCGGCACCGGCCAGGACGGCGATCACGGCGAGGCTCGGCACCTGCTGTGCCAGTGGGACGCCCGCGTCCAGGTCCACCGCCACCGTCTTGGTGAACACCGAGGCGATGCCGAAGGCGACGCCCGCCGCGCTGGCGAGCAGCACACTGCGCACCACCGGATGGCGGTGCACCGCGTGCGCCACGACCATGAGCGTCACCACGGCGCCCGCGGTCATCAGCGCCACCATGATCCGCTCGGTGCCGTCCAGGGACTGCGCGTCCGCCGACTGCGTCAGCGAGAGCAGCCCGGCCAGACCCACAGTCGCCATGATCGCCCCGCGCCACGCGGTGGCCCCCGCCTTGCGGCGCACGAAGAGCGCGGCCATCGGCAGCGCGAAGACGATGGTGAGGGCGCCGAGCGGCTGCACCAGACTCAGCGGCCCGTACGCGAGCGCCACCACGTGCAGGAGCGCACCCAGGCCGTTCAGCGCGATGGCGACCCACCAGACGCCGCGGCGCAGCGGTGCGTACCGCCGCTCCGGCATGCTGACGGCGACGCGCTCCTGCAGAATGGCCCCGCCCGCGTACGCCACGGCGGACACGAGGGAGAGCAGCACGGCGAGCGTGAGGGCACTCATGAGGTGCTCCACGGCTTGCGTTGCGCCCCCTGGTGGGCCCGGGGCGTCCGGCGCGGCGAACGGTCGGCTTCCATACCCACCACGATCTCGCGAATTTCGCTCCACGTCGTCGTACCTCAGCAGGCATTGGGTCCTACTGCCGATGGAGTACGACCCGAGAGATGTCCTCCCCCGGGTGGGTTACGCGATGGTTCGGTGGATCATCCGAAATCTCGAAAATTCTTGCGAGGTCATATCCTCGGTCCTCGTGGAAAGGGGTCCGGATGCACCGGCACATACGTACCGTCGACGACGTCCTGAAGCTCATGGACGGCCTGTTCGCGCCGGAAGCCGACCGCTGGACCGCCGACGCGGCGACCTGGTGGGACGGCTTCTACACCGACCGTGACCGGCCGGTGCCGTTCTTCGTGGCGAAGCCGGACGAGAACCTGGCCTCGTACGTCGAGCGTGGGCTCGTCACCCCGGGGCGCGCCCTCGATCTGGGCTGCGGTCCCGGCCGCAACTCCCTGTATCTGGCCTCCCTGGGGTTCCAGGTGGACGCCGTCGACCTCTCCCCGGCAGCCGTGGACTGGGCCGAGGAGCGGGCCCGCGAGGCCGGGGCGGACATCCGCTTCCACCGCGGCGACGCCTTCGTGCTCTGCGAGAGTGAACTGCGCGGCCCGTACGACCTGATCCATGACTCGGGCTGTTTCCACCACCTGCCGCCCCACCGCCGCGTCAGCTATCGCTCCCTGCTCGACCGCGCGCTTGCCCCCGGCGGCCACCTCGCCCTCACCGCCTTCGCCGCCGGTGAAGCGGGTTCCGGCTCCGAACTGCCCGACGCGGACTTCTACCGCGCGTCCGGGCTCCAGGGCGGCCTCGCCTACACGCCCGAGTCCCTGCGCTGGATCTTCTCAGAGCTGACGGAGGTCGAACTGCGCCGCATGCGCGACGAGCCCGCCGACTCCCCGCGCTTCGGTGAGCCCTTCCTGTGGACGGCGCTGTTCCGGCGGGACGCCTAAGCTCTGCTGCCGTGACTGCCCCTCTCGACCTGACCGAAGTCGGCTCCGTCGGCGGATTCTTCGCCCTGCGCACGGGCGCACCGCCCGCGGGGCCCCAAGTGACGCCCCTGGCACGGCTGTACGCGGGGGACGACGGCCCCCTCGCGTTCCGCGTCGACAAGGTCGCCGCCAAGCTCGGGGCGCCCGACGCGCGCGTAGCGGTGTCCGTGGCGCAGCTCGGGCTCGCGGCGCGGCTGTGGTCCGTGGCGCTCGGCTCGGCCGCGCTCCACGGCGAGGTGCCCGACCTCGATCCGGGGCGGCTGCACTGGGACGCGGACGGCAGCTCCCCCGACGACCTGTGGCTGGCCGAGGTGCGGACGCGGCCGGGGGATGCGGCGACCATCCGGGACGTCGTGCAGCACGCCCATCTGGCTCCGCTGGCTGACGCCTTGCGCACGCGGTACCGGATTTCCGCAGCCCTGCTGTGGGGCAACGCGGGCTCCGCGCTCGCCGGCGCGGCCCGTGAACTGGGCACCTGGGCGCGCCGCACGGGACGTGCCGACGCGGGGGAGCGGGCACGGGCTCTGGCCGTCGAACTCTTCGTCCATCCCGACCTGCGCGGCACCGGAACACTGCGCGGCACGGCGTTCCGCCGCCGCAGCTGCTGTCTCTACTACCGGTGCCCGGGCGGCGGACTGTGCGGGGACTGCTGCTTCGACCGCCCGCCCCGGAGGTCGGTGCGGGCCTCTTCCCCACCGGGCGCTTCTGGGTGACCATGAGGGGGCGGACGACCGGCGGCTGGGGTGGACGGACGGAGGTTCTGCGTGCGAGTAGGACTGCTCACCCGGGAATATCCCCCGGATGTCTACGGCGGGGCGGGTGTCCATGTCGAGTTCCTCGCACGGGAGTTAGAGGCCCTCGTCGATGTCGACGTGCACTGCTGGGGCAGCGGCGCAACCGCCGACGGCCCCATGCGCCACCAGGCCTGGGACTTGCTCGACGGCGCCAACGACGCCCTGCGCACCTTCTCCGTGGACCTCTCCATGGCGGCGGCTCTCACGGGCTGCGACCTCGTCCACTCCCACACCTGGTACGCCAACCTCGCGGGCCACATCGGGAAGCTCCTGTACGGTATCCCGCACGTCATGACCGCGCACTCCCTGGAGCCGCTGCGCCCGTGGAAGGCCGAGCAACTGGGCGGCGGGTACGCCCTCTCCGGCTGGGCCGAGCGCACCGCCGTCGAGTCCGCGGACGCCGTGATCGCCGTCTCGCGCGGCATGCGGACCGACATCCTCGACTGCTATCCCGGCATCGACCCGGCGAAGGTGCGCGTCGTCCACAACGGCATCGACACCAGCCTGTACCGCCCCGTACCCGGGACGGACGTCCTGGAACACCTGGGGATCGACCCCCAGCGGCCGTACGTCCTGTTCGTCGGACGCATCACCCGGCAGAAGGGCGTGCCCCATCTGCTGCGCGCGGCCAAGGAGTTGGACCCGTCCGCGCAGCTCGTGCTCTGCGCCGGAGCGCCCGACACCCCGCAGATCGACGCCGAGTTCCGCACCCTCTTCGAGGACCTGAGCCGTTCCCGCGGGGGTGTCCACTGGATCCCGGAGATGCTGCCGCGCCAGCAGATCATCCAACTCCTCACACACGCGCGCCTGTTCGTCTGCCCGTCGGTGTACGAACCGCTCGGCATCGTGAACCTGGAGGCGATGGCCTGTGGCACCCCGGTCGTGGCATCGGACGTCGGCGGCATCCCCGAGGTCGTCGCCGACCACAGCACGGGCCTCCTCGTCCCGTACGAGGAGAAGGAGCCGGCGGCCTTCGAGGCGCGGCTCGCGGAAGCCCTGAACGAACTGGTCACCGATCCGCGCGCCGCGACCCGGATGGGCGCCGCCGGACGTGACCGGGCCGTCAAGGAGTTCGGCTGGGACGCGGTCGCGCGACGCACGACCCGCGTGTACGAGGAGTTACTCGAGTCCAAGTGATCCCAGTTAAGGGGGCGGCGCGATGCGCGGTGGACCTTCGGTGCTCGGAATCGTCCTGGCGGGCGGTGAGGGCAAGCGCCTGCAACCCCTCACGGCCGACCGGGCCAAACCAGCGGTCACGTTCGGCGGCACCTACCGCCTCGTCGACTTCGTGCTCTCCAATCTCGTCAACGGCGACGTCATGCGGATCTGTGTGCTGACCCAGTACAAGTCCCACTCCCTGGACCGGCACATCACCACCACCTGGCGCATGTCCAGCCTCCTCGGCAACTACGTCACCCCGGTGCCGGCCCAGCAACGTCTGGGCCCGCGCTGGTACTTGGGCAGCGCCGACGCGATCCTGCAGTCCCTGAACCTCGTCCACGACGAACAGCCGGACTACATCGCGGTGTTCGGGGCCGACCACGTCTACCGCATGGACCCGCGCCAGATGCTCAACCAGCACTTCGAGAGCGGCGCCGGGGTCACGGTCGCGGGGATCAAGGTACCGCGCTCGGAGGCGTCCTCCTTCGGCATCATCACGCCCGCGCGGGACGGCACGCGCGTCGACCGCTTCCTGGAGAAGCCCACCGACCCGCCGGGCCTGCCGGGGTCGCCCAACGAGGTGTTCGCCTCCATGGGCAACTACGTCTTCACCACGAAGACCCTCGTCGACGCGATCCAGCAGGACGCCGAGGACGACAACTCCAAGCACGACATGGGCGGTTCGATCCTGCCGATGCTCACCGAGCGCGGCTTGGCCCAGGTCTACGACTTCGACGACAACCACGTGCCGGGGGAGACCCCGCGCGACCACGGCTACTGGCGTGACGTCGGCACACTCGACGCGTACTACGAAGCGCACATGGACCTGATCTCCGACCAGCCGGTCTTCAACCTGGACAACCGCCGCTGGCCGATCTACACCCACCCGGGCGGCCTGCCACCGGCCAAGTTCTGCGCGGCGGGCATCGCGAGCGAGTCCATCGTCAGCCCCGGCTGCGTCATCCGTGGACAGGTCACACGCTCCGTGCTCTCACCCGGCGTGACGATCGAGGACGGGGCCGTCGTCCAGGGCTCGGTCCTGCACGACAACGTACGCGTGGGCAGGGGAGCGGTGGTGCGCGGCGCCGTCCTCGACAAGAACGTGGACGTCCCGCCCGGGGCGACGATCGGCGTCAACCCCGAGCGGGACGAGGAGCTCTACACGGTGTCGAAGGGCGGCGTGATCGCGCTGGGGAAGGGGCAGATCGTGCCCATGTAGCCGCCTCCGCGTCCGTGCCCGCTACAGCACCCGGCGACGGCGCCCCAGCCACGTCTGCGCGATCACCACGAGTGCCAGGAAAGCGCCGCTGACCACCTGTTGGTAGGCGGAGTCGAGTGAGCCGATCTGGTTGATGACGTTCTGGATGACCTTCAGGAGCAGCACGCCGACGAGTGATCCGCTGATGAAGCCGAATCCGCCGGTCAGCAGGGTGCCGCCGATGACGACCGCGGAGATCGCCTCCAGTTCCATGCCCGAGCCGAGGATGGTGACGCCCGAGACCAGCCAGGCCGCGTTGAGCGCGCCCGCGAGGCCCGCGCAGAGGCCGGAGAGGGTGTAGACGGTGACCTTGGTGCGGGCCACGGGGGCGCCCATGAGGGCCGCCGCGTCCTCGTTGCCGCCGACCGCGTACACGTACTGGCCGAAACGGCTGCGGCGCAGGATCACGGCGCCGGCGACGAAGAGGGCGAGGGTGATCCAGACCGGCGCGCCGATGCCGAGGAACTTGCCCTGGCCGAGCGTCGCGAAGAACGAGTCCTTGTCGACGAGGTAGGTCTTGGAGCCCTCGTCGGTGATGGAAAGGAGGATGCCGCGCGCACCCAGCATCGCGGCCAGTGTCACGATGAAGGGGGCCAGGCGTGAGCGGGCGATGAGGAGGCCGTTGACGAGGCCGATGAGTCCGCATACGGCCAGCGGCAGGAGCAGCGCCACCGCCGTCCCGTACTGCGATCCCCAGGCCGCCAGGACGCCGCCGAGGGCGAACAGGGACCCGACGGAGAGGTCGATGCCGCCGGTGATGATCACGAAGGTCATGCCGAGGGCGACGACCGCGAGGAAGGCGGAGGAGACCGCCATGTTCTCCAGGTTGTCGCCGGTCAGGAACGTGTCGAAGCTGAGCGAGGCCGCGATCACGGCGACCACCAGGGTGACCAGGGCGCCGTGCTGCTGGGCGAGTGCGCTGACGCGCTCGGAGCGGGTTGCTCCGGTCTCCTCGTCCTCGGGCTTCTTCATGGGCTTGGCCTCGGATAGGACGGTGCCGGTCACCGCTTGCCCCTCTCCCGTGCCGCGTAGACGGCGAGAATGATCACTACCGCCTGGGCGATCTGTGTCCAGGAGGGCGGCAGATCGTGCTTGATGAGCGTGGCGGTGAGCAACTGGATGAGTACGGCGCCCGCGACGGTGCCGCCGATCCGTACGCGACCGCCGCTGAGCGGGGTGCCGCCGACCACGACGGCGGTGATCGCGGACAGTTCCATCAGGTTGCCGAGCGAGGTGGGGTCGCTGGCGGTCAGGCGTGCCGTCGCCAGGACGCCCGCGATGGCGGCGAGGACGCCGGAGCAGACGTACACGAGGATCAGGACGCGTCGTACGGGGAGTCCCGCGAGGCGCGCGGCCGGGCGGCTGTCGCCGATGGCGAGGAGCTGGCGCCCGAAAGTGGTACGCCGGACGACGAAGGCCACGATGAGCGCGAGAGCCGCCGCGATCAGGACGAGGTAGGGGATGCCCAGGACGTCACCGGAGCCGAGCGAGGCCATGGTCGGGTCGCGTACGTCCTTGAGCTGGGGCAGGAGCACGAGGGCGAGCCCGCGGGCCGCGACCATCAACGCCAGGGTGGCGACAATGGGTTGGACGCCGATGAACGCGATGAGGGAGCCGTTCGCGACGCCGATGGCCGCGCCGCCGATGAGCGCGACGATGATCGCGACCCATGTCCCGTAGCCCAGGTAGAGGGAGAGCAGGGACGTGGAGAGCGCCATGACCGAGCCGACGGAGAGGTCCACGCCCTCGCTGCCGATGGCCAGGGCCATGCCCAGGGCGACGATGAGGACGGGGGCGACCTGGACGGCCTGCGTGCGGAAGTTCTCGGCGGACAGGAAGTGCGGGGTGAGGGCGATATTCAGGATGAGGAGGACGGCTACGCCGAGGTAGACGCCGTAGTTCTGGAGGTAGCGCAGGACGCGCTCGCGGTCGGCGGGTGCTTTCGTGCCGACGGCGTCCGTGGCGAGGTCAGTCATGTTGGTCTCCGGGACCTCCGGTGGTGGCTATCGCTCGCATGAGGGCGTCCTCCGTGACGTCGGAGCCCGTCAGTTCCTCGACCACCGTGCCGTCCTTGAGGACGACGACCCGGTCGGAGCCCTCGATGAGTTCCTCCATGTCGGAGGAGATGAGGAGGACCGCGAGGCCGTCGTCGGCCAGTTCGTCGATCAGCTTCTGGACTTCGGCCTTGGCGCCGATGTCTATGCCGCGGGTGGGTTCGTCGAGGAGCAGGACCTTCGGGTTCATCGCCAGCCAGCGGGCCAGGAGGACCTTCTGCTGGTTGCCGCCGGACAGTTCGCCCACCTTCTGGTTCGGGCCCGACGCCTTGATGCGCAGGCGCGTCATGAACGCGTCCACGATTCTGTCGATCGCCGCCTCGTTCACCAGGCCGAGGCGGGAGAGGCGGGGGAGTGCGGCGAGTGCGATGTTCTCGCGGACGGAGAGGCCGGGGACGATTCCCTCGGCCTTGCGGTCCTCGGGGAGCAGGCTGATGCCGGCGCGGATGGCGGCGGGCGGCGAGCCGGTGCGGACCGTGTCACCCGCCACCACCACGCGTCCGGAGTCGGGCGGCAGCGCTCCCGCGATGGCCTTGGCCGTCTCGCTGCGCCCCGAGCCGAGCAGGCCGCCCAGCCCCACCACTTCGCCGGGCCGGATCTCGACCGAGACGCCGTGCAGGTGGTGGCGCATCGTCAGGTCGCTTGCCTGAAGCACCGGTTCGGCCTCCGGGGCGTGCTCGCCGGAGAATTTGGTGACGCCCTCCTCGCGTACTTCCCCGACCTCGCGCCCCAGCATCAGCGAGACGAGGCGCAGCCTGTCGAGTTCCGCGATGGGTCCCGTGTGCACCAGCTTGCCGTCGCGCAGCACGGTGACCGTGTCGCACACCTCGTAGAGCTCCTCCAGACGGTGGCTGACGTAGATCACCGCGATGCCGCGGTCCCGCAGCATGCGGATGACGCCGAACAGGGTCTGGACCTCGCGCGGTTCGAGCGACGACGTGGGTTCGTCCATGATGACGACCTGCGCGTCGACCGAGACCGCTCGGGCCAGGGCCACCATCTGCTGCGTGCCGACGCCCAGTTCGCGCAGCGGGCGGCGCACGTCCACCCGGATGCCGAGCCGCCGCAGGCCCTCGTCCGCCTCGCGGTGCATGCGGCGGAAGTCGATGAGGCCGAGCCGGCCGCGAGGCTCGCGGCCGAGGAAGAGATTGCGGGCCACGCTCATCAGGGGGACGAGGTTGACCTCCTGGTAGATGGTGGAGATGCCCGCGTGCTGTGCCTCCAGGGGCGTGGCGAACGCGACCTGTCGCTCGTTGTACGTGAGTG
Source organism: Streptomyces sp. NPDC055099 (assembly GCF_053607685.1). Taxonomy (NCBI): domain Bacteria; kingdom Bacillati; phylum Actinomycetota; class Actinomycetes; order Kitasatosporales; family Streptomycetaceae; genus Streptomyces; species Streptomyces sp. NPDC055099. The sequence continues at coordinate 595,736 of NZ_JBSGUA010000004.1, read as the reverse complement.
CGCCGGCGTCCGGTGCGTACACGCCCGTCAGGACCTTGATCAGCGTGGACTTGCCCGCGCCGTTCTCGCCGATCAGGGCGTGCACCTCACCGGCGCGTGCGGTGAAGTCGACCCCGTCCAGGGCCCGTACGCCCGGGAACGTCTTGCTGAGGCCGGTGACCGAGAGGACGTCGGACATCTCAGTACGCCTTGCCGAGGTCCGCCTTGGCGTTGTCCTTCGTGTACGCGCTGTCCTTGATGACGATGTCCTGCGAGACCTTCGTGCCCTTGGTGAAGGTGTCCAGGGTCTGGAAGGCCAGCGGGCCGAAGCGCGGGTTCGACTCGATGACGCCGTCGATCCAGCCGTCGACGATGCCCTGCACGGCGTTGCGGGTCCCGTCGACCGTCACGATCTTCACGTCACCGGCCTTCTTGCCCGCGCCCTTGAGGGCGTTGACCGCGCCGAGGCCCATCTCGTCGTTCTCGGCGTAGATCCCCTTGATGTCCGGCTTGGACTGGATGAGGTTCTCGGTGACCGACTGACCCTTCTCGCGGGCGAACTCGCCCGTCTGCTTGAAGACGATCTTGAGGTCGGGGGCCTTCTCCTTGACGCGGTCCTCGAAGCCCTTGGTGCGCTCGGTGGTGACGTTGTTGCCCGCGGAACCGAGCAGGATCGCGACCTTGCCCTTGCCGCCCGTGGCCTTGATCATCTGATCGGCCGCACGCTTGCCCTGCTCGACGAAGTCGGAGCCGATGAAGCTGACGTAGTCCTTGCAGGCCTTGGCGTTGATCTTGCGGTCGATGGTGATGATCGGGATGTGCTTGGCGGAGGCCGAGCGCAGCACGGGCTCCCAGCCGTCGGAGTTCAGCGGTGCGATGACCAGCAGGTCCGCGCCCTTGGCGATGAGGTCCTGCACGTCGCTGATCTGCTTGGAGAACTGCGACTGGGCGTTCGCGGTGAGGAGCTTGACGCCGCGCTTCTTCGCCTCGGCCTTGATGGACGCCGTCTCCGCGATGCGGAAGGGGTTGGCCTCCTTCTCCGACTGGGAGAAGCCGACGGTGGCGCTCTTGAGGTCGAGCTTCTTGCCGCCGTAGGCGTCTATCGCGCAGGTCGGGCCGCTGCCCTCGCTCGGTTCCGAGACGACCTGCCCGGAGTCGCCCTGGTCCTGTGACGCGGAGCTCTTGTCGCCGTCGTCCTCGGACTTGGCGCATCCGGTGGCGAGCGCGAGGCTCGCGGCGAGACCGGCGGCGAGGAGGGTCCTGGCTGAGGTGCGGCTAAGGCGTGTGGTCGGCTTCATGGAGTCCCCAAAACGGCACGGCCCCGGCGCTGAGAGCGCTCACGGGAGGATCGGCTCTTACGGTCAACTCGGCGGTACGGGGAGCTTTTTACATCGTTGAAAGGGGGCTGTAAACCCTCCGCGCACGGGGAGACCGCCGCCGACGCGTCGCCGGTTCAGCGTCGTCCCAGCGTGCTTTCCCGCTCCACCAGGCGGAATTCAGCCGTGAGTTCGCGTCCCTCTGGCGCCCCCGAGCCCTCCAGACTGCGCAGCAGAGAGGCCACCGCGAGCCGGGCGATGGCCTGTTTGTCCGGCGAGACCGTGGTCAGCGTGACCGCCCCGAACTGTCCCTCGGCGATGTCGTCGAAGCCGACCACCGCCACGTCCCACGGCACCCGCAGACCCCGCTCGTGCAGCACCCGCATGGCGCCGATCGCCACCAGGTCGTTGTACGCGAACACCGCGTCGGGCCGCACCCCCGCGTCCAGCATCCGGGCCATCGCCTTCGCGCCGTCCCAGCGGTTCCAGCCGCCGACCGGACCCACCAGGCTGTCCGGCGCGGCTATCCCCGCCTGCGTCAACTCCTCGCGCCAGCCCTGGAGCCGCAGGTTCGCCGGGCGGTTCGCGGAGTCCGTGCGGGCGCCGAGATAGGCGATCCGGGAGCGGCCGCGGCCGATGAGGTGGCGTACCGCGGCGCGGGCCGCGGCCACGTTGTCGATCGCGATGTGGTCGTAGGGCAGGTCGTATTGGCGCTCGCCGAGCAGCACCAGCGGCACGTCGTCCTCGCGGCCGAGCAGGTCGGCCGACTCCAGCTCCAGCGGACTCATGATCAGACCGTCGATCACCCGGGCCCGGAAACCCTGGCTGACCAGAATCTCCTGCTCGCGGTCGCCGCGCGTATGGTCGAGCAGGACGGTGAAGTCGTGCTCGGCCGCCGCGTCGATGACCGCGCCCGCCAGCTCGGCGAAGTAGGGGTTGCCCAGCTCGGGGACGGCGAGCGCGATGATGCCCGTACGCCCTTTCCGCAGGTGACGCGCCGTCAAGTTGGGGCGGTAGCCCAGCTCGTCGATCGCCTCCTGCACGCGCGCCCGCATCGCCGGGGTGACGTGCTGATATTTGTTCACCACGTTCGAGACGGTCTTGATGGAGACGCCCGCGCGCTCCGCGACGTCCTTGAGGCTAACCCGCACGAGCAGCTCCCTGCGTAGAGGTGCACCCCTGTCCTGGGGTGTTTGTCATGACCCTGGACAGCGCGCCGGAGAGCGTGCTGTCATGCCAACTGCCGTTCCTTCCAACGTTGTACAGATTCGTTGTACAGACTGCGGCGGTCAGCCGCCACCCCCTTCCTCAGTCTTCAAGCACCGCTTCGAGCTACGGAGGATCTGTGCGCCCCACCCGACCCAGACGCGTCAGGCAGCGACTGATATTGCTGCTCACCGTCGCCCTCGCCTTCGCCGGACTCACCGCGGTCCCCGCCGCGACAGCCGCCGACGAACCCCCCGAGATCCACGGCCTGAAGGGCGAGTACTACACCCAGTCCGCCCCCGGTGCCTTCGACTTCCACGAGCTCAAGGCCACCGGCTTCGACCAGAAGATCGACTTCGACAACCTCGACCCGCGCCTGGCCTTCGCCACCGGCAAGGCCGACGACGCCACCGTCCGCTGGACCGGCAAGGTCGTCCCGGAGAAGACCGGCTCGCACACCTTCTCCATGATCGGCGACAACGGCTTCAGGCTCTGGGTCGACGGCAAGCTCGCCATCGACCACTGGGTCGACGACTGGGACAAGGAACAGACCGCCCAGCCTGTCGAGTTGGAGGCCGGCAAGGCCTACGACATCAAGGTCGAGTACTTCGAGCACTACGGCGGCTCCAACCTCCACCTGCGCTGGACCGAGCCCGGCGGCACCAAGAAGGCCGTCCCGCAGTCGGCCTTCCGCCTCCCCGACGGCTTCGAGTACGACGGCGCCACCTCCGCCACCGTCCTCAAGGACGGCCGCACCCTGAAGCTGGACTTCGCCCAGAAGCTCGGCACGCCCCCGAACGGCCTCGCGGACCACATCGAGGCGGTCATCGGCGGCGCCAAGTGGCCCATCGGCACGATCAAGGCCGACCCCGAGGACCCGCGCGCGCTCCTCGTGGGCCTCAAGGAACCCGTCGTGGGCAACAAGACGGGCACGGCCAAGGGCACCGCCGACATCCGCTACGACGGCAAGGGCGGCCTGGCGGGCGACGACGGCAAGGAGGTCGCCGCCTTCTGGAGCAGCGGACCCAACCACTCCGAGCACCAGCTGCGCACCAAGTTCGCCGACGACGTGAAGCCGGGCAACGTGCTCCCCGAGTACCCGCGCCCCCAGCTGACCCGCGACGCCTGGCGCAACCTCAACGGGACCTGGCAGTTCGCCGCGGCGAAGGCCGGCGAGAAGCCCCCGTTCGGCAAGCAGCTCGGCGAGAAGATCCTCGTCCCCTACCCCGTGGAGTCCCAGCTCTCCGGCCTGGAACGGCACGAGGACCGCATGTGGTACCGCAGGACCTTCACCGTCCCGCAAAACTGGAAGGTCGGCGACGGCAAGCGCCTCAAGCTCAACTTCGGCGCGGTCGACTGGCACTCCGAGGTCTTCGTCAACGGCAAGAAGGTCGCCGAACACAAGGGCGGCTACGACAAGTTCAGCGCCGACATCACGGACGCCCTGAAGCCGGGCAGGACGCAGGAGCTGATCGTCGGCGTCTATGACCCGACCGACTCCAAGGACGGCGAGAACCCGCCCGTCGGCAAGCAGCGCCTCGACCCCAGCGGCATCTGGTACACCCCGTCCTCCGGCATCTGGCAGACGGTGTGGATGGAGCCGGTGGCCGCCGACCACGCCGACTCGCTGAAGATCACGCCCGACGTGGCCGCCAAGCAGGTCACCGTCGAGCCCAAGGGCGTACGCGACGGAGTGCCGGTCAGGGCGGTCGCGTACGAGGGCAAGAAGAAGGTCGCGGAGGCGAGCGGACGCACGGGCAGCCCGCTCAAGCTGAAGATCGCCGAGCCGCGTCTCTGGTCGCCGGACAAGCCCTTCCTCTACGACCTGAAGGTGACCGTCGGCCGCGACAGCGTCAAGAGCTACTTCGGGATGCGGACCGTCGCCGTGGAGAAGGTGAACGGCACCCCGCGCACCATGCTCAACGGCAAGCCCACCTTCCTGATGGCCACGCTCGACCAGGGCTTCTGGCCGGACGGCCTGCACACGGCGCCGACCGACGAGGCGCTCGCGTACGACCTGAAGATGCACAAGGAGATGGGCTTCAACTCCGTGCGCAAGCACATCAAGGTGGAGCCCGACCGCTGGTTCTACTGGGCGGACAAGCTGGGCCTCATGGTCTGGCAGGACATGCCGTCGATGGACGCGGGCCGTAATCCGGGCACGGCCGCCCGCGCCCAGTACGAGTCCGAGATGAAGCAGATGATCGACGAGCACTGGAACCACCCCTCGATCGTCATGTGGGTCACCTTCAACGAGGGCTGGGGCCAGTACGACGAGGGCCGCATCGCCACCCAGGCCAAGTCCTGGGACCCGACCCGCCTGATCAACGGCATGTCGGGCCTCAACCTCGGGCGCGACGGCGGCACCGGCGACATCATGGACGAGCACGGCTATCCGAGCCCCGCGCTGCCGCCCAAGCCCGACGGCGAACGGGCGCTGATCAACGGCGAGTACGGCGGTCTCGGACTCGCGGTGCCGGGCCATGCCTGGTCCGTCCAGCAGAGTTACGTCGACGTGGACCCGGCGACGTACACCGAGGACTACCTCACCAAGCTGAACGAGGTGCGCGCGCTCGCCTGCAAGGGCGGCAACGGCGCCGTCTACACCCAGATCTCGGATGTGGAGGGCGAGTTGAACGGTCTGCTGACGTACGACCGCAGGGTCGTCAAGCCCGACGTGAAGCGGCTCAAGGCAGCACATGAGGCCTTGATCGGCGACGCGTCGCGGCCCGCCCCGGCGGGGTGCCCGGCTCCCTGACCCGCAGCGCTCGACCCGCTTATCCCGTGGACGCGGCCCCTCCCACTTGGCACGATCGGCTCGTGATCATCGCGAGCGAGTGGGCAGGGGCCGCGGCCCGCAACAACGCCGAGTGGTGCGACGCGGTCTGCCGCGCGCACGGGGTGCCGGGGGAGTTCGGGACGGGGGTGTGGAGCAGCGCACGGCGGACGCCGCCGCTGTATCCGGACGCCGTCTCGCTCACCCCCGGCATTTCGGCGGCCGACCTGGTGGCCCGGATCGACACGGAGTCGCCGGGCTGCTCCGTCAAGGACAGCTTCGCCTGCCTGGACCTGGAGCCGCTGGGCTTCGAGGTGCTGTTCGAGGCCCAGTGGATCCACCGGCCCGCGGGTGAGGCGCCCGCGGCCGGGCCCGCGACCGTTCACTGGGCGCCGCTGGAGAGCGCCGATTCCCTGCCCGCGTGGGAGACGGCGTGGAGCGGCGGCGAGCAGGCCACCGGTCTGTTCCGGTCTGAGCTGATGACGGGCAACACCACATTCCTGAGCGGCACTTGTGCCGACGGGAAGATCGTCGCCGGCGCCGTCGCGAGCCCAGGCGATGCCGTGGTCGGCATCTCCAACCTGTTCGCGACGGACGACGCGCCGGGCGGGGAGGAGTCCGCCTGGGCCGGCTGCCTCACCGAGGCCGCCCGGCTCTGGCCCCGCCTTCCGGTCGTCGGATACGAGAGCGGCGACAGCCTGGCGGCCGCCGTCCGCCAGGGGTTCACCCCGGTCGGACCGCTGCGGGTGTGGCTGCACACCGGCTGAGAGGCGCGGCCCGCTCGCTGCCTCCCACCCCTTGACGCACACGCGGCGACCCCCGAAGAATGATCGCGTTCCGCGCTTTGACAACGTTGTCCAAGGAGGCGTTCCCACCCATGAGATGGACCCAACGGCTACGCGGTACGGGGGTGGCGGTGGCCGCGGCCACGCTCCTCGGGGGAGCCCTCGCCATACCGGCGGCGCAGGCCGCCCCGGCAGCGGACGGCCGCCTCACCGACCTGGTCAACCCGTTCATCGGCACCGAGAACGAGGGCAACACCTATCCCGGTGCGGCCGTGCCCTTCGGCATGGTCCAGTTCTCGCCCGACACCGGGCACAACACCGGCTACGACCACTCCGACACCCACATCCGCGGCTTCTCGACCGTCCATCTCTCGGGCGTCGGCTGCGGACTGGGCGGCGATCTGCCGGTGCTTCCCACCACGGGCGACGTCAAGGAGACGGACTACGCGAAGTACGCGGCGGAGTTCAGCCACGACGACGAGAAGGCGAGCCCTGGCTCGTACCAGGTGGGCCTGAAGTCCGGTATCGAGGCCGAGCTGACGGCCACCAAGCGCACCGGAGTGCAGCGCTACACCTTCCCCGCCACCGACAAGGCCAACGTCCTGCTCAACGCGGGGCAGTCGCTGCACAAGACGGGCAGCACCAAGGTCGAGATCCTCGACAGCCGCACGGTCCGCACGGCGATCACCGGCAGCGGCTTCTGCCAGGACACCAAGCCGTACACCGTCTACACCATCACCAAGTTCGACCGCCCCTTCACCGCCTCGGGCACCTGGAAGGGCGACACCGTCACCGCGGGTTCCAAGTCGTCGTCGGCGGGCGAGGAGCGCAACGGCGCGTACGTCCGCTTCGACACCTCCAAGGACCGCACCGTCGAGGCGACCACCGCGCTGTCGTACGTGGACGCCAAGGGCGCCGCGCTCAACCTCCGTGCGGAGGGCGGGCGTTCGTACGACCGTGTCGCCAAGGCCGCGCAGGCCGCGTGGGAGGACCGGCTCGACGACGTGCAGGCGCAGGGCGGCAGCGAGACCGTGCGCCGCACCTTCTACTCGTCCCTCTACCGTTCGTTCCTCGCGCCGAACATCGGCAGCGACGTCGACGGCCGGTACACGGGCTGGGACCAGAAGATCCACCGCGCTGCTGATGACGGGGGATTCACGTACTACCAGAACTGGTCGTTGTGGGACACCTACCGCACCCAGGCTCAGCTCCTCGCCCTGCTCGCGCCGCACGAGTCCCGTGACATGGCGCTCTCCGTCCTGAAGATCGACGAGGAGAGCGGCTGGCTGCCCAAGTGGGGCTACGGCACGGTCGAGACGAACATCATGACCGGCGACCCCGTCACCCCCTTCCTCACCAACGCCTACCAGCAGGGCCTGCTCAAGGGGCACGAGGAGGAGGCGTACCGCGCCCTGAAGAAGAACGCGGACGGTGTGCCGCCCGCCGAATCGGCGCCCGTGGGCCGTGAGGCCAACAAGGAGTACCTGAGCGAGGGCTTCGCGCCGTACATCAAGGGCCGCCCGCACGCCAAGCCCGGCGACTCGGACTACGACCACGGGGCCTCCGCGACGCTGGAGTACGCGCTCTCGGACGCGATGCTGGGCCAGATGGCCGCCGACCTGGGACACAAGGCCGACGCCAAGCGGTATGCCGAGCGTGCGCAGAACTACCGGAAGATCTTCGACAGCTCGACCGGGTTCTTCCGGGCGCGGGACGCCGCGGGCGCCTTCACCGGTCCCGCCGACCCGGCCAAGAGCGAGGGCTTCCACGAGGGCACGTCCTGGCAGTACCAGTGGCTTGTCCCGCAGGACCTGCCCGGCATGGTCGGTCTCATCGGCGGCAAGCAGGCCACCAACGACCGTCTCGACTCCTTCTTCGCCTACGAGCAGCTCCTGAAGGACCCGGCGAAGACCGCGCGCGAGGTGTGGGTCAACGGCCCGTACGACTACTACAACGCGGACAAGTACAACCCGCAGAACGAGCCCGACCTCATCGCCCCGTACACCTACCTGTCGACGGGCCAGCCGTGGAAGACGACCGACGTGGTGCACGCCGCGCTCACGCTCTTCACGGACACCCCGACCGGCATGACCGGGAACGATGACCTCGGCACCATGTCCGCCTGGAACGTGCTGTCCTCGATCGGTGTCTTCCCGGTCCAGCCCGGCACGGACACCTGGGGCCTGTCGACGCCCGTCTTCGAGCGCGTCGACCTGAAGCTCGACCGCCGCTACTACCCCAAGGGCCGTCTCACGGTGAAGGCGCCGGGCACCTCGGACACCGAGCGGTACATCCAGTCGGCGCGCACGGACGGCGCCGACTACGGCAAGACGTACCTGACGACCGACGACATCCGTGACACCCGCGAGATCGCCTTCACGGTGGGCGACAAGCCCTCGGAGTGGGGCACGTCGCAGGATGCCGCGCCGCCCGCGCTGAAGTGACGTAGTCGATACGCCACTTGCGCACCATCAGGCCCGCCTCTCCCAGAGAGGCGGGCCTTAATCTGTTGTTAGCTGTGCGTAGCTTGATCGTACTTGACCGTAGTCGCGCAACGGCGATTGACTGCACACTCATGCCGCCCCCCGCATCGTCCTCGACGCGAGAGCAGACCGTTGAACCCGTTGAAAGCGCAGACCGCTGAGTCCTCCGACCTGCTCGCACCTCTCGACCTCGCCTTCTGGAACATCGAGTCCGCCGCACACCCCATGCACCTGGGAGCACTCGGCGTCTTCGAGGCCGACTCACCGGCCGCCGCCGAGCGCGCCGCCCGGCTCCTCGCCGAACGCGCGGCCGCCGTGCCCGGACTGCGGCTGCGGATCCGCCCGGTCTGGCTGCCGGTCGGCGGGGCCGTCCGCGCCACCGCGCCCGCCTTCGACCCGCTGGACCACGTCCGCCTCGCCGAGCCCGCGCAGGACTTCCACACCGCGGCGGGCACGCTCATGCAGCGCCCCCTGGAGCGCGAGCGCCCGCCGTGGGAGGCGCACGTGCTGCCGAGCCTCGACGGCACCTCCTTCGCCGTGCTCTTCAAGTTCCACCACGCCCTCGCCGACGGGCTGCGCGCGCTGATGCTCGCCGCGGCCGTCATGGACCCCACCGAGCTGCCCGCGGCCCGTCCTGCGCCCGCCGAACCCGAGACCTCACGGTGGTCCTGGCTGCCGGACCCGCGCAAGCTGCCGGGCCTGGTCCGCGACACCGTCGGCGACGTGGGGCAGGCCCTGGACATCGGCTCGTCCGTCGCCCGCGCCACCTGGGGCGTACGGTCGTCGGCCGCCCTCACGTCGCAGGCCACCGGCACGCGGCGCACCGCGGGGGTGCTGCTCGACCTGGACGACGTGCACCGGGTGCGCAAGACCGTGGGCGGCACCGTCAACGACGTACTGATCGCCGTGGTCGCGGGAGCGCTGCGCCGCTGGCTCGACGAGCGGGGCGACGGCAGCGAGGGGGTGGAGCCGCGCGCCCTCGTGCCCGTCTCCCGGCGCAGGCCGCGCTCCGCGCAGCCCCCGGGCAACCGGCTCTCCGGGTACCTGGTCCGCCTCCCGGTCGGTGATCCGGACCCGGTCGCGCGGCTGCGGGCGGTGCGGGCCGCCATGGACCGCAACAAGGAGGCGGGCCCCGGCCGCGGCGCGGGTGCCGTCGCCCTGCTCGCCGATCATCTGCCGCCGCTCGGCCACCGCATCGGCGGTCCCGTCGTCGCGCAGGCCGCCCGGCTGCTCTTCGACATCCTGGTGACCAGCGTCCCGCTGCCCAGCCTCGGCCTGAAGCTCGGCGGCTGCCCGCTCACCGCCGTCTACCCCTTCGCGCCGCTCGCCCAGGGGCAGGCACTGGCCGTCGCGGTGTCGACGTTCCGGGGCCGGGTGCACTTCGGCCTCGTCGCGGACGCGGCCGCCGTGCCCGACCTGGACGTTCTCGCGCGCGGCGTGCGGGAGGAACTCGCGGGGCTCGTCGAAGCGTGCGTAAACCGTCCGCGTTTGGTAGAGGGGCCCGTCGCTACGTAAAGTTCTCTTCTTTGGAGCTTCCGCGGTCACCCAGACGAGCCGCGGCATGAGTGACGCGAGGACAGCGGCGATGACGGTGACAGAGGACAGCCCGGGGGCCGGCGGTCCGGCCGAGCCCCAGGAGGCCGGGTCGGTCTCCTTCGGCCCCGGCATCGACCCCGACCGTCTCGCCGTGTGCCTCAGCGTGCTCGACGAGCTCGACAAGCTGGACGTCGACCACCCCGACGCGATCGCGGTGCGCCGGGCCACGGCCGGGATCTACCGGACCGTGAAGCAGCGCCGCCGCCAGGAGCGCAGGGCCGCCAAAACCGCCCACGACAAGGCCGTCACCGAAGCCACCGCCACCGGGTCCGCCGAGCGCATCGACGACGAGACCGAGGGCCTGCTGCCCTCCTCGCAGACCGAGGAGGGCCGGATCGCGGGGATACTCCAGCGCCCCCGCTCCTGCTACACCTGCAAGACCCGGTACGTGGAAGTCGACTACTTCTACCACCAGCTCTGTCCGGACTGCGCCCGCCTGAACCGGTCCAAGCGCGACGCCCGCACCGACCTCACCGGCAAGCGCGCCCTGCTCACCGGCGGCCGGGCCAAGATCGGCATGTACATCGCGCTGCGTCTCCTGCGCGACGGCGCCCACACCACCGTCACCACGCGTTTCCCCAAGGACGCCATCCGCCGCTTCAAGGCGATGGACGACTCGGCGGACTGGCTGCACCGCCTGGAGATCGTCGGCATCGACCTGCGCGACCCCGCCCAGTCGGTCGCGCTCGCCGAGCGGGTCGCGGCGGCGGGACCCCTCGACATCCTGATCAACAACGCGACGCAGACCGTACGCCGCCTGCCCTCCGCGTACGCCGCCCTGGTCGACGGCGAGGGCGCGCCGCTGCCCGCGGGGGAGCTGCCCGCCCACTCCGTCATCGGCGCCTTCAACTCCGGCGCGGTGGACGGCCTGGCCGCGCTGCCCGTCGGCACCAGCGGCCTGGACGCACAGCAGGTCGCCGACCTCGCCCTCGTCGCGGGCAACGCCAGCGTCGCCCGGCACCTGGACGGCACCGCCATCGACGCGGGCGGCCTGGTCCCGGACGTCGTCGACAGCAACACCTGGGTGCAGACCATCGAGCAGATCTCCCCGGTGGAGCTCCTCGAGACGCAGCTGTGCAACTACACCTCGCCGTTCATCCTGATCAGCGCGCTCCGTTCGGCCATGGCCGACGCCGCGAAGAAGGCGTCGAGCGGCCGGTCGTACGTCGTCAATGTCTCGGCGATGGAGGGCGTCTTCGGCCGCGGCTACAAGGGCGCGGGGCACCCGAACACCAACGCGGCGAAGGCCGCGATGAACATGGTGACGCGGACCAGCGCCCAGGAGATGTTCCAGACCGACGGCATCCTGATGACGTCGATCGACACCGGCTGGATCACCGACGAGCGCCCGCACTACGACAAGCTGCGCCTGGCCGACGAGGGCTTCCACGCCCCGCTGGACCTGATCGACGGCGCGGCCCGGGTCTACGACCCGATCGTGCGCGGCGAGGCGGGCGAAGACCTGTACGGCATCTTCCTGAAGGACTACGCACCCGGCAAGTGGTAGCCGCGCACGGGCGGTGTCAGGCCCGGTCCGTGGCCCCGCCCGTCGCCGCCCGCAGCCGCTCGTGCACGGCGTACGGGGACGTCGTCCCTCCGGCGGCCCGCACACGCGTGCCGCCGTCCACCAGGAGGTCGGCGCCCGTCACCCATTCGGCCGCGTCGGAGACCAGCCATGCCACGGCGCGCGCCACGTCCTCCGGTTCGCCGATGCGCCCGAGCGGCAGGCCCGCGGCGAGCTGCTCCTCGGCGCCGTCCCACACGAAGCGGGCCATCTCGGTGCGGATCAGGCCGGGGGAGACGGAGTTGACCCGCACCAAGGGCGCCAGTTCGCCCGCGAGCTGGGCGGTCAGGTGCAGGAGCGCCGCCTTGCTGGTGCCGTACGCGCCCACGTTCGGGCCCACGTGGGACGCGCCCTCGCTGCAGATGTTCACCACCGAGCCGCCGTGCTCGCTCATCCAGGCCCGCCAGGCGAGCTGCGTCAGGCGCAGCGCCGCCTCGACGTTCACGGTGAAGGCCGTGCGCCACCGGGTGAGGTCGACGTCCATCAGCGCGCCGTAGGGGGCGTTCGTCGCGGCGTTGTTCACCAGGACGTCGAGCCGCCCGAACTCCTGGACCGCGAGCGCCACGCAGGCCCGCGCCCGACCGGAATCAGCCACGCCGCCCGCGCACCCGACGGCCCGGGCGCCGTCCGCGCGCAGCCGGGCCACCGCCGCTTCCAGGGCGTCCGGCTCGCGGGCGGTCAGGACCAGGTGGTGCCCCGACTCCGCGAGCGCCCGCGCGACGGCGAGCCCGATCCCTCGCGAGGCCCCGGTCACCAGGGCCACCGCGCCGTCCCTTGCCTGGGCGGAAATCATCTGCGTACGGTCCCATGGAGGCCCGGAAAGGCCCATGGGCTCGACCCGTTGAGAAATATTTGGCCCGCGAGCCACGTACACAACGGGATCAACTGTCCGAAATGCACTCCTTCAGCGGAACCCATAGAGCGCGGGCGCGCTCATTTGGTTAATGTGAGGCGAACGGACGGTCTCCAGGGGATCCACAAGTACCCCTCGGCCGCCCCGGGACAGGCTCGCCACCGTGGCCGCGATCCCGCCTGAACAACGGCGCCACCGCGACCGAACAGCTCTTGTCCTTCCGTTACGCGACACAAAGGAGTGCGCGGTGACACCAGATCTGACGAAGCAGGAAAAGCGACCGGCGGAACGCGGCAGTGAGCGGGCCGGCAGACCACGCAAGCTGAGCAACCTGGACTCGTGGGCGAAAGCGGCCCCGATCCGCCTTGCCGGCTACGAGGACGACCTCGCCGAGCCGCACATCCTCCCGGGTATCGACTGATCCCTCCGCTTTCGCCGCGCGCCCCCCGCCGATCCGGCCGGGGGCGCGCGGCGTTGTTCCGAAAGTCTCGTACACGCAGGTCGGTCCGCTCGCGCATGGCCCGGCGGTTGCGGGTTACTCCGGGAGTATGGACGGAACATCGGATGCAGGGCGCGACGTGGACCGCGCGCCGGAAGAACCCACGCAGTTGCCCAAGCGGTCTTGGCGGGCGGTGCTCACCGGCGTCTTCAAGGAGTTCCAGGACGACGAGCTGATGGACCGGGCCGCGGCACTGACCTACTACGGGGTGCTGTCGCTGTTTCCGACGCTCCTGGTACTGGTCTCCCTGCTGGGCGTGGTCGGCAAGTCGGCGATCGACTGGCTTCTGGAGAACCTGGAGAAGCTCGCGCCCGGTTCGGCGCGGGACATCATCAGCGACGCCGTGAAACAGCTCGAGGGCCAGGGCGGCGTCGGCTCGCTGATGGCGGTGGTCGGCATCGTGCTGGCCGTGTGGGCGTCGTCCGGATACGTAGGGGCGTTCATCCGCACCGCCAACGCCGTCTACGACATGCCCGAGGGCCGGCCCGTGTGGAAGGTGCTCCCGGTCAGGGTGGGCGTGACGGTGGTGCTCCTCCTGCTCGCGATCGTCAGCGCGGTCATCGTGGTGTTCACCGGCGGTCTCGCCCGCACCGTGGGCTCGACCCTGGGGATCGGGGACGCGGCACTGGCGGTGTGGTCGATCGCGAAGTGGCCGGTGCTCGTCGTGCTGGTCACCTCCATGATCGCGCTGCTGTTCTGGGCGACGCCGAACGTGAAGGGCCGGGGTTTCAAGTGGATCACCCCCGGCAGTGTGATCGCCCTGGTGATCTGGCTGATCGCCTCGGCGGGATTCGCCTTCTACGTCGGGAACTTCAGCTCCTACAACAAGACATACGGCGCGCTGGCCGGAGTGATCATTTTTCTGGTGTGGCTGTGGATCAGCAACATCGCGATCCTGCTCGGTTTGGAGTTCGACGCGGAGATGTCACGGCAGCGTGCCATCGCCGGTGGGCTGCCCCCCGAGGAGGAGCCCTACGTACCGCCACGCGACACCCGCGCGTGGGACGAACAGGACCGCCGCCGCGTGGATGGGAGTGACGTCTAGTGACGGCGGGGGACGCCGTCCGCGACGACCGCGGCCCTTGACCATGTGCCGATGCCGAAGATCGGGGTACTCGGCCGCAGAACAGACAGGAGGTTGATGACGATGGCCCAGACAGGCCCGCACACCACCGGCCGTGACGGCGCCGGACAGACCGCCCCCCACAACGAGCCGGTGGGCGACCTCGTGCAGCGCGCCTCACAGCAGCTGACGGAGCTGGTGCGCGGCGAGATGCGCGTGGCACAGGCGGAGATGAAGGAGAAGACCAAGCGCTACGGCAAGGGCAGCGGGTTGTTCGGCGGAGCCGGTCTCGTCGGCTTCCTGACCTTGCAGGCGCTTGTCGCCACCGCGATCGCGGCGCTCGCCGTGCCGCTTCCGGTGTGGGCCGCGGCGCTGATCGTCACCGCCGTCCTCGGTCTGATCGCCGCGGTTCTGGCACTGACCGGCAAGAAGGAGGTCGGCCGGGCCGCCCCGCCGATCCCCGAGCAGGCGATCGACGGCGTGAAGGCCGATGTCGCAGAGATCAAGGAGAGTGCACAGCGATGAACCAGCCCGACGACAAGCACACCGAGGACCCCGGGGAGCTGCGCGCCAAGGTCGAGCAGACTCGCCAGGACCTGGGAGAGACGGTCGAGGCACTGGCGGCCAAGACGGACGTCAAGGCCCGCGCGCAGGAGAAGGCGGTCGCGATCAAGGGGCAGACCGCCACCAAGGCCGCCGAGCTGGGCGAGCAGGCCAAGGCCAAGGCGTCCGAGGCGGCCCATGTGCTGCAGGAAAAGGTGCCCGACCAGGTCAAGGACAAGGCCGTCGCCGCCACCGGCCAGGTCAAGGCCGTGGCCGAGCACGCCAACGAGGTGTGGCAGGACAAGGCGCCCGAGCAGGTCCGCAACCGCCGTACCGCCTTCCTCGCGGGTGGCGCGTCGCTGGTGGTCGCGTTCGTGCTGGTGCGGCGCAAGCGGAAGCACGGAGGCAGGCGGTGAAGGCCTCGAAGATCGCGTACAAGCCGGTCGGGATGGCGCTCGGCGCGCTCGCCGGTGTGGCCGCGGGCGGGCTGTTCAAACAGGCGTGGAAGATGATCGGCCACGACGAGGACGCGCCCGACGCCACCGACGAGGACCGGGACTGGGGCGAGATCCTCCTCGCGGCGACGCTGCAGGGCGCGATCTTCGCCATGGTCAAGGCGGCCGTCGACCGCGGCGGCGCCGTCGCGACGCGTCGGCTGACGGGCGCCTGGCCCGGCTGAGGCTGAACAGGGATAACCAGTAGGGGATAGCCAGCATTCATCCGATGGGTCGGTGCAGGGGCGAGCAAATGTCCAAGTCCCGGCTGTGGGCAATGCATTGACACCCTTCGGAGGCGCTTGAATCATCGGATGTCATGACTGACATGCGCATGATTTTCGCGCCGGGCCGCGCGCCACGCCGCGCGCGGCTCCGCGGACTGCGAGGCGCCGCTGTGGCCCTGCTGCTGCTCGCGGCGCCGGTCCCGGCGGCCCAGGCCGCCGGGACCTCGCAGTCCGCCGCGGACCCGCCCCGCACCGTCCCCGCCCTGGCCGACTGGACGCCGGGGAAGGGGAGTTACGCCTTCGGCCCTGGTAGCCGGCTCGTCGCGCACGGGCGGGCGGCGCGCGAAGTCGCCCGTACACTCGCCGACGATCTGCGCGCCGCGGGCGAGGGCCGGGTGCCGGTCATCGGCGGCGCCCCGCGCGACGGCGACATCGTGATCGACGTCGCTCCCGCGCGCAAGGCGCTCGGCGCCGAAGGGTACGAACTCCGCGCGGGCAAGCGCCTGGAGATCACCGGCGCGAGCGAGGCCGGCGCCTTCTACGGCACCCGCACCCTCCTCCAGTCCCTGGCCCAGGGCGACCGCCTACCGGGCGGGCGCACCGTGGACGTGCCGCGGTACAAGGAACGCGGGGTGGGCGTCTGCGCCTGCTACATCCACATCTCGACGCCCTGGCTGGAGAACCTCGTACGCGACATGGCGTACAACAAGCAGAACCAGCTGCTGCTCGAACTCAAGGTGAAGAGCGACCAGCACCCCGAGGCCAACAGCTGGGGCTACTACACCAAGAGCGAGATACGCCGCATCGTCGCCCTCGGCGAGAAGTACCACGTCACGATCATCCCGGAGATCAACTCGCCCGGCCACATGGACCCTTGGCTGGAGAAGCGCACCGATCTCCAGCTCACCGACTCCGACGGAAAGCCGCAGCCCTCGCGCCTCGACGTCACCAAGGACGAGGCCTTCGCGTACTACACGAGCCTCATCGACGAGTACGCCGAGGTGTTCCCCGCGAAGTCCTGGCACATGGGCGCCGACGAGTACATGCTCGGCTCCGACTTCGCCAAGTACCCCCACATCCTCGAATACGCGAAGAAGAAGTACGGCGAGAAGGCGACCCCGCAGGACGCCTTCGTCGACTTCATCAACCGGGTGCACGCGTACACGAAGGGCAAGGGCAAGCAGCTGCGCATCTGGAACGACGGCCTGACCGGCGCGAACACGGTGCCGGTCGCGGCGGGCACGAGCGTGGAGCACTGGCTCGACGTGAAGACGAAACCGAGCGAACTCATCGCTCAGGGGTACCCGTTGCAGAACGCCGCCTACGCGCTCTACCTCGTGCGCGGCGGCTTCCACACCGACACCAAGGCGCTGTACGACCAGGCGTGGGACCCGCGCAGCTTCGAGGGCGAGAAGCTCGCGTCGAGCGACGGCATCACCGGGGCGAAGATCAGTCTGTGGCCGGACAACGGCCGGGGCGAGACCGAGAACGAGGTCGCGGCCTCCATGGCGATGCCGCTCAGCCACGTCGCCCAGGTCACCTGGGGTTCCGCGCACCCCGACCCGACGTACGCCGACTTCACCGCGCGCGCCAAGACCGTGGGACACGCGCCCGGTTGGCGTGACCTGACGAAGGTGCCGGTGGCGGACGGAACGTACACCCTGCGGGACACCAAGGGGCATGCCGAGCCCGCCGCCTACGAGATCAAGCGCACCGCCGACGGCTACGTCACGCTGAGGTCCACGGCGGACGGCACCTGTCTGGAGACCCGCAGCGGGAAACTCACCCTCAACGTGCCCCTTGAGCCCGGCAGTTCGGTCACGCAAGAGACGTGTGACGCGGCGAACACCCTGCAGCGCTGGCAACTGGTGAAGGCGAAGGGCGGCTTCCGGCTGACGAACGCGATCACCCAGATGTCCGTATACGCGGCCGAGGACGGGCGGCTCCAGCAGTACCCGGCGGATCAACAGACCCCGACCACCTGGTCCTTGACCGCGCGCTGATCCCGACCCCAGTACCTCGGCATCCGACAGGGAGACCGCACCCCCATGACTGTCAGCAGACGCCTCTTCGTGACCGCCGCCGTCACCACGGCGGTCGCCGCGTCGAGCACATCCCTCGCCCTCGCGGCACCCGGCCCCACCGGCGCCCCCGCCGCCCCGGACTCGCCCTACCGCATCCCGATCAGCCCCAAGGACTCCCCGGACGAAGTCGTCGTCAAGGCCTCTCAAGTCCGGCCGACGGAGCGGCAGATCGCCTGGCAGCGCCTCGAACAGACCGCGTTCCTGCACTTCGGCGTCAACACCTTCACCGGCCTCGAATGGGGCACGGGCGACGAGGACCCCGACGTCTTCCAGCCGTCCGGCCTCGACACCGACCAATGGGCGCGGGCCCTGCACGACGGCGGATTCAAGCTCGCCATCCTCACCGTCAAGCACCACGACGGCTTCGTGCTCTACCCCTCGCGCTACACCAGGCACAGTGTGGTGAGCAGCAGTTGGCAAGGCGGCAAGGGCGATGTGCTGCGCTCCTTCGCCGACTCGCTGCGACGGCACGGGATCAAGGTGGGCGTCTACATCTCGCCCGCCGACGAGAACCAGTACCTGCACGGCGTCTACGCCAACGGCAGCGCCCGCTCACGGCGCACCATCCCCACGCCGGTCGAGGGCGACGACCGGTCGGACGCCGCCGCCGTACGGTCGTTCACGCTCGACGCGACCGACTACGGCGCGCACATGCTCAACCAGCTGTACGAGGTCCTCACCGAGTACGGGCCCATCGACGAGGTGTGGTTCGACGGTGCCCAGGGGCGCATCCCGCCGGAGAAGGTCGAGACGTACGACTGGGACAGCTGGTACGCGGTCATCCGCGCCCTGGCCCCGGACGCGACGGTCGCCGTACGCGGCCCCGACGTCCGGTGGGTCGGCAACGAGGGCGGACTGGCGCGCGAGAACGAGTGGAGCGTCGTCCCCGTCAAGGACTCGGGGAACGGCAGCATCGACTACGCCCTGAAGTACGACGCCCCCGACCAGGGAAGCCGACAGGCGCTCGCCGAGGCGAGGGAGGTCGCCCAGTACGTCCAATGGTGGCCTGCCGAGTGCGACGTCTCGATCAGGCCGGGGTGGTTCCACCACGAGGACGAACAGCCCAAGTCCGTGGAGCAGTTGACGGACATCTGGTTCCGCTCGGTGGGCCGCAACTCCGTGCTGCTCCTCAACATCCCGCCCGACAAGCGGGGCCTGCTCCCCGAGGCGGACGTGGCGCGGCTGCGCGAGTTCCGCGAACGGATCGAGCGCGAGCTGCCCGAGGACCTCGCTCGGGGTGCACGGGCCCGGGGTGACGGCCGCCGCCCGTCGCGGGCGGTCGACGGCGACCCGGACACGGCGTGGGCGTGCCCCGCGCCCTCCCGGGGGACGCTCACCGTCGACCTGGGCCAGGCGCGCGAGGTCGACCGGATCCGGCTGGGGGAGGAGATCCGGCAGGGTCAGCAGCTGGAGCACGCGGTGATCGAGGCGAGGGTCTCCGGCCGCTCCGGATGGACCCTCGTGACCGAGGTGGACACGGTGGGGGCGAGCCGGGTCCTGACCCTTGCCACTCCGGTACGGGCACGGGAGTGGCGGCTTCGGGTGACGGGGTCGCGCGGGGTGGTACGCCTCGCGGAGTTCGGCCTGTACCGGTCGCGGGTGTAGCGGGCTTACTCAGAACTCCCAAGTGGGGCGGGCCGCGGCGGTGTTACCGTCGCGGCCATGTCCAAGAACGAGATCAACGCCGTGACCGCCGAGTTCTTCGGCGCCTTCGACAACCGTGGTGGCCGGGCCGCCGATGTGGCCCGTATCCGCCGCCTGGTTTTGCCCGGGGGCGTGATCGTCTCGACCGGACCGAAGTTCACGGTCTACACGGTGGAGGAGTTCATCGAGCCGCGCGAACGGCTTCTGGCGGATGGCCGGTTGACCGACTTCTGCGAGTGGGAGACGTCCGAACGGACCGAGATCGAGGGCGACATCGCCTCTCGGTTCGGCACGTACCGCAAGTCCGGCACGCTGGACGGCGAGCCCTTCGAGGGCAGCGGGACCAAGACCATCCAGTTCGTCCGCACCCCGGAGGGCTGGCGGATCACGGCTTTCTCCTGGTACGACAAGCCTTAGGGCCACACGACCCCGCCGCCCCGCACCGTCAGGGGCGTCGGGCTGTCCTCCTCGTGGAACCTGATCCAGCCGACATGGACAGAGCCGCCGGGCGACTCGTGGTGGTCGGCTGCCCTGCCCGCCAGCCAGACGAGCAACTCGCCGACACGATCGAGGTCGTCCGGGTGGATCTCCTGGCGCGCGGTCAACGCCCAGCCTCCCTCGCGCGACAGCAACGCGGAGGTGAGGGCGCCGCCCACCTTCGAGGCCGCGTCGTGACACCCCAGGAGCGGCACGGGGTCGTCCTCGATCACCGGCTGACCCTCGTCGTCCTCCACCACGACCGGGAACGCGCGGACGATCGTCAGTGACACCGGCCGGGGGCCCAGGCCGAGATGCCACCGGAGCTCGGCGATCTCCTCGTCGGAGACGTCCGCACACAGGTCAAGGGCCACCGAGAGCTCGTAGATGTCTGCCATGCCGGCACTGTACGGGCGGGGTGCGACAGCCTTGCGCGGGGCCCGCGGCACCGCTCAGCCCCCGGTTGCCCTCCCCGTGCTCTCGGGCACCCGCCCCGTGCTCTCCCGCTCGATGAGCGTGGGCAGCGGCACCTGGACCGTGGCCGCGGGGCCGTCGTCCAGGAGGGCGAGGAGTTCGCGCGCCGCCGTGCGCCCGAAGGACACCGTGTCGCGTGACAGGGCCGTGAGCCACGGGTGCACCATCCGGCACAGGGCCGAGTCCTCCCACGCGATCACCGAGACGTCCCCCGGCACGGAGAAGCCCAGCGAGGCCGCCGCGGCGACCCCCGCGACGGCCATCACGTCGTTGTCGTACACCAGAGCCGTCGGCGGTGACGCGGCGGAGAGCACCCGCCGGGTCACCGCGGCGCCCTCCGCGTCCGAGTAGTCCGTGGTCACCGAGCGGACCTCCGACAGGTCGCGCCGCTCGGCCTCGGCCCGCAGCGTCCGGATCCGCCGCTCGGTGTGGGCGAGGCCGGGCAGGCCCGCGATGTGCACGATGCGGCGGTGGCCGAGGGCATGCAGATGGTCCACGACCGAGGCCATCGCGCCCGCGTCGTCGGCCCAGACGGTGGAGAGGCCGGGGTGGTGGGCCTCCGGGTCCGGTACGCCGCCCGTCACCACCGCGGGCAGTCCGAGCTCGTCGAGGAGCGCCGGGCGCGGGTCCTGCGTGCGCGGGTCCACGACGAGGACGCCGTCCACCCGGTGCTCGGCCCACCAGCGCTGGTAGACCGCGCACTCGGCGGTCACGTCCTCCACCACCTGGAAGAGCAGGCCCAGTTGACGCTCCGCCAGGACTTCCTGGATGCCCGAGATGAGCTGCAGGAAGAACGAGTCGACGCCCAGGGTCCCGGCGGGCCGGGCCACCACGAGACCCACCGTCGCCGAACCCTCGCCGGACAGCGCGCGCGCCGCCGTGCTCGGATGCCAGCCCAACTGCTCGGCGACCCTGCGGACCCGGTCGCGGGTGACCTCGGAGACTCCGGGCCGGTCGTTGAGCGCGAAGGACACGGCGCTCTCGGAGACACCGGCGCGGCGTGCGATGTCCTTCATGGTCGGCCGGCGTGCCGGGGACCGCTTGCCTTGCACCGGTGTTGCCCCTTTCCTGTGGCGCGCATACTAATGCGCTTGAGCCAGCACACTCTAAAGCGCTTTAGTCGATCCCCGCAAGAAGTTCAACACACCGCTCTGACCTGCATAGTTGAAGAGATTCGCGGGATTCTTCAACGAATCCATTGACTTTTTGCCGGAGCCCCATGCAAGGTCTGCCTCACGCTGGGCCGAGCAAAGGAGCCGTTTCACCGTGCGCATCTCCCACCACCCCCGCATCCCCAGAAGGGCAGCCGCCGCTGCCGCCGTCCTCGCCGTGCTCCTGCCGCTGAGCGCCTGTGGCGACGGAGGCGACGGCGGCGGTTCGACCGACGCGTCCGGCAAGATCGAGGGCGAGATCACCTTCCAGACCTGGAACCTGAAGGCGAACTTCAAGTCGTACTTCGAGGGCGTCGTCGACGGCTTCGAGAAGAAGTACCCCGGCACGAAGGTCAACTGGGTCGACCAGCCCGGCGAGGGCTACGCCGACAAGATCAGCGCCGACGCCGCGGCCGGCACCCTGCCCGACGTCGTCAACGTCTCGCCCGACCTGGTGGCCCCGCTCGCCAAGGCGGGTCTCGCGCTCGACCTCGACAAGGCCGCGGGCAAGTACGAGAAGGAGTACCTGCCGGGGGCGTGGAAGAGCCACCAGATACCGGGCACGGAAGGCACGTACGCCTTCCCCTGGTACCTGAACACCGGCCCGCTCTTCTACAACAAGCGGATCTTCAAGGAGGCCGGGCTCGACGCCGACAAGCCCCCGAAGACGTACGACGAACTCTTCGCCGACGCGCTGAAGCTGTCGAAGGAGACCGACGGCAAGACCGCCACGCTCGCAAACGTCCCCACCATCGAGGACTTCGGGCGCTACGGCGTACCGCTGATGGACAAGGAAGGGACCAGGTTCACCTTCAACGGCCCCAAGGGCGTCGAACTCCTCACCAAGTACAAGGAGTTGTACGACGCGAAGGCCCTGGACAGCCAGGCCCTCACCGCCACGCCCGAGTCGACGGGCAAGAAGTTCCTCACCGAGGCCGTCGCCATGAACCCCGGAAGCGCCCTGGACCTCGGCAAGTTCAAGAAGGACGCGCCCGGTCTCTACAAGAACATCGGGATCACGCCGCAGATCACCAACACCGGCAAGGACAACATGTACGTGATGGGTGTCATGGTGAACACCCGCACCAAGCAGACGCCCGCCGCCGTGGCCTTCGCCCACTACGTGACGGACGCGCAGCGCCAGATGTCCTTCGCCAAGAAGGTGGCGATCTTCCCCAGCACGAAGGGTTCGCTCGACGACCCGTACTTCACCAAGCAGGACGGCACCGACGACACGCGGGTGCGGGTCGCCGCCGCCAAGTCCATCAAGACCGCGGTGAACTACACGCCCGTGCTGTTCAGTGAGCAGATGAAGATCGAGCTGCGCAACGGCGTCGCCCGGGCGCTGCAGGGCAAGCAGAGTCCCAAGGAAGCGCTTGACAACGCTGTCAAGAACTGTGACCGGCTGCTGAAGCAGAGCTGAGAAGACGACACGGACCACCAACATGAAAAGCTCCAGCGCCGCGGCCGGCCAAAGCCAGGGCCGTCGCATCAGACGTCAACTGCCGTCCAGCCCCTGGCTGTTCGCGGCACCGGGTCTGCTGATCGTCGGCATCTTCATCCTCTATCCGTTCGTCAGCACGCTCATCAACTCCTTCACCGACAAGCGCACCCTGATCCCGGGGGAGTACGTCGGCCTGGACAACTTCCGGGAGCTGCTGCACGACGACATGTTCTGGATCGGGCTGCGCAACTCGACGCTCTACATCGTGGGGGTAGTCCCCGCTCTCGTCCTGTTGCCGCTGCTCCTCGCGATGCTCGTCCAGAAGCACATCCCCGGCATCACCTTCTTCCGGTCCGCCTTCTACACGCCGGTGGTCGCGTCCATCGTCGTGGTGGGCCTGATCTGGGTGTGGATGCTGGATGAACGGGGCCTGGTCAACGCGGTGTTGGAGGCCGTGGGCGTCGGCTCGGTCGGCTTCCTCAGCGACCAGTGGCTGCTCCTGACGAGCGCCATGGCCGTCACGGTCTGGAAGGGCCTCGGCTACTACATGATCATTTACCTGGCGGCGCTCGCCAACGTGCCGCGCGAACTCCACGAGGCCGCGTCGGTGGACGGCGCGGGCGCGGTGCGCCGCTTCTTCACGGTCACCGTCCCCGCCGTCCGCTCCACCATGGTGCTGGTGGCCGCGCTGTCCTCGGTCGCCGCCTTCAAGGTGTTCTCCGAGGTCTATCTGATGGCCGGGCCCAACGGCGGTCCGGCGGGCGAGGACACCACCCTGGTGATGCTGGTGCAACGCGTCGGCACCGGCCTGACCGGCCGCGTCGGGTACGCGTCGGCCATCTCGGTCGTCGTCTTCGTCGTCACCGTCGCGCTGATGCTGCTCGTGCTGCGCGCGGACCGGAAGGAGGACTGAACTCGTGAGCATCGCGACCGACACGCGCAAGACCGGCCGAGCGGAGGAGAAGACGGAGGGGCAGGCGCGGAAGGGCGGCGCCCGCAGGCGCGGGCGGATCACCGACGAGAACGGCCGCCGGATGCCCGTATGGGAGATCATCCTGCGCTACGGTCTCCTGCTCGCCGTACTGGCCCTGATGATCGGCCCGTTCCTCTGGCAGCTGTCGACCTCCCTCAAGGGCCCGCACGAGAACATCTTCAGCTCCCCGCCCGAGTTCCTGCCGAGCAGCCCGACCTTCCACAACTACGAGCGCGTCGCCGACACCATCCCCGTCTGGGACTACGCGCTCAACTCCCTGAAGGTGGCCGCCGCCAACGTGGTGACCAACTGCGTGGGCGCCACCCTCGCCGGCTACGCGCTCGCCCGCCTGCGCTACCGGGGCCGCCGCGCGGCCACGATCGTGTTCGTCCTCGCCATGCTGGTGCCCGTGGAGGGCATCATCATCGCCCAGTTCACGACCATGCGGGAGCTGGGCCTGAACAACACCCTCATCGGTGTGCTGCTGCCCGGCTGCGTCTCCGCGCTCAACGTCCTGCTGATGCGCAACGCCTTTCTGAACCTGCCGTACGAGATCGAGGAAGCCGCGTACGTCGACGGCGCGAACGTCTGGCAGCGGTTCCTGCGGATCGCCCTGCCCGCGGTCAAGGGCACGCTCGCCGTGGTGGCGATCTTCGCCTTCATGGGCGCCTGGGACGACTTCCTCTGGCCGCTGATCGTGCTGAGCGACCCGGACAGGTTCACCCTGACCATCGGCCTGAACTACCTGCACGGCACGTTCGCCAACGACGAGCGGCTGGTCGCCGCGGGCACGGTCATCGCAGTGCTCCCGCTGATCGTGCTCTTCGCCTGCCTCCAGCGGTACTTCTTCCGCGGGGTGGGCGAGGGGGCGGTCAAGGGCTGAGCCGCCGCCGCGTCCCCCCCCACACACCGGCCCCGCACCGGACCCCCGCACCCCCGAGAACCAGGACTCGCATGTCTCGTACGACCCGTGTGCCCTCCGCCGCGCCGCGCTTCGGCGCGAACTACACCCCCAGCCAGGGGTGGTTCCACCACTGGCTCGACTTCGACATCGACGCCGTGCGCGCCGATCTCGACGCGATCGCCGCGCTCGGCCTCGACCACATCCGGGTCTTCCCGATCTGGCCGTACTTCCAGCCCAACCGCACCCTGATCCGGCCGCGCGCCGTGGAACAGCTCGTCGCCCTCGCGGACGCCGCGGCCGAGCGCGGGCTCGATGTCAACGTCGACGGACTACAGGGGCACCTGTCCAGCTTCGACTTCCTGCCCGCATGGACGCAGACGTGGCACCGGCGGAACATCTTCACCGACCCGGATGTCGTGGAGGGCGAGGTCACATACCTGCGTACGCTCGCCGCCGCCCTGGCCGACCGCCCGAACTTCATCGGCATGACCATCGGCAACGAGGTCAACCAGTTCTCGGCGGGCCCGCATCCCGACCCCGACCGCATCACCCAGGACCAGGCGGGGGAGTGGCTGCGGCGGGTGCTCGCCGCGTGCGAGGAGGGTGCGCCCGGCAAGCTGCATCTGCACGCCGAGTACGACGCCGCCTGGTACCAGGACGACCAGCCCTTCACCCCGGCCCAGGCCGCGCGCCTCGGCGGCGCGACCGCCGTGCACTCCTGGGTGTTCAACGGCACGGCCCAGCGGCACGGGCGGGGCGGTGTCGCCACCGCGCAGCACGCGGCGTACATGATCGAACTGTCCAAGGCGTGGGCGGACGATCCGCACCGTCCGGTGTGGCTCCAGGAGGTGGGCGCACCGGCCCCTCTCATCCCCGCGGAACACGCGGCTGCCTTCACCGAGGCGACGGTGGAGGCGGCGCTCGACTGTGCGGATGTGTGGGGGGTGACGTGGTGGTGCTCGCATGATGTCTCGCGGGGGCTGTCCGACTTCCCTGAACTTGAGTACAGCCTGGGGCTGTTGACGAATGCGGGCCGGGCCAAGCCGGGGGGCGAGGCACTGGCGCGGCTTGCGAAGGAGTGGCGGGGGCGGGGGTATGTGCCTGCCGTGCGGGGCACCGCTGTGGTGGTCGAGGACTCGCCTTCGGAGCGGTCCGCGTGTGCGCCCGGGGGCGCGGTGTTCGACGCCTTCATGGGCCTTGTCGCGGACGGGGTCCGGCCTACGACGGTGCTTGCGAGCCGGGTGGGGGACTCGGCGCACTTGGCTGCGCGGGGCATTACGGAGGTCGTGCGGCCGGGGGAGGTCGGCTAGGCCAAAGTTCCGTTCCTTCCCCCACCCCGCCCCTTCCCGAAACTCGCTGCGCGAGGGCCTCCTCAAACGCCGGAGAGGCTGAAAGATTCAGCCCCTCCGGCGATCGAGGGCTTCCAGCCCGTCCGGCGTTTGAGGACGAACTCGGCGGAGCCGGTGATTGACGGCACCCAAGGCCCCCGCGCCAGAGCGGGTTTTCGGGAAGGGGCGGGGGTGGGGGCAACGAAATCCGCTCACCCCCAGAACCCGCAGTGAACGAGCAACCGGAGAACCCACATGCATGACGACCGCACCCTCATAGAAGCCCGCCTGAAGCGCGTCCTCGACGAGCGCATTCGGCCCGCCGTCTACCCCGAGTCCGTACCGCTGGACGTAGCGGTGTGGACCGCTCCGGGCGAGCCGGTCCCAGTAGCCGAAGGCCTCGCCGCAGAGACGTCGCCGACCGAGGTAGGCGCACGATGGGGCGCCCCCTGGGCCACCAGTTGGTTCCAGGTGACCGGCACCGTCCCCGAGGAATGGGCGGGGAAGACCGTCGAGGCCATCCTCGACCTCGGCTTCGACGAGAACATGCCCGGCTTCCAGTGCGAGGGCCTGGTCTACCGCCCCGACGGCACCCCGGTGAAGGGCCTCAACCCCCGCAACCAGTGGGTGCGGATCGCCGCCCCGGCGACCGGCGGCGAAGACGTCCACCTGCACATCGAGGCCGCCTCCAACCCCGTCATCCTCGACTACCACCCCTTCTTGCCCACCCAGCTCGGCGACAAGGAGACGGCCGGCAGCGAGCCCCAGTACAAGCTCGCCCGCATGGACCTCGCCGTCTTCGACGAGACCGTGTGGCAGCTCGTCATCGATCTCGAAGTGCTCGGCGAGCTGATGCAGGAGCTGCCCGAGGACTCCGGGCGGCGGTACGCGATCGTGCGGGCCATCGGCCGCGCCCTGGACGCCGTGGACCTCCAGGACGTGAACGGTTCGGCGCCCGCCGCCCGCGCCGAGCTCGAAGGCGTCCTCACCACCCCCGCCGAGCCCTCGGCGCACCGCATCAGCGCCGTCGGTCACGCGCACATCGACTCCGCGTGGCTGTGGCCGCTGCGTGAGACGGTGCGCAAGGTCGCGCGTACGACGTCGAACATGACCGCGCTCATCGAGGACGAGCCGGACTTCGTCTTCGCCATGTCGCAGGCGCAGCAGTGGGCGTGGGTCAAGGAGCACCGGCCCGAGGTGTGGGCGAAGGTCAAGAAGGCGGTCGCCGACGGGCGGTTCGTGCCCGCGGGCGGCATGTGGGTCGAGTCGGACACGAACATGCCGGGGTCGGAGGCGATGGCCCGGCAGTTCGTGCACGGCAAGCGGTTCTTCCTCGACGAGTTCGGCGTCGAGAACGACGAGGCGTGGCTGCCCGACACCTTCGGCTTCGCCGCCGGTCTTCCGCAGATCATCAAGGCGGCGGGTTCCAAGTGGCTGCTGACCCAGAAGATCTCCTGGTCGCAGACCAACCGCTTCCCGCACCACACCTTCAACTGGGAAGGCATCGACGGCACCCGCATCTTCACGCACTTCCCGCCCGTCGACACCTACAACTGCTCCATGAAGGGCAGCGAGATCGCCCACGCGGCGAAGAACTTCAAGGACAAGGGCGTCGCCCGGCATTCCCTCGCCCCGACGGGCTGGGGTGACGGAGGCGGCGGCACCACCCGCGAGATGATCGCGAAGGCGGGGCGTCTGCGGGACCTGGAGGGCTCGGCGACCGTCGAGTGGGAGACCCCCGCCGCGTTCTTCGAGAAGGCCGAGGCGGAGTATCCGAACGCTCCCGTCTGGGTGGGCGAGCTGTACCTGGAACTCCACCGCGCCACGCTCACCAGCCAGGCAGGCACCAAGCAGGGCAACCGCCGCAGCGAGCACCTGCTGAGGGAGGCGGAGCTGTGGGCGGCGACGGCGGCGGTCCGCGTACCTGACTTCGCCTACCCCTACGAGGATTTGGACCGCATCTGGAAGACGGTGCTGCTCCACCAGTTCCACGACATCCTGCCCGGCTCGTCCATCGCCTGGGTGCACCGGGAGGCGCGCGCGACATACGCGAAGGTCGCCGAGGAGCTGAACGGCATCATCGACGCGGCCCAGCGGGCGCTCGCCGGGGAGGGCGGCGGCACGGACACCACCCTCGTCTTCAACTCCACCCCGCACACCCGCGACGGCGTCCCGGCGGGCGGCGCGCGGCCCGCCGCGGTCGACGGCCGGTCGGCGATCGCCTCGCGTGCCGACGGCGGCTATGTGCTGGACAACGGTCTGCTGCGGGTCGAGATCGACGCGCGCGGTCTGATCGTCTCGGCGTACGACATCGTGGCCGACCGGGAGACCGTCGCGCCCGGCCAGGCGGCGAACCTGCCGCAGATCCACGCCGACTTCCCGAACATGTGGGACGCGTGGGACGTCGACGAGTTCTACCGGAACACGGTCACGGACCTGACGGATGCGGACACGGTCGAGCCCGTCGAGCCCGTCGAGAGCGGCGCCTCGGTCCGAGTCGTACGCAGCTTCGGCGCCTCGCGGCTCACGCAGACGCTGACCCTGTCGCCCGGCTCCATGCGCCTGGACATCGACACGGAGGTCGACTGGCACGAGACGGAGAAGTTCCTGAAGCTGGCGTTCCCGCTGGACATCCACGCGGAGCGGTACGCGTCGGAGACGCAGTTCGGCCACTTCTACCGGGCCACGCACACCAACACGAGCTGGGAGGCCGCCAAGTTCGAGGCGTGCAACCACCGCTTCGTGCACGTGGAGGAGCCGGGCTGGGGCGTGGCTCTGGTCACCGACTCGACGTACGGCCACGACGTGACCCGCACAGTGCGCGCCTCGGACTCCGGCACGACCACGACGGTCCGCGCCTCGCTCCTGCGCGCCCCGCGCTTCCCCGACCCCGAGACGGACCAGGGCGTCCACCGTTTCCGGCACGCGCTGGTCCCGGGGGCCGGGATCGGCGACGCGGTGCGTGAGGGCTACCGGATCAACCTGCCCGAGCGGCAGGTCCCGGGCGGCGCCGAGGTGGCCCCGCTGGTGACCCTCGACAACGACGCCGTGGTCGTCACCGCGGTCAAGCTCGCCGACGACGGCAGCGGTGACGTGGTCGTCCGCTTCCACGAGTCGCGGGGCGGCCGGGCGAAGGCAACGCTGACAGCGGGCTTCGCGGTGGGCTCGGTAGAAGTGACGGACCTCTTGGAGCGCCCGCTCACAGACGCCACGACCCCCGAGCGGTCGGATGACGCCATCGCACTGACGCTGCGCCCGTTCGAACTGATGACGCTACGGCTGACGCGCGGCTGACGCGCGGCTGACGCTGAGCGAGGGAGACGCCGGGGAGACGCCGGGGGCAGACGAACAGTCCCGCCCGCCCGGCGTCTTCGCGCGCTCCTCTTACCGGCGCACACTGGCCCCCATGCCTGTCGCGCTGCACCACATCGTCATCGACGCCCACGACCTGCCCGCCCTGGCCCGCTTCTGGGCGCAGGCGCTCCGCTGGCGGATACTGTCCGAGCGGGAGCGGGAGGTGGTCATCGGCCCCGACGAGACCGCTCCGGTGGGCATCTGCTTCATGCCGGTGACGGACCGCAAGGTCGTCAAGAACCGTCTGCACCTCGACCTGACGTCCGAGGCGGAGGACCGGGACGCCGAGATTGCCCGCCTGCTCGCGCTCGGGGCGCGGAGGGCGGAGGTCGGACAGACCGGCGAGGAATCCTGGACGGTCCTTGCCGATCCGGAGGGAAACGAGTTCTGCGTGGTCCGCCCGAAGAAGTCCCTCATCGGCTAGGGCGGCTCTGGCGAATCTCCGTGGGGTCGCGGCGCGTCAGCCGTCCACCTGTGCCCGCATCCACTCCTCCACCTCTCCCACGTGCGCCGCCGCCGCGG
Organism: Streptomyces sp. NPDC055099; assembly: GCF_053607685.1. Classification (NCBI taxonomy): domain Bacteria; kingdom Bacillati; phylum Actinomycetota; class Actinomycetes; order Kitasatosporales; family Streptomycetaceae; genus Streptomyces; species Streptomyces sp. NPDC055099. The sequence goes on along the minus strand of NZ_JBSGUA010000004.1, from coordinate 565,997 downwards.
CCCTCGCCGCCTCGGGGTCCCGGGCCACCAACGCCCGGTGGATGCGGGCGTGTTCCCGGCGGGTGCGTTCGAAGGCGCCCTCTTCCTGGTAGCCGCGCCAGACCCTCGCGCGGAACGTGCGGGACGACAGGCCCTCCAGGATGGCCGCCATCGTGTCGTTGCCCGCCGCCAGGGCGATCGTGCGGTGGAACGCCAGGTCGTGGGAGAGGATCTCCTCCGGGTCCTCCGTGGCGTTCATGGCCTCCAAGTGTTTCTCCACGTCCGCCAGTTGGTCGGCGGAGATCCGTGCCGCCGCCAGCGCCGTCGCCGTGGATTCGAGGACCCGGCGTACCTCCAGGAGCTCCACGAGGCGCGGGCCTCGTGACAGGTCGGCCACGACGCCGAAGGTCTCAAGGAGGTCGCCTGCCTCCAGCTGAGTGACGTAGATGCCCGAGCCGTGCCGGGCCTCCAGGACGCCCATCACCGTGAGCGCGCGGATCGCCTCCCGCATGGAGCTCCGTGAGATGCCCAGCTGCGTGGCCAAGTCCCGTTCCGTGGGCAGACGTTGGCCCGGTTCGAGCCGGCCCTCCCCGATCATCGCCTTGATCTGCTCGATGGCCCGCTGCGTCACGGTGCCCTTCTGCGGGGCGGTCTGGTCCACGTAACGCTCCTCCACTAGCCGAGTGCGCCGCAGTCTAGCCAGAGATGTGGTCGGACCACTACGGCCCGAAAGCGGGAAAACTTGGCGTCGAGGGGTGTTGTGAGCGCCAAGTGGTCTGATAAATATTCGCCCATCAGTCGCCAGTACTCCCGATCCACGCTCGATGAGGAGCCGTCAGATGGCCGGCAGAACAGTGCGCGACAGGGCAGGCAACAGGACCAGCAAGGCGGGGACCTCGCGTGTGGCGCGCATCGCTGCCGCTGCGGCCTGCGCGTCCCTCGTGCTCACGGCATGCGGCAGCACGAAGGACAGCGCGGCGCCCGCGGGCGGCGGAGGCGGCGGGGAGGGCAAGGTCGGGGTGATCCTGCCCCTGCTGACCTCGCCGTTCTGGCAGTCGTACAACGACTACGTGCCCAAGATGGCGAAGTCCGAGGACGTCGACGCGTTGAAGACCGTCAACTCCAACAGTGACCCCTCGCAGCAGATCACCGACATCAACAACCAGCTCAACCAAGGGGTCAAGGGGCTCGTCGTCGCGCCGCTCGACAGCGCGGCCATCTCCGCGGGACTCGACCAGGCCGAGCGCAAGGGCGTCCCCGTGGTCGCCGTCGACGTGGCCCCCGAGAAGGGCAAGGTCGCGATGGTGGTGCGGGCCAACAACGTCGCGTACGGCGAGAAGGCCTGCGACTACCTCGGCGAGAAGGTCAAGACCGGCAAGGTCGTCCAGATCATGGGAGACCTCGCCTCCGTCAACGGCCGCGAACGCTCCGAGGCGTTCCGCACCTGTGTGAAGGAGAAGTACCCCACGCTGAAGGTGCTGGAGATCCCCGCCAAGTGGGAGTCCGACACCGCCGCCTCCAAGCTGGACACGCTGCTCAACTCCAACCCCGACATCAAGGGCATCTACATGCAGGCGGGCGGCGTCTATCTCGCGCCCACCCTGCAGACCCTGAAGTCCAAGAAGATGCTGAAGGAGACGGGCGAGAAGGGCCACATCACCGTCATCTCGAACGACGGCATCCCGCAGGAGTTCGACGCCATCCGCAAGGGCCAGATCGACGCCACGGTCTCGCAGCCGGCCGACGCGTACGCCAAGTACGGCATGTACTACATCAAGGCCGCGATGAACGGGAAGAAGTTCAAGCCCGGCAAGACGGACCACGACTCCACCATCGTGAAGCTGCCCAGCGGCATCCTGGAGGACCAGCTTCCCGCGCCGCTGGTCACCAAGGAGAACGTGGACGACTCCGAGCTGTGGGGCAACACGGTCAAATGAGTACGCCGATGACCGAGCCCCCCACCGGCCTGACGACGACCCCGCTCGTCGAAGCGGCCGGCATCACCAAGCGGTACGGACCCACCGTCGCCCTGCAGGACGGACAGCTGACCGTCCTGCCCGGTGAGTCCCACGCCCTCGTCGGCCGCAACGGCGCGGGCAAGTCCACCCTCGTCACCATCCTCACCGGACTCCAGGCCCCGGACGCGGGCACCGTCCTCTTCGACGGGGAGCCCGCGCCGCCGCTCACCGACCGCGACGCCTGGCGCCGCAAGGTGGCCTGCGTCTACCAGAAGCCGACGGTCGTGCCCGATCTGACCGTCGCCGAGAACCTCTTCATCAACCGGCAGCCCGCGGGCCGCGGCGGCTTCATCAGCTGGCGCAAGCTGCGCGCCCAGGCCGCGGAGGTGCTCGACACCTGGGACGTGCGCGTCGACCCGGACGCACGCACCGCCGAACTCAAGGTCGAGGACCGGCAGATGGTCGAGATCGCGCGGGCGCTGAGCTTCGGGGCGCGGTTCATCGTCCTGGACGAGCCCACCGCGCAGCTCGACAACCGGGAGATCGAGCGGCTCTTCACGCGCATGCGCGCGCTCCAGGAGTCGGGGGTGACTTTCCTCTTCATCTCGCACCATCTCCAGGAGGTCTACGAGGTATGCCAGACCGTCACGGTCCTGCGCGACGCCCGCTGGATCACCACCGCCCCCGTGGCCGACCTGCCCCGCGCCGCCCTGGTCGAGGCCATGGCGGGCGAGGCCCTGCGGGAGAAGGAGGCCGCCGAGGAGTCCGTGGCCCGGACCGAGGTCCCCGCCGACGCCCCGGTGATGCTCGACGTCAGGGGTCTCGCCGGCGACTCGTACACGGGCGTCGACCTGACCGTCCGCAAGGGCGAGGTCGTGGGCCTCGCCGGGTCCAGCGGCAGCGGCAAGATCAACCTCGCGGAGACCATCGCGGGCCTGCACACGCCGACCGCGGGAAGCGCTCAACTCGACGGCAGGAAGCTGCCGTTCGGTGACGTCACCGCCTCGCTGCGGGCCGGAGTCGGCTGCGTGCCGCGCGACCGGCACGACCAGGGCCTGGTCTTCGGGATGACGATCGGCGACAACGCCACGATGACCGTGCTCGACCGGCTCGGCAAGTACGGCTTCGTGGGCACCGAGCGCAAGCGCGGCTTCGCCGAGGAGCTCATCGACCGCCTCGACATCCACGCCGAGGGACCCGACCAGCCCGTGTCGGACCTCTCCGGCGGCAATGCGCAGAAGGTCGTCATGGCGCGCGCCCTCGCCTCCGACCCGCGCCTCCTCGTCCTGATCAACCCCACCGCGGGCGTGGACGTGAAGTCCAAGGAGTCCCTGCTCGCCCGGATGGACAACGCCCGCGAGGACGGCACCGCCGTCCTCGTCGTCTCCGACGAACTGGACGACCTGCGACGCTGCGACCGCGTCCTGGTCCTCTTCCACGGCCGGGTCGTCGCGGAGCATGCGGCGGGCTTCACCGACCACGACCTGATCGCGTCGATCGAGGGCGTGGAAGAAACCGAAGGAGCACGAGAAGGAGTGAATGACCGTGGCTGACACGAAGGCCCCGTCGGCCTCGACCGCACCCGACCTGACCGCCAAGACCGACAACGCCCGCGCCCAGGCCCGGTCCGTGCTGCTCCGACGCGCACGTGAACTCGCGCTGGTCCCAGCCCTGTTGCTGCTCATACTGCTCGGCGCCCTGGTGAACGACTCCTTCCTGACGGAGCGAAACCTCATCTCGATCCTCGGCGCCTCCGCCGCCCTCGCGATGGTCGTGCTCGCCGAGTCCCTCGTCCTCATCACCGGCAAGTTCGACCTCTCCCTCGAATCGGTCGTCGGCATCGCGCCCGCCGTCGGCGCGCTGCTCGTGCTGCCCGCCGCGCAGGCCGGATTCGGCACCGAGATGCCCGCCGCGGTGGCCCTGCTCGCGATCCTCGGCGTCGGCGCGGTCATCGGCGCCTTCAACGGCATCCTCGTCGTGAAGCTCAAGCTCAACGCCTTCATCGTCACCCTCGCCATGCTGATCGTGCTGCGCGGGCTGCTGGTCGGCGCGACCGAGGGCAAGACGCTCTTCGGCATGCCCGACGCCTTCTACACCCTCGCCACCTCGACGTTCCTGACCATCCCGCTCTCGGTGTGGCTGGCCGCGATCTCCTTCGGCGTGGCCGGCTTCGTCCTCAAGTACCACCGCGTGGGGCGCGCCCTGTACGCGATCGGCGGCAACGCCGACGCGGCACGCGCGGCGGGCATCCGCGTCGAGCGCGTGATGCTCGGCGTGTTCGTCGTCGCCGGTGTCCTCGCCGCCGTCGGCGGACTCATGCAGACCGGCTACGTCGGCGCGATCAACGCCAACCAGGGCCAGAACATGATCTTCACCGTGTTCGCGGCCGCCGTCATCGGCGGCATCAGCCTCGACGGCGGCAAGGGCACCATGTTCGGCGCCCTCACCGGCGTCCTGCTGCTCGGCGTCGTACAGAACCTGCTCACCCTCGCCCAGGTGCCGTCCTTCTGGATCCAGGCCATCTACGGCGGAATCATCCTGGTCGCCCTGATGATCGCGCGGGTCACCACCGGCCGCGCACAGGACTGACCCCGCTCCGGGTTCCCCGTCTCCTTGCCCCTTTCCGGAAAGGCCTCCTGTGTCCCCGACTCCCGCCCGCATCACCGCGGTTGACACCTATGACGTACGGTTCCCGACCTCGCGGGAGCTCGACGGGTCCGACGCGATGAACCCGGACCCCGACTACTCCGCCGCCTACGTGGTGCTTCGCACCGACGCGGACGACGGTCTGGAGGGGCACGGCTTCACCTTCACCATCGGGCGCGGCAACGACGTCCAGGTCGCCGCGATCGAGTCGCTGCGTCATCACGTGCTCGGCCGGTCCGTCGAAGAACTCTGCGCCGACCCGGGGACGTTGAACCGCGACCTGGTCGGAGACAGTCAACTGCGTTGGCTCGGGCCCGAGAAGGGCGTGATGCACATGGCCATCGGCGCCGTGGTCAACGCGCTGTGGGATCTGGCGGCCAAGCGTGCGCGCAAGCCGCTGTGGCGGTTCCTGGCGGACGCCGAGCCCCAGTGGCTCGTCTCCCAGATCGACTTCCGCTACATCGCCGACGCCCTCACCCCGCAAGAGGCACTGGACATGCTCAGGTCGGGCCGCCACGGGGCCGCCGAGCGTGCGGCCCTGCTGCGGGAGCGCGGCTTTCCCGGCTACACGACGTCGCCCGGCTGGCTCGGCTACAGCGACGAGAAGCTGACCCGCCTCGCCCGGCAGGCCGTCGCCGACGGCTTCACGCAGATCAAGCTGAAGGTCGGGGCGGACCTGGCGGACGACGTACGCCGCTGCCGTACCGCACGCGAGGCGATCGGGCCCGGCATCCGCATGGCGATCGACGCCAACCAGCGCTGGAACGTCGGCGAGGCCGTCGAGTGGACGCGCGCCCTCGCGGAATTCGACCCGTACTGGGTGGAGGAGCCCACCAGCCCCGACGACGTCCTCGGCCACGCCGCGATCCGGAAGGCGGTCGCCCCGGTCAAGGTCGCCACCGGCGAGCACGTGCAGAACCGCATCATCTTCAAACAGCTCCTCCAGGCGGGAGCGATCGACGTGCTGCAGATCGACGCGGCCCGCGTCGGCGGAGTCAACGAGAACCTCGCGATCCTGCTCCTCGCCGCCAAGTTCGGCGTCCCGGTGTGCCCGCACGCCGGTGGCGTCGGCCTGTGCGAACTCGTCCAGCACCTCTCGATGTTCGACTTCGTGGCGCTCGCGGGGACCACCGAGAACCGCGTCATCGAGTACGTCGACCACCTCCACGACCACTTCATCGACCCGGTCGTGGTGCGCGAGGGTCATTACATGGCGCCCACCGCGCCGGGGTTCTCGGCCACCATGCGGGCCGAGTCGCTCGCCGAATTCATCTATCCGGACGGCGCCTTCTGGGCCGCCGACCTCGCTCAGGGCAAAGGAGCAGCCGCATGACCGACGCCCAGGACTTCGAGGGGCTCAAGGCCCTGGTCACCGGGGGAGCCTCCGGGATCGGACGGGCCACCGCCCAACTGCTCGCCGTGCGCGGCGCCCGGGTCGCCGTGCTCGACCTGGACCCCGGCAGCGTGGAGAAGCCGCTCACCGGCCACCGCGCCGACGTCTCCGACGACGCCTCGGTACGCGAAGCCGTGGCCGCCGCCGCGGAGGAGCTCGGCGGACTCGACGTACTGATCAACAACGCGGGCATCGGCGCGCAGGGCACCGTCGAGGACAACGACGACGACCAGTGGCACAAGGTGCTCGACGTGAACGTCCTCGGGATCGTACGCACCACCCGCGCCGCCCTGCCGCACCTGCGCGTCTCCACCCACGCGGTGATCGTCAACACCTGCTCGATCGCCGCCACGGCCGGTCTGCCGCAGCGCGCCCTCTACTCGGCGTCCAAGGGCGCGGTGCTCTCCCTGACGCTCGCGATGGCCGCCGATCACGTACGCGAAGGGGTGCGCGTCAACTGCGTCAATCCCGGCACCGTGGACACCCCGTGGGTCGGCCGCCTCCTGGACGCCGCGCCCGACCCGGCGGCCGAGCGTGCCGCCCTCGCGGCCCGCCAGCCCACCGGGCGCCTCGTCTCGGCGGACGAAGTCGCGGGCGCCATCGCCTACTTGGCGAGCCCCCTGTCCGGCGCGACCACCGGCACCGCGCTCGCCGTCGACGGCGGCATGCAGGGCCTGCGGCTGCGGCCGGTGGGCCAGTGAGCGGCATGGCCCGGCGCGCCATCGGACCCGGCGGCGTCGAGGTGACCGAGCTGTCCTTCGGCGCCGCCGGCCTCGGCAACCTCTACACGCCGGTCACCGACGAGGAGGCCGCCGCCGCGATCGACGCCGCCTGGGAGGCGGGCATCCGCTACTTCGACACCGCCCCGCACTACGGCATCGGCCTGTCCGAGCGCAGGCTCGGGCAGGCACTGCGGGCACACGCCCGGGAGGCGTACACGCTCTCGACCAAGGCGGGTCGCCTCCTCGAAGCGGTGGAAAGGCCCGTCGGTGACGACCTCGCCCATGGCTTCGCCGTCCCGGCCACACACCGCCGGGTCTGGGACTTCAGCGCGGACGGCATCCGCCGCTCCCTGGAGGCGAGCCTCACCCGCCTCGGCACCGACCGCGTCGACATCGTCTACCTCCACGACCCGGACGACCACGCCGAGCAGGCCTTCCGCGAGGGATATCCGGCCCTGGAGCGGCTGCGCTCCGAAGGCGTCGTGGGCGCGATCGGTGCGGGCATGAACCAGACGGAGATGCTTACCCGCTTCATCAGAGACACGGACGTCGACGCCGTGCTGTGCGCGGGCCGCTACACGCTCCTGGACCAGAGCGCCCTGACCGAACTGCTCCCGGCCGCGCACGAGCACGGCAAGGCGGTCGTGATCGGCGGCGTGTTCAACTCGGGCCTGCTCGCCGACCCCAGGCCCGGCGCGACGTACGACTACACGACCGCGCCGCAGGTTCTCGTGGACCGCGCCCGCCGCCTGCGGACGATCGCGGAGCGGCACGGCACCACACTCCGCGCGGCAGCCCTGGCCTTCCCCCTGGCCCACCCGGCGGTGACCACCGTCCTCGTCGGCGCCCGCTCCCCCCACGAAGTCCGGGACGCGGCGCGGCAGTTCGCGTCCGACGTGCCCGACGACTTCTGGAAGGAAGCCCGCGCCGAGGAACTGCTGCCCGCCCACGTACCCGTCCCCGGAGAGGCCCCCGCGTGAGAATCGCCCTGCACACCAAGGTCCGCGCCGACCGTGTCGCCGAGTACGACGCCGCACATCGCGAGGTGCCCGCCGAACTGGTCGCCGCCATCCGCGCGGCGGGCGCCACCTCCTGGACGATCTGGCGCAGCGGTACCGACCTCTTCCACGTCCTGGAGTGCGAGGACTACGCCCGCATGCTCGCCGAGCTGGACAAGCTGCCGGTCAACATCGCCTGGCAGGCGCGCATGGCCGAGCTGCTCGACGTCGTCCACGACTACTCGGCCGAGGGCGCGGACGCGGGCCTGCCCGTCGTATGGGAGCTGCCATGGCGACGGAACGTGCCGTGACGACGGAGCCTGCCGTGACGGCGGAACGTGCCGTGACGCCCGGCCTCGTCGACGCCCACCACCACGTATGGGACCTCTCCGTACGCGACCAGGAATGGATCACCGGCGACGCGCTCGCCCCGATCCGCCGGAACTTCTCCCTCACCGACCTCCTGCCCGAGGCCCGCGCCGCGGGCGTCACCGCGACCGTGCTCGTGCAGACGGTCACCGTCGCCGAGGAAACCCCCGAGTTCCTCGCCCTGGCCGCCGACAGCGACCTGGTGGCGGGTGTCGTCGGGTGGACCGACCTCACCCGCCCGGCCATCGGTGACACCCTCGCTGAACTGCGTGAACTCCCGGGCGGGCACCACCTCGTGGGCATCCGGCACCAGGTCCAGGGCGAGCCCGACCCGCAGTGGCTGCTGCGGCCCGACGTGCGCCGGGGTCTTGCCGCGGTCGGCGCGGCGGGCCTCGCCTACGACCTCGTGGTCCTGCCCCACCAACTCCCGGCCTGCGTCGTTACGGCGCGGGAGCACCCCGAACTCACCTTCGTCCTGGACCACTTGGGGAAGCCGCCCGTCGCCTCCGGCGCGCTCGAACCCTGGGCCACGGCCGTCCGCTCACTCGCCGCGCTCCCCAACACCGTCTGCAAACTCTCCGGCCTGGTGACCGAAGCCGACCCGAAGACCTGGACGGTGGACGACCTGCGCCCGTACGCGGACACCGTCCTGGACGCCTTCGGTCCCGCCCGCCTGATGTTCGGCTCGGACTGGCCGGTCTGCACCCTGGCCGCCACGTACGCGGAAGTCGTCGACACAGCGCGGAAGTTGACCGACACGCTCACCGGCAGTGAGCGCTCCGAACTCTTCGCCGGAACCGCCACCCGCGTCTACGGCCTCTGACTCACCGAAGCCTCACCGCGGCGACGACACCCGCGTCGGGGGCAGGAACTCCCGCACGTACGTCCGCTCCCAGCAGGCGCCCGTCTCCCGCAGTTCGCGCCAGGTCGTGTAGCGGTAGCGGTAGAGGCGGGCGCGGATGTACGCGGGCGGCTCGTCCGGCGGGAAGGGGACATGGCGCAGCAGCCGCAGCGTGTCCCGGTCGCCGTCCAGGAGCCGCTCCACCAGCGAGCCGAACCATGAGCGCGCGTAGGCGGGGGAGAGCGCGGCGAACCACATCATCCAGTCGAGCCGCAGATGGTACGGCGCGAACTGCCGGGGCCAGCGGCGTACATCACCCGGCTTGCCCTTGAACCCGTACTCCCGCCACTCCGACTCCTGGCGGGGTGTGGTGTCCGCCGTGCCCTCGATGACCACCTCTTGGCGGACGCGGCTGACGCTGCCGAACGCGCCGTACGTGTTGACGAGATGGAGCGGGTCGAAGGAGAAGTTCATGATCTGCCGGCGCGAGAACAAATTGCGCGCCGGCCGGTAGCTCAGGCCCAGGATCAGGGCCGTCGCCGCGATGACGACCACCTCGTACCAGAGCGGGGGAGCGGGCGACGTCGACGGAGCGCCCGCGCCGCCGAAGTCGACGACGGACACGGCGAGCACGATCGTCAGCCAGTTCAGCCAGGAGAAGTTGCCCGAGAGGACCAGCCACAGCTGGGTGGCGATCATCAGACAGGCCGCTGCCGTCGCGACCGGCTGCGGCGTGAACAGCAGCACGGGCACGACGAGTTGGGTGAAGTGGTTCGCCGCCACCTCCATCCGGTGGACCGGCTTCGGCAGATGGTGGAAGAACCAGCTCAGCGGTCCCGGCATCGGCTGCGTCTCGTGATGGAAGTACAGGCAGGTGAGCTTGCGCCAGCACGCGTCGCCGCGCATCTTGATCAACCCGGCCCCGAACTCCACGCGGAACAGCACCCAGCGCAGAAGGAAGAGGATCAGCACCGGCGGCGCCGTCTCGTCGTTGCCGAGGAACACGGCGAGGAAGCCCACCTCCAGGAGCAGCGACTCCCAGCCGAAGCCGTACCAGGTCTGTCCCACGTTGACGATCGAGAGGTACAGGACCCACGGCACGAGCCAGAGCAGCATGCCGCCCCACAGCGGGAGCAGACCGTCGGCGCCCGCGAGCAGCGCGAGGGCGCAGGCGCAGCCCAGCCAGGCGACGAGGGCGAAGAAGCGGTCCGAGTAGTGCAGCTGGAAGAGGCTCGGCGCCTTGCGGAAGGGCACGCGCTCGACGTAGCGCGGCACCGGCAGCATGCCGCGCTCGCCGAGCAGCGCACGGAACTGCAGGGCCGCGCCCAGGAACGCGACGAGGTAGAGCGCGGCGAGAGCCCGCTGGAAGACGAGACGGCCGAGCCAGTACTGATCCGCTGTGAACCACTCCACAAGGCCATCTTGCGCCCTGACCGGCCCGGCGCCCCTCCTCGGCTTGCGCACCACCTCCGACTGCTTCAGAGAATGGGGCAAAGTGCCCGATAACAGGCGGGAGAGCACGGTGAGTGTGCCCACCAGGCCCAGCAAGCCCACCAAGCCCACGAGGCCCATCAGGAGCTACGCGACGGTCTTCGCGATATCCGCGGCCCTGGCCCTTGCGGGATGCTCGGGCGGAGGCGAGAAGAAGTCCGCCGACGACGGCGGCGAGCTGTTCATGCAGCCGGTCGCCGCCCAGGGCCCCGATCCGTTCACCGATTCCACCGCGACGTCCACGGCGACCCCCTCGCCCGCCACCCCCTCGTCCGTCACCCGTTCGCCGCAGCCGTCACCGACGAGTACCTCCTCACCGACGGCCCAGGGCGTGCGCTCCCTCTCGGGCGGCACACCCGGTCTGTACGGCGGCACGCACTCCCTGGGCAGCTGTGACGTCGGCGCCCAGGTCCGCTTCCTCACCGCCGACCAGGGCAAGAGCCGCGCCTTCGCCCAGGCGTCGGGCATCTCCCAGGCGGACATCCCGAGCTTCCTGCGCGGTCTGACGCCGGTCGTGCTGCGGGCCGACACCCGCGTGACCAACCACGGCTACCGCGACGGCGGTGCCACCAGCTTCCAGTCCGTGCTGCAGACGGGCACCGCCGTCCTCGTAGACAACCGGGGGCTGCCCCGCGTGCGGTGCGCCTGCGGGAACCCGCTGAAGCCGCCGGTCGCGCTCAAGGGCACCCCGAGCCACCAGGGCGAGCAGTGGTCCGGGTACCGCCCCTCACAGGTCGTGGTGGTGACCCCGGCGCCGAAGGTCATCGTGAACATCACCATCGTGAACGTCGTCGACAACACCTGGATCGAGCGGAAGACCGGCGACGAGGACGGCGGCCACGACCACACCGTGCCGCCGCCGCACCCGACCCCGACGCCCACCCCCACTACGCCGACCCCGACCGACCCGGATGACAGCGACTCGCCGAGCGACAGCGACACCCCCAGTGACAGCGACTCGCCCAGCGACAGCGACAGCCCGAGCGACAGCGATACGCCCAGTGACGGCGACAGCCCGAGTGACAGCGAAACGCCCGGCGACAGCGACTCGCCCAGCGACAGTGACACCCCCAGTGACAGCGACTCGCCCAGTGACCGGGGCGGCACCTCCACGGACTGCCCCACGCTCCCGCCCACCACGGGCACGGAGCCTCCCACCGGCACCCCGTCCGCGATCCCGCCGGGCTGTCCGACCCCCACGCCTGGCGGCTGAGCGTGCGCACTCGGTCCGGACAGCGAAGAATCATGAAGTGTCATGACGCCCACGCCACTGCCGGACGACTGGCCAGCCGATCCCCGGTCGATCCTGGCGGCCAACCACACAGGCTGCTTCGACTGGGACCTCGACAGCGGCCTGATGCATCTCGACGCCGCGGGCCACGAGGTCTTCGACGTGCGGCCCGACGAGTACGACGGCCACCCCACGAGCCTGGGCATGCGCGTGCCGCCGGACGAGGCACACCGCCTGGACGCCTATGTCTCGCACGCCCTCAAGGACGGCAGCCGCACCTACGGCATCTACTTCCGCATCCGGCTGCGCGAAGGCGGGCTGCGCTGGACCCATACCCAAGGGTTCATCCACCGTGACGGGACGGGTAAGCCGCACCGCATCGTCGGCATCGTCCGCGACGCCACGCAGGAGCTGGGCGACAGCACGGCCCGGCATCAGCGCGCCGACGAGGAGGAGGACCGCCGCCGCCGCACGAGCATCGTGCAGGGCACCACGGCCGCCCTCGCGCACGCCCGTACCGTCCGGGACGTCATCGACGTGCTCAAGGACACCCACGGCCTCGCGCACCTGGGCGCGTCGAACCTGGTCATGGGCCTGGTCGAGGCCGGGCGGATCCGGCTGGTCGCGGAGGGGCCCGTGGGCAGCTTCGTGCCGGGCACCAAGTTCACGCGGATCGACGAGCGGTATCCGATGAGCGACGCCGTGCGCACGCTCTCGCCGCGCTTCATCGAGACGGCGGCGGAGTTCGCCGCCTCGTACCCGGACCTGTGGCCGCACATAGACGAGCTGGGCATCACATCGGCCGCGTATCTGCCGCTCATCGCGCAGGGCAAGGCGATCGGCGTGCTCGGCCTGCTCTACCAGGACAAGACCGGCTTCACCGAGGAGGAACGCAACGTCCTGGTCGCCCTCGGCAGCGGCATCGCCCAGAGCCTCCAGCGCGCCATGTTCTACGAGCAGGAGAAGGACCTCGCCCAGGGACTTCAGCAGGCGATGCTGCCGCGCACCATCCCCGGCGTGCCCGGCGCCGACGTCGCCGTCCGCTACCGCTCGGCGGCGCTCGGCCGGGACATCGGCGGTGACTGGTACGACGTGATCCCGCTGCCCGGCGGCAGGGTCGGGGCGGTCATCGGCGACGTACAGGGCCATGACACCCACGCGGCCGCCGTGATGGGCCAGCTGCGCATCGTGCTGCGCGCCTACGCCGCCGAGGGGCACCCGCCCGCCACCGTCATGGCCCGCGCCTCCGGCTTCCTGCACGAGCTGGACACCGAACGCTTCGCCACCTGCCTCTACGCGGAGGCCGACCTGACCTCGGGCGTGGTCCAGCTGGTGCGGGCAGGACACATCGACCCGCTCCTCCAGCGGACCGACGGCACCTGCCACAGGGTGCCGGTCGAGGGAGGTCTGCCGCTGGGGCTCTCGGCCGAGTTCGGGCGTCTCGAATACCCGGTCACCACCTTCGAACTCGAAGCGGAGCAGGCCCTGTTGCTCTTCACGGACGGCCTCATCGAGGAGCCGGGCGCCGACCTCGACGACGGTCTGCGGGCGCTGGGCGAGCTGGCCTGCTCGGGGCCGCGCGACCTCCAGCATCTCGCGGACCGGCTCTGCGAGACCGTGGACGAGCGGGGCGGCGAGGACGACGCGGCGCTGCTTCTCCTGCGCCGCCGCACGGTCGACACCCCCCGGTCCGGCGGCCGCCTCCAGCAGCACGTGGGCCCCGGCGACCCCGAGGCGCTGGCCGAGGCCCGGCACATGATCCGGTCCGCGGTGCGCGCCTGGGGCGCCGGGGACGGCGCCGACGAGATCGAGCTGGTGGCGGACGAGCTGATCACCAACGCGCTGATGCACACCGACGGCGCGGCGATCGTGACCCTGCGGGTGGTCAGCGGCAGTGAACGGCGGCTGCGCGTCGAGGTCGAGGACTCCTCCAGCGCACTGCCGCGCCGCCGGGAGGCGGGGGAGTCGGGGGTATCGGGGCGGGGGTTGCTGCTCGTGGACATGCTCGCGGACGCGTGGGGTGTCGAGTCGCGAGGCACCGGCAAGTGCGTGTGGTGCGAGTTCATCGTGCCCGCCCGGGAAACCGAGGGTTAGGGGCGGGCGGATGGCGATGTCGGAACCGGAACTGGGACAGGAGTGAGCGGATGCCGGAGCTTCCCGAGGTCGAGGCGCTGCGCGCCTTCCTCACCGACCACCTCGTCGGCCACGAGATCGTGCGGGTGCTGCCCGTGGCGATCAGTGTCCTCAAGACGTACGACCCGCCGCTCACCGCCCTGGAAGGGCGCACCGTCTCGGCCGTGGCGCGCCACGGCAAGTTCCTGGACCTGGACGCGGACGGCCTGCATCTGGTCACCCACCTGGCCCGCGCGGGCTGGCTGCACTGGAAGGACCGCCTCCCCGACGGCACGCCACGCCCCGGCAAGGGCCCTCTCGCGCTGCGGGTCGCCCTGGAGACGGGGGAGGGCTTCGACCTGACGGAGGCGGGCACGCAAAAGCGCCTCGCGGTGTACGTGACCGAGGACCCGGCGGCGATCCCCGGCATCGCCCGCCTGGGCCCCGACCCGCTGGCCCCGGACTTCGACGAGGACCGTTTCGCCGGGCTCCTGGCGGGCGAACGCCGGCAGATCAAGGGCGCGCTGCGGGACCAGACCCTGCTCGCGGGCGTCGGGAACGCGTACAGCGACGAGATCCTCCACGCGGCCCGCATGTCTCCGTTCAAGCTCACCTCCAGCCTCACGAAGGACGAGGTCCACGGGCTGTACGTGGCGCTGCGCAGCACGCTGGCCGAAGCGGTGGAGCGCTCGCACGGAGTCGCGGCGGGCCGCCTCAAGGCGGAGAAGAAGAGCGGCCTGCGCGTGCACGGCCGGGCCGGTGAGACGTGCCCCGTGTGCGGCGACACCATCCGTGAGGTCTCCTTCAGCGACTCCTCGCTGCAGTACTGCCCCACCTGCCAGACGGGCGGGAAGCTGCTGGCGGACCGGAGGATGTCCCGCTTGCTGAAGTAGCACTGTACGCGGGCGAGTTCAGGGGCTCCGTAACGTCAGCAGGCGCTGGCCGCCGGTGGTGCGCACCTCGTAGCGGGCGATGTCCTCGCGGGCCAGGGCCGCGCCCCCTTGTGTCGCCAGTTCTTCGGACGGCCCGCCCGCGGGCGCCCTCCACGTGGTCACGGTCTGCTCGGAGCCGTCGGTGCCGACGGCGACGAGCTCGCAGACGTGAGGGCCCTCGGGGTCGCGGACCCGGAGCCCGATGTCCGTGCCCCAGTCGCGGCCCCGCGCGGTCAGGGTCGCCGAGACTCCGGTGCGGCCGTCGCGGGCGGCGATCTGCTGCGGGCCGGGCCCGTCGGTCCGCAGCACCGCGGCCACGGGAGCCGCGAGCGCCAGGACGACGCTTGCCGCGACCGCGCACAGCCACCGTCGGCGCCCGGCCCTGCGCAGCCGCAGGACCTCGGCGAGCAGTCGCTCGCCGAGACCGGGGCCGGGTACGGTGAGCGGCTCGACGTGCGGCGGCGTGACCCGCTCGTAGGCGGCCAACTGCTGTGCTGTCGGGCCGAGTTCGGCCAGCAGGACCCGGCACTCGGGACAGTCCATGAGGTGGTCGTCGAAGCGGAAGGTGTCGGCCGCGTCGAGGACGCCGAGCGCATAGGCGCCGGCGTCGCGGTGCCGCTCAAGGGGCCTCATGGTGTTCCTTGCGTGACGAGTCGGACAGGGGGTGCTTCCTGTCCTCCCGTACGCAGCGGACCGCCGAATCACTCAAGAGGCGGGACGCGAACACTCGCACGGGGTGCCGGGGCCACTCCGCTGCGGTGTCATGACGTCTCCGCCGGGGCGTCAGAACAGATGGATCGCCAGGTGCCCGAGCGGCAGCCCCAGGCGCCAGGCCGCCGTCCACACCTTGGGTCCGTCGTCCTCACCGCACGGCGACCCGCCGCCCGGCACCGCGTCCAGATCAGGCGCGAGCAGCTCCGTCTCCTCCAGCCATCGCCATGCCAGGTCGGCCAGTTGCAGATCGGGGGCGGGTTCGCCGGAGGCGACAGCGTCCGCCGTGAGCAGGGCCATCCGCTCGCCGACCCAGTCGAGCCACGGCTGGTCGTACGCCGTCAGGGACAGCCAGGTCTCCAGCTGGGAGACCACACGGATGCCCGACAGCTCGCCATTCGTGTCGGAGAGGAAAATAGTCAGGGCCAGAGCATCACGCCCCGCGCGGTATTCGAAAGATGTCGGCGGCATCAAATCGCCGGTACGCAGCAATTCGTCCGCGATGTACTCGGCGTACAACCACGCCATCGGCACGGCCAGTTCGCCATCACTCGGGCCCTCCGTGTTTCCTCGGCTCTCGTGCAGCATCCCGTCTCGCCTTCCTCCGATCCGTGCGCTCGCCGGCCTCTGGCCCCCAATCCGGAACACGGATGAGGACAGCCGATTACCCGAAGGGGCCTCCGAGCAAGGCGCTTTACGGAGGCTTGACTCAGCCCTCGGTTTCGTCGCAGGTGGGAGCCCCTCTGTTCTTCGTGTCACATGGCCGGATGATTTAAGTCCGTTTCGGGGACTATGACGGCATTGCTGCTTGACTCGGCATTGTGTCCGAATGTGGATTCGTTTCGCCGAATATCCCCCATTCACGGAGCATGGTCGATGACGCAGCGCACACCCCAGGGAACAGCCCTTCTGGCCGCGGCAATGATCGGAGCCACTCTCGCCGGGACCGCCGCCTGCACGGCGAATACGGAGCCCGCACAGGAGCGGAATACGGAGCACCGCGGCGAAAGACAGCGGGAAGGCGCCCAAGGCGGAAATCGCGACGCTCCGCACCCCGCCCCGTCGGCGGCCGGTGGCGCCCAGGACGCCCCGCGCGCCTTCACGCTCGTCGCCTCCGGGGACGTGCTCCCGCACTCCTCGATCATCGACAGGGCCAGCGCCGACGCGGGCGGTCACGGCTACGACTTCGTGCCGATGCTCAAGGGCGTCAAACCCGTCGTCTCCAAGGCGGATCTGGCGATCTGTCACATGGAGACGATCTACGGCGAGAAGGGCGACTACACCGGCTACCCCAGCTTCAAGTCCCCGCCCCAGATCGCCCAGGCTTTGGCGGCCACCGGCTACGACGCCTGCTCCACCGCCTCCAACCACACGCTCGACGACGGCGCGGCGGGGGTGAGCCGGACCCTCGCCGCACTCGACAAGGCAGGCGTCAAGCACGCGGGATCGGGCCGTACGGCCGACGAGGGCAGATCGCCCGCCTGGCTGCGGGCGGGCGGCGCGAAGGTGGCTCAGCTCGCGTACACGTACGGCACGAACGACGCCCCGATGCCCCCGGGCAAGCCCTGGACGGTCAACCTCATGGAGCGCGAGCGGATCGTCGCGGACGCGCGGGCCGCGCGGAAGGCGGGCGCGGACGTGGTCGTCGTCTCGGTGCACTGGGGCACGGAGTGGCAGGACGCCCCCGACGACCGCCAGCTGAGCCTCGGCAGACAGCTCACGGCGTCGAGCACCGGCGGCCGCCCGGACATCGACCTGATCCTGGGCACCCACGCGCATGTCCCGCAGGCCTACGAGAAGGTCAACGGGACCTGGGTCCTGTACGGCATGGGCGACCAGATCGCCGGCGACATGATCAACCACGAGGGCGCGAACGACCCGCGGGGCAACCAGGGCACCCTCGGCCGCTTCACGTTCTTCCCGCCCGCGGCCTCCGGCGGCCGCTGGGAGGTCAAGAAGGCCGAGTTCATCCCCCAGTGGTTCAACACGACCACGGGGCGCGTGACCAACCTGAACGAGGCGCTGGAGGGCGGCGCGGACGTCGCGGCCATCCGCGACCGCATCCGCGGCATCGTCCTGAGCCGGGGTGCGGGGAAGGCGGGCCTCTTGATGGGCAAGTAGCGGGAGCGGCCGTTCGGTGAACCCTCGCCGGAGCCCTGAACGTTCACGGCTCCGGCGGCATCTCACCCGAGCCGCAGCAGCCACCCACGCCCCGGCTCCACCTGTATCGCCTCACCCGCGGCGAGCTTCTGCTCCGGCTGGAAGTCCTCGATTGCCGGTGGCGAGGCCATCGTCACGTCCGGTCCGGACCGGCGGCGCATCGGTGGCCCACCACCCCGTCATCTCCGCCTCCGGCAGGCGGAGTTGGTCTAAGGACGCGCCACAGCGGCCACGGGCTTGTGGATGAAGCCGGTCAGTGGTGCGAGGACCTTCCAGTCGAGCGTTTCGTAGAGCGCCCTGCCCTGCACGGTCGCGCCCAGGAGGCCGGTGGTCGCGCCGCTCTCGATGGCCGCTTGGGTGAGTGCGCCCATCACGACCGTGCCGAGACCGAGGCGCCGGTGCGCCTCTTCGGTGACGATCTGGTCGAAGACGCCCGCCGCGCCCGTCAGACCGACCTGACCCCGCGCGGCGAGTTCCCCGTCGGCGGCCAGTACCCGCACGTCGATGACGCCGCCGGTGGTCTCGGTCGTGGCCGTGTAACCCCGTGGCGCGCGCACGGCGGACGGACGCAGGTCGACCGCCATCAGGAAGCCGGGATCCGTCGGCGCCCACTCGGGCGAGAACCACGGCATCATGAGGTCCGGTGCCAGAAAGGCCTTGACGTAGGTGGCCGGTCCGGTGACCGAGTCGATGAGCCCGCGGGCGGTCTCGGCATCGGCGTCGAGCAGGACGTGACGGACCATCTGGGCCCGCTGCCCGACCTGGATGCTCAGCCCCCACGGCTCGTCCACCGGTTTCGGCACACTCCGCGAGACGGTCCACCCGTCGACCCATGAGCGCGCGAGCTCCCACATCCGGACACTCCTCCGAGTAATGACTGGCCATCGGGTGAGGATGTTACACAAGCCTAGGGAACGCGGTCGGTCTTGGCGAGTTCCGACTTCCGGTACGAGTAGGCGAAGTACACGATGAGGCCGACCGCGAACCACACCGCGAACCGCGCCCACGTCTGCCACTGGAGGAACGTGATCAGCCAGATGGAGAAGACGACCCCGATCGCGGGCACCACCGGCATTCCGGGGCAGCGGAACGTACGCGGCAGATCGGGCTGCTTGTAGCGCAGCACGATCACCGCGACGCACACCACGACGAAGGCCAGCAGGATGCCGATGTTGGTCAGTTCGGCCGCCTCGCCGATCGGCAGGAACCCGGCGATGGCGGCCGAGGCGAACCCGACGATCCAGGTCACCCGCGTCGGCACGTGGCGGGTCTTGTGCGTCTTGGCGAACCACTTCGGCAGCAGCCCGTCGCGCGACATGCTGAACCAGACGCGGGTGACGCCGAGCATGAAGGTGAACATCACGGTGAGGATGCCGATGATCGCGCCGACCGCGATGACGTCGGCGAGACCGCCCAGGCCCACGGACTTGAAGGCGGTGGAGAACCCGCTCTCCGGGTCGATGTCCTTGTAGCTCTGCATGCCCGTCAGGACGAGACAGGCCAGGACGTACAGGACCATCGAGATCGCCAGGGAGTAGAGGATCGCCTTCGGCATGTGGCGCTGGGCGTCCTTGGACTCCTCCGCCGCGGTGCTCATGGCGTCGTAACCGAAGACGGCGAAGAAGACGGTGGCCGCGCCCGTGAACGCGCCGCTGACGCCGAAGGGGAAGAACGGCTTGTAGTTGCCCGTGTTGATGTGGAAGAACCCGACCGCGATCACCACGAGGACGACGAGGACCTTGAGGACGACCACGACCATCTCGAAACGCGCTGCGTTCTTGATGCCGAGCGTCAGCAGATAGGCGATGAGCAGGCACAGCACCGCGGCGAACAGGTCCACCTTGTGGCCGTCGCCCGTGCCGGGCGCGCCCAGCATCCAGGTGGGCAACGAGGCGCCCATGTCCTCGAGCAGGAAGTTGAAGTAGCCGGAGATGCCGATCGCGACCACCGCCACGATCGCCGTGTACTCCAGGAGCAGGTCCCAGCCGATGAACCAGCCCGTGAGCTCGCCGAGCACCACATAGCCGTAGGTGTACGCCGATCCCGCCTTCGGGATCAGGCCCGCGAACTCGGCGTACGAGAAGGCCGCCGCCGCGCTGGCGACACCGGCGATGAGGAAGGAGATGAGGACGGCGGGCCCGGCCGTGCCGTTGGCCACCGTCCCGGCGAGGGTGAAGATGCCGGCGCCGATGATGCCGCCGACGCCGATCGCGGTGAGCTGCCAGAGGCCGAGCGAGCGGGAGAGTCCGCCACCCGCTCCTTCTTCGGTCTCGTCGATGTGTTCGATGGGCTTGCGGCGCAGCACGCCATGCCCCATCCGGAGTCCCGCCATGAGCTCCACCTTTTCGCGGACGGCAGTCGGCTGATGGCGGATCATGATGGCGCAGGCGCGTGCGGGACGGAAGACGCCACACCCCTCATATGGGTGAGGGTTCAGCAGTCTGGGGGCCGGGGGTTACGGCACCACGGTGACGGGCCAGCGCCCCGCCTTGACGAGGCGTACCGCGACCGAGCCGACGATCCGGTGGCCCGCCTGCTCGGAGGCCCCGACGATCACGGCGTCGGCCTTGAGGTCGTCCGCCGCGGTGACCAGACCGCTGTAGGGGTCGCCGCGGAAGGTGTGGAACTCCCAGCGCACGTCGAATATGTCCTTCACCCGCTCGGCCGACTCCCTGATCTCGGCGATCAGGCCCTCGGCGATCTCGTCGGTCGTCTCGGCCACCGGTGCGCCGAGTGCGGCGCCCGCGGCCATCACCGGCTGGATGTAGACGACGGCGAGCAGGGCGCGCTGCCGTCGCGCGAGGCCTCCGGCATAGGCGGCGGCCCGCAGCGAGGAGTCCGATCCGTCGACCCCGACGACGATCACCTTCGGGCCGTCGGTGCCGCGTTCGAACTGGGGGGAGTGGTCTTCAGTCACAGCCGAGAGGTTAACGGAGAGCGCTGTTCCTGTTGACGGCGCCCAGGGGCCCGGGACAAGGGCGTCACCGTGCCCCCGCCCGCTCGTACGGCGCCGCTGATCCCCCCTTGGCCCCGCTGGTCCCATCGGGTGCTTTCGTTGCCCGCCGTGGTGTTGCTGTCCGGTGTCCGCCTTCCGCCATGCGACGGATTAGTAATGAAAAAGGATCACATGACTCCAGGGCGTCGCGCGCTTCTGCGCGGCGCCGCTGTCTTCGGTCTGGTCGCGACCGCCGGATGCGCGGGCACGGAGCGTACGGCGGCTCCAAAACCCACGGCCTCCGGCGGTTCGGCGGCCGGCGGCCCGCCCGCCGCGCGCGCCCTCAAGCCCTCCGCGTACCGCCTCCAACCCATGGCGGGCAACGGCCCGCCACGCGCCGCGCGCGCCCTGCCCCGCGTCCGCAAGGCGCCGATCCTGCGCATGGACGGGCAGGGCCGCAGCATGTTCCTGACGTTCGACGACGGCCCCGACCCGCGCTACACGCCGGGCATCCTGAGCACCCTGCGCCGCTACGACGTCCGCGCGACGTTCTTCGTCTGCGGTGAGATGGCCGTCGACAACAAGGACCTGCTGCGCCAGATGGCCGACGACGGGCATCTGATCGGCAACCACACCTGGACGCACCCGCTCCTTCCGAAGATGAGCCGGAGCGCGATGCGCGAGGAGATCGAGCGCACCTGCGACGTCGTGGAGGAAGTCGTGGGCGAACCCCCCGCCTGGTTCCGCGCCCCCTACGGCGCCTGGAACCGCAACGCCTTCCAACTGGGCGCCGACCTCGGCATGGAGCCGCTCGCCTGGACCGTGGACACCCTGGACTGGACCGAGCCGGGCACGGGCACGATCATCCGGCGCGTACGGGCCGGTGCGGGGCCCGGAGTGGTGGTCCTTTCGCATGACGCGGGCGGCGACCGTTCCCAGAGCGTCGCGGCGCTGCGGACGTATCTGCCGGAGCTGCTCGATTCGGGTTACCGGATCACGGTGCCGAGCCGCCACGAAATGTAGGAAGAATTTCGCCCGCCAGGTGCTGTGCCGGCCGCGTCAGCTGCATCTACTGCCTTTGCATCTACTGCCTTGGCTGCGTTTGCCGTGTTCCGCCGACGCATGCGTCGTTCGTCAGCGCACATCCACCAGGCGGGCGAAAGCGACGACGTTCCCGTCATAACCGGACCGCTTGGAGAATCCGCCGCCGCAGGTGATGACGCGGAGTTCCGGAGCGCCCTTGTCGCTGTAGACGCGGCTGCCCGGGAAATTGTCCTTCTCGAAGACTTCGATTCCATAGATCTCGAAAATCGCGGTCTTGCGGTCCCTGCGCAGGACCTCGACGCGATTTCCCTTTTTCAGTGAACCCAGGCCGTAGAAGACCGCGGGGCCCTGCTGGTTGTCGACATGGCCGACGATCACGGACGTGCCCTTCTCGCCCGGTGACACGGCTCCGGTGAACCAGCCCGCGAGGTTCGGGTCCTCCGCCGGAGGCGCGTCCACCCAGCCGTCCTCGTCCAGCCCGACCGGCATGACCGGCGCCTCCACCTGGATGCCCTTGATCCCCACACGCTCGGCGGGGGAGAACGTCAGTGGCGCGATGTTCTTCCCCGCACCGTCGGGCGCCTGGTCCGCCGCGGCGGCTGACGCGGGCTGGGGCGGGCCCACGTCGAATTCCCCCGAGCCATTCCGGATCAGCGCGAGGCCGGTCAGCAGAACGAGTGCCATCACGCCCCACGGCGCGCGCTTTCGCTGCGATTCCTCTTCATCGGCCGGCTGGGACGAAGGCATTCTCTGATCCCCTCTCAACGCGGCATTCGAACCGCGTCCGTTGCGCGTACAAGAACGCTAAGCGCGGCGCGCGTGACGGGCGACAGAGCGGGAGCGAACGGGTGGCGCCCATACCGGGCATGCGCCATCCGAGTCGCGGGCGGCAGGAAATTTCTGACGGTCCGTGACCTGCGGCAATATCGGCTTGCGTGCGCACGCTTCGGCGTGTCGCCTCACCAGGACGGCCGATCGCCGAAATGCGGGTCTGAGCAGGGCAACTGAGGGTCTGTCTGGGAGGCGCTCTCGCCGATCGACCGGGGAACGGTTACCCCGGGGCGCTTTCCGCGGAGGATTCACATGCGTACTTCTCGTATGCGCACCACTCGTGCCCTCGCGGTCGCCGTCACCGCGGGTGCCGTCGTCGGCCTCGCCGCCCCGACGGCATCGGCCTGGGCCGACCCGTCCAACATCGTCGCCATGCCGAGCGTGATCCCCCGCGGGGGACAGCTGACGGTCACGGTCGACGGCACGTCGTGCTCGGCCCCGGGCAGCAAGGTCACGTCGAACGCCTTTCCCGACACGCCGCTGCACGGCATGAACGGCGGCACCGCCAGCGCGAACCCCCGGGTCTACCACCACGCGAGCCCCGGCGCCCACAGCATCACCGTGCACTGCGGCAGCGGCGGTGCCAAGAAGATGCTCACCAAGCCCGACGCGTTCACCGTCATCCACGGCGGCGTCCGCGGTGGTCTCGGCGGCAGCACCAGCTCCGGGGCGACCGCCACCGACATGGCGATCGGCGGGGCGCTCGTGACGGTCGCCCTGGTCGGCGGCGGAGTGTTCTGGATGCGCCGCCGCTCGGAGAACGCGGGGCGCGGCGTCTGACCACCGGCCCGGCACCGATGCGCCCCTCACTCGCACGTCGGGCGCTCGCACGCCGGGTGCTCGTACGCCTGGCGCTCATGCCCCGGGCGTGAACTGTTCCGTCTCCCCGACCGGCGCGTCCCCCCTTCCGCGCCGGTCGGGCGGCGGTCGGGTCAGGACTTGTTGCCGTCCCCGGTGCGGCGGCGCGTCCAGTGGTACGCGGTGCCGAGCGTGCCCACGATCAGGGCGCCGCCGAGGGCGATCTCGTGCAGGTCGAACCCGCCGAAGCTGCCGCCGACGCCGGCCTTGACCCCGTGGTGGACCGGTCCTGTGGGATGCGAGGTGGGGTGATGGGTGGGGCGGCCCGTGGCGATGGTGAGGTCCGTGGTGCCGGTCTCGCCCTTGCAGTCGAAGGTCACCTCGTACATCGCGCCGGGCTTGGCGTCGGGGAAGACCATCGCGGCGACGGAATTCTGCCCCTTGGGGATGTGCGCGTCGTCGAAGACGCCGGAGGTGACCTTCGTGTCGCCCTCGCAGCCGTCCACGCTGAGCTGGACCTGGCCGCCGGCGGCGATCGTGGAGGGGGTGACGCGGAAGCCGAACGAGGTGATGTTGTTGGGGTTGTCACCCTCGTCCGCGACGGCCGTCGAGGCGGTGGCGGCGCCGAGGGTCAGGGTCGTGGCGGCGAGCAGAGCGGCCGAGGCGACGCGTATCGCGCGCATGATGATTCCTCCGGGTCCCCGAGGAGCAGCCGCGGACCTTCTTCCGCTTTCACCTGATATGCACCTCGATGCCGCAAACGCTAAGCAGGGACCCACGCGACCGCGATCCACGTCGCGCGAACGGGGCAACGGTGTGGGCC
This sequence comes from Streptomyces sp. NPDC055099, assembly GCF_053607685.1. Classification (NCBI taxonomy): domain Bacteria; kingdom Bacillati; phylum Actinomycetota; class Actinomycetes; order Kitasatosporales; family Streptomycetaceae; genus Streptomyces; species Streptomyces sp. NPDC055099. The sequence goes on along the minus strand of NZ_JBSGUA010000004.1, from coordinate 542,023 downwards.
GGACAGGGGAACGAGCGGGGTGTCGGGGCCGTGGTGGCGGGGTTCGGGGCGCGAGGCGTGTAGTGGGGCAGGTCGGGGCCGATCACTGTCCGTGCAGCGTCAGGAACCCGGACCCCACATGTGTGCCGCGCCGCCCCGCCACTCCACGAGGTGGGGGTCGTCCAGGGCCATGTCCGCGTCGCCGAGGCCCGCGCGGCGCAGAAACTCCACCAGGTCGTGGTCGTCGCGCGCGACACCGACGGCCTGCCCGCGCACGGTGACCCGCCGTCCGCCGTCGGCAGCGGGCGGGTGGACGATGATGGGTGTCTGCCAGGTCATGCCACCAGAGTGCGCTGTACGGGGCCGCCGCGCAGCATGGTTCACGGACCCGTGTGCGAAGCGGGTCCCGGGAGACCGGGGTAACCGCTGCGCCGGTATCCCTCCCAGAGGCGCCCGCCGCACGGCGCGAGTACCTCGTCCACCAGCGCGACAAGGCCCGACGTGTCGCCCTCCATGGCCTCCCTGACCACGGCCGCGAGCCCGGCGGAGAAGCCCGGCCGCACCTCGTCCACCCGCCGCGCCAGCCACTTCCCGCCGCCCCGCCACGACCCCGTGTGCGCGAGGACGAACCCGCCGGCCCGGCGGGCGATCTCGCCGACGATGAACAGGCGTTCGCCGGGGTGCGCGCAGCCGGCGAGGTCGTCGAGGAGATCGGTGAGCGCGTAGCGCTGGTCCTCCAGTTCCTCCTGAGTCGCTTCCGGCGGCCCGGCCGCCAGCAACTCCCGTGCCTGGTCCTGGAGTCGGGCGCCGGTGCCGTCCCGGTCCACGATCACCACCCCGTCGGCGCACATCGAGAGCAGCGACGACCATCCCCGCGGAATCTCCCTCCGCACGAACCACCACCAGCTGGCTTCGGTGTGCACGAACAACTCGACCGGCCACGCGCCGAACCGCAGGTTCGTCCGGGACGGCTCCCGCTCGCCGGTCACCATCACCACGACATCCAGGTCGGAGTACGGGGTGCGCCGCGCCGTCACCGCGCTGCCGCCGAGAATCGCGGCCACCGCGTCGGGGTGCCGTGCCTGGACCAACTGCCGCGCGATCCGTGTGGGTTCGATGGGTTCGATGGGTTCCATGTGGACAAGGGTGCGCCACCCACTTTCGGTGCGCGGGTCAGACGGCCGGTCGGAGGTGCTCGCGCCATAGGCTGGCCCCGATGATTGAGACCGTGGTGTTCGACGTGGGGGAGACCCTCACCAAAGATGACCGCTACTGGGCGTCCTGGGCCGACTGGCTCGGCGTGCCCCGTCACACCGTCTCCGCGCTCGTGGGAGGTGTCGTCACGCGGGGCCACGACCACACCGAGGCGCTGCGGCTGCTCAGCCCGGACATAGATGTCGCCGCCGCCCACCAGGCCCGCGAGGCGGCGGGGCGCGGTGAGCACCTGGCCGAGACCGACCTCTACCCCGATGTGCGTCCCGCTCTGGGCGGACTGCGCGACCAGGGGCTGCGGGTCGTCGTCGCGGGCAACCGCACCGAACGCGTGGGTGAGTTGCTGCGGGGCCTCGACCTGCCCGCCGATCTCGTCGCGACGTCGGGGGAGTGGGGCGTGGCGAAGCCCGACCCCGCCTTCTTCGCCAAGGTGATCGAGGTGGCCCAGGCCGCCCCGGAGCAGACGCTGTACGTCGGAGACCACCCCGCGAACGACATCTTCCCCGCGAAGGCCGCCGGGCTGCGGGTCGCGCACATCCGGCGCGGGCCCTGGGGGCACTGGTGGGCGGATGACCAGGCCGTCGTCGAAGCCGCCGACTGGCGGATCGACTCCCTCACCCAGGTCGCGTCGGTCATCGCGGGGTGAGTTGCCGTCAGGATCGCGGCCCCGCCCGGGAATTGTGGGCGGGGCCGCGCCCCCTCATCCCCCGAGGTTGTCGAAGAGGGCGCGGAACGGATCCGGGGTGGCCGCGACGCCGCGGCTGTAGGGGGCGTCGAAGTCCCAGATGAGGAAGAGCAGGAAGGCGATCAAGGCCGAGAACAGCCCCGCGAGCATGAGTTCGCGCGGAGTGCGGCGGATCTGCAGGGCGAAGATCATGCCGACGGTGACGAGACCGCCCGTGATGAGACCGAACCAGACCACGCCGGGCATGGTGGCCCCGGCGCTGTCGCCCCGGGAGTTGCGCGCGTCGTCGGCGATCGCGACCTGGTCGACCAGCGGCTGGTAGGCCTGGGCCTCGAAGTCGGACTTGGGCTGGTAGTCGGTGACGTCGTGGCGCACCCGGTCAAGGAGTTGCGCGCCGCGATCGGTGAGTTCTCCGCGGTCGGTCATCGCGTCCCACTCGGTGGTCACGACATGGCTGACATAAGCGTGTACATCCGTGCGGATGCGCTCACGGACGTCGTCCGGATAGACGCGGGCACGCTCCGACACCTCGTGCAACGCCTGGGCCTCGGTGTGCACATGGTCCTCGGCGACGCTGCGGGCCTCCCAGACACCGGCGATGGCCAGGCCCAGGACGATGGCGTACACCACGCCGATCATCATCGTCATGTACTCGATGACGTCCGGGGTCTCCGAGGCGTCGAAATCCGGGCTCGTCCTGCGGTGCCGCAGGAACGTGACGACCAGGACGACGCCGCACGCGGCCGCCATCGCGAGGGTGAGAACAAGCCATTCCGACATGGGACCTCCGACGGGTCAGCGCGGCCGCAGCGCGGCGACGGCGAGCACCGCGGGCGCGGTGACGAGCAGGGTGAGCGAGACCAGGGACGGACCGCCGCGGGGCGGCGTCTTGCGTGCCGTGACGCGGTACGAGGGGTAACTCACCGGCTTCGGCGTGACCTTGGCCGGGGCGGACGGGGTCGGCTTCGGGGCCGGCCGCGGGGGTGGGGGCGGCGGTGTGGGCTCCGGAGGGGTCGGCCGCGCAGGCGGTGGCGGCGGTGGTGGCGGCGGAGGCGGTGGCTCCGGCGCGGGCGGCTCCGGGCGCGGCGGCGGGGCCGGAGCGGGGGGTGGCGGTGGTGGCGGCGGGGGTGGAGGCGGCGGCTTCGGGTGGCGTGTGGGGCCCGCCCTGCAGACCACTCCGTCACCCGAGACCGCCACGGCGTCACCGCCGGGCCCGTCACCGATCGAGGCGTAGGCGCAGTTGTCGGCGGGCGCGGTGGCGGGCGCGCCGGCGGGCGCCGCGGCAGCCGCCGGCGCGCCGAGCAGCCAAGCCATCACCAGGAGCGCCAGTAAGCGTGTGACCAGGCCGGACGAGGCCCTCGTGGATCCATGCACGTCAGGGATCATGGGCAGCGCGTCGCCCTGCCACGCCGATGCCGCCCTCCTGTGACCCGAAGGGAGGAGACGCCGGGCACCGGCTTGACGAACAGGTGGACGCGGGCTTGCCGGACCGGCGCGGGCGGGCTCGACGAACGGGCGGGCGTGAGCCCGACGCGGAAAAGAATCTTGCACGCGGGTTGAACGCATCAGCCGTCCCCACCCGTACCTAGGGCCATGCGTGACGCACTCAGCGGCGCGACACCCAAGCAGACAGCGGGAGTTACCGATGAAGACCTGGCGAAGCGCCTCACTCGTAGCGACAGCTGCGGCCATGCTGGCGCTGACGACGGCGTGTGGTCAGGAAAAGGGGGACCAGTCGCCGAACGGGCAGAACGTCGGCAACCAGGCCCCGGCCAAGGACGGTTACGGGGCCGGGGACGGGTACGGCGCCGACACGGGCGACGCGAAGGAAGGTGCGGGGAAGGCGAAGGCCGCCGGTCAGCTCGCTGTCTGGGACAGCAAGAAGCTCGGCAAGGTCGTCACCGACAGCGAGGGCCGCACGCTCTACCGCTTCGACAAGGACACGGCCCAGCCCCCCAAGTCCAACTGTGACGGCGCCTGCGCGTCGACCTGGCCCGTCGTCTCCCCCGAGGGCGCGCAGGCGCCGGCCGGAGTCGACAAGTCCCTGATGGGCGAGGTGACCCGCTCCGACGGCACAAAGCAGCTGACCATCGATGGCTGGCCGATGTACCGGTACGCCAAGGACACCAAGGCCGGTGACGCCAAGGGGCAGGGCGTGGGCGGGACTTGGTACGCGGCGGCCCCCGACGGCAAGAAGGCGGCGCCCGCGGCCGACGAGGCCGAACCCCCCGCCGAGACGGCTCCTGTCGACCCGGCAGGGCTGTCCACCCGCAAGGACCCCAAGCTCGGGGAGATCGTCGTCGACAAGAACGGCATGACCGTCTACCGCTTCACCAAGGACTCCGCCTGGCCGATGAAGTCCGCGTGCACCGGCGCCTGCCTGGAGAAGTGGCCGGTGGTGCCGCCCGTGGCCAAGAACGACACCAAGGGGATCCTGAAGAAGGGGTTCGTCGTCTTCGACCGCCCCGACGGAGTGCGCCAGCAGACGATCGACTGCTGGCCGATGTACACCTTCGCCGGTGACAAGAAGCCCGGCGACACCAATGGGCAGGGCGTGGGCGGCACTTGGTATGCCGCCGGCCCTGACGGAAAGCCTGTCGGCGCCCCGAAGTAGGCGTACAGGAACTCGGCGTACAGGAAATAGACGTACGGGAAATAGAGGTACAGAAGCAGTCGGCGCCGAAGGGCAGGTCCGAAGAAGAAGTCGGCCAAGAAGGGGGGCCAGTCAGAAGTACCTCGCGTACGGTCTACCGGTCCGTTCCTTTCCCCCTCCCGGGGAAGGAACGGACCGGTTCTTTGGGTTGAAATTCGGCACTTGCCACAGGCAGTGACCGAGAACGGACGCCCAATTTCCGTTTTGACTCGCTCCCTTGGCGGACGATCAGTAGCCTCACTTCGAACACCGGCTCGTCTCGCCTACGTCTTGGAGTCCTGATGGAGCGTCCCGCCTGGGCCCCGCAGGGCATCGACATCACGATGCCCAGCGTGTCCCGCATCTACGACTATTACCTGGGCGGTTCGCACAACTTCGAGGTCGACCGGGACGCAGCCCGCCGGGCCATGGAGCACATGCCGGGGCTGCCCAAGATCATGCAGGCGAATCGTGCCTTCATGCGCCGAGCGGTGCGTTTCGCCGTGGACGAGGGCATCACCCAGTTCCTCGACATCGGTTCGGGCATCCCCACCTTCGGCAATGTGCACGAGGTCGCGCGGCGGGCCGACCCCGAATCCCGCGTGGTGTACGTCGACCACGACGCGGTCGCCGTGGCGCACAGCCGTGCCGTCCTCGACGGCGACGAGAAGGCGGCCGTCGTCGCCGCCGATCTGCGCAAACCGCTGGACATTCTGGGCAGTTCGGAGGTCGAGGGGCTGCTCGACCTGGACCGTCCGGTCGCCCTTCTTCTCGTCGCCGTCCTGCATTTCGTGGAGGACGCGTACGATCCCTACACAGCGGTCGCCGAACTGCGGGACGCCACTGCGCCCGGCAGCGTGATCGCCCTCACGCACGCCTCGTACGAAGGGATGCCGATCCCCGCCGAGCAGGCCGGTCAGGCCGTCGGCGTCTACAAGGACATCCGCAATCCACTGATCATGCGCTCGCGCGAGGAGATCGCGCGGTTCTTCGAGGGATACGACATGGTGGAACCCGGCCTCGTGCCGATGCCGCGCTGGCGGCCCGACACCGCGCCCGAGGAGGAGGATCCCTATGCCTTCTCCGGGTTCGCCGGCGTGGGGCGCAGGGCATGAGCGGGGAACCGGACGGCCCCGAGGACAGAGTGCGCAGGTTCGCCACCATCTGGAGCCGCGCCATCTTCCCCGTGACGGCGACGTCGCTGACCCGTCCCGAGTTCGAGCTGCAACTGGTGCCGCTGGCACGGCGGTTGCGTGCCGCGCTGCACGAGCGGATCTTCGACGCGGCCGAGGGCCAGGCGATCGGCGCGGCGCTCGTCGGCACGCACTGCACCGACCCCGAGGCGCTGAGCCGCACGCTCGACTGCGTGGACGCCTACCTCGTCCTGTACTGCGGCGACGGCGGACCCCAGGAGGAGCTGCGGGCCCGGTCCGCGCGCCTGCAGCACGCCGTGGCCGCGGGCTTCGCGGCGGCCCTGCGCGAGCGGACCCTCGCCGAGCAGGAGGCGATATCCCGCGCAGCCCTGAACGCCCGCAGCGCGGTCGCCGAGGCCCTGCACGCGAGCGAGGCACGCTTCCGCGCCGTCTTCCACGGCGCGGCGATCGGCATCGGCATCGCCGACCTCACGGGCACGGTCCTGGAGGCCAACGACGCGCTGATCCGCATGTTCGGCGGACTGGAGAGCCAGCTGCGCGGGCGCAACGTCGCGGAGTGGACCCACCCGGAGGACTCACCCCACGTATGGAAGCTCTACGAGGAGCTGGTGCGCGGGGAGCGCGAGCACTACCGCGTAGAGAAGGCCTTCTACCGCCCCGACGGCACCGCCCTGTGGACCAACCTGACCGTCTCGCTGCTGCGTGACGCGGACGGAGTGCCGCAGTACCAACTGGCGTTGATGGAGGACACCACCGAACGCCGGCTGCTCAATCTGCGCCTCCGCTACGAGGCCACGCACGACGCCCTCACCGGCCTGCCCAACCGCACCCTGTTCTTCGAGCGCCTGGAGAAGGCCCTCGCCGCGGGCGACGGCGCACGCTTCGGGCTCTGCTACCTCGACCTCGACGGCTTCAAGACCGTCAACGACAGCCTCGGGCACGCGGCGGGCGACCGGCTCCTCGTCGAGGTCGCCGACCGGCTCCAGTCGTGCGCCACTGCCCCCGGCGAGATGGTCGCGCGGCTCGGCGGCGACGAGTTCGTGGCGCTGACCACGGGCCGTGACACCCAGACCGAGGTGGACGACCTCGCTGGGCGCATCATGCACGCGCTCTCCACGCCGATCCGCGTCGAGGGCCGTGAGCTGACCGTGCGCGGCAGCATCGGCATCGTCGAGGGCCCGGCCGGTGAGCGAGGCGCGGCGGAGGTGCTGCGCAGCGCCGACATCACGATGTACCGCGCGAAGTCCGCGGGCGGCAACCGCTTCGAGCTCGCCGACCCCGAGGCCGACGCCCGCGCCATCACCCGGCACGGCCTGACGACCGCCCTGCCCGCCGCCCTGGAGCGCGGCGAGTTCTTCATCGAGTACCAGCCCCTGGTGCACCTGGGCGACGGCAGCGTGCGCGGGGCGGAGGCGCTGGTGCGGTGGCTGCACCCGCAGCACGGCATCATCGGCCCCGACCGGTTCATCCCGCTCGCCGAGCACACCGGCCTGATCGTGCCGCTCGGCCGCTGGGTCCTCGAGGAATCCGTCCGCCAGGCCCGTACCTGGGAGGCACGGCACAAGGACGCCGGGCCGCTGCGCGTGAACGTGAACCTCTCGCCCATGCAGCTGAACCACCCCGGCCTGGTCTCGGACACCGTGGAGATCCTGGAGCGCGCGGGCCTGGAACCGGGCGCGCTGTGCCTGGAGGTGACCGAGTCCGCGCTGATCGGCGCCGACGACGACCTGCTCAAGCCGCTGCGGCGGCTCGCCGAGATGGGCGTGGACATAGCGCTCGACGACTTCGGCACCGGCTATTCGAACCTCGCCAATCTGCGCCGCCTGCCGGTGAGCGTCCTCAAGCTCGACCGCTCCTTCACCCAGGGCATGCAGCACTTCCCGGCCGACCCCGTCGATCTGAAGATCGTCGAGGGGATCGTGGCGCTCGCCCACAGCCTGGACCTCGCGGTCACGGTCGAAGGGGTGGAGACGGGCGCCCAGGCGGATCAGCTGCGAGAGTTGGGCTGCGACACGGCGCAGGGCTGGTACTACGCCAGGCCCGGCCCGCCGGACCAACTGCACGAGCTGGCGCTGGCCGACGCGGTGAGCTGAGGAGTACGAGGATGTCCGACGCAGTGATCCAGTGGGTGTACGCCTTCGTGGACCGGCCGAGGGACCGGTTCGCGAAAGCCCATGCGTTCTGGGCGGCGGTCACCGGGACGCGGCTCTCCGCGTTCCGGGGCGACGAAGGCCAGTTCGTGACGCTGCTGCCGGACGCGCTGCTGCCGGACGGGCCGCTGCCGGAGGGGGCCGACGCCTTCCTGAAGGCGCAGGCGGTCGAAGGACCCGGCGGCGCGCACCTCGACTTCGCCGTGGAGGACGTACCGGCCAAGGCGGGCGAGGCCCGCGCGCTGGGTGCCACCACGGTCTTCGCGGAGGAGGGCCTGGAGGTCCTGCGCTCGCCCGGCGGCCAGCTGTTCTGCGTGGTGCGCTGGGAGGGCGAGAAGGTCCGTCCCGGGCCGCTCCTCGCACCGGACGGGACCACGAGCCGCCTCGACCAGGTGTGTCTGGACGTGCCGCCTGCGGTGTTCGAGGCGGAGAAGGCGTTCTGGCCCGCCTTCACCGGGTGGTCCGACCGCCCGGGTTCGCGCCCGGAGTTCCACCTCGTCGAGCCGGACCCACGGCTGCCGATCCGCATCCTGCTCCAGCGCCTGGACACGGAGGGACCGGCCGGGGCGCACCTGGACTTCTCCTGCTCCGACCTCGACGCGGACCGCGTCCGGCACGAGCAGCTCGGCGCCGAGGCCGTGTGGAGGGGCCCGCACTGGATCGTGATGCGGGACCCCGCGGGCGGCACGTACTGCCTGACGATCAGGAACCCCGAGACGGGCGGCTTGCCCGGCGCGCGTTAGCTTCGCTGGAACCTGCGGGCCGGTGGGAACTGCGCGATCAGCCACGTCCCACCCGCAGGCCACGTACCGGCCTCACCGCGAAGCGGAAACTCACCGCTCCAGAAGCATCCGCTGAAGCTCCCGGGCGGCCCGTGGCGGAGCCACATCGCTGCGGTGGGCCAGTGCGATCGTGCGGTGCAGGGAAGGGCGGGCCAGCGGTGTCATCCGCAGGCCGCGTCCGGCGCGTTCGGCGACCATGCGGGGGACGACCGCGACCCCGAGCCCGGCCCGCACGAAGCCGAGCACCGCGTCCATCTCGCCGCCCTCGACCGCGAACTCCGGCTCGAAGCCCTCGGCCCGGCAGGCGGCGACCGTCAGCTCCCGCAGGTCGTAGCCGTGCCGGAACATCACGAGGCGCTCCCGCTGGAGATCGGCCACCCGTACGGTCTTGCCGCCGAACTTGCGCGCGTCCGGGGACGACACCACGACCAGGTCCTCGCGGAGCAGTTCCACCGTGGTCAGGGCCGGAGAAGGGGTGGGGAGGGGGAGGACGACGATGGCCAGGTCCAGGGCGCCGCGCGCCAGTTCCCGTACGAGGTCGTGAGAGCCGCTTTCCTCCAGGAGGAGCTGGATGCCGGGGTGGCGGTCGTGGAACGCGCGGAGCACTTCGGGCAGCAGGCCGGTGCAGACACTGGGGGTCGCCCCCAGGCGGATGCGGCCGCGGCGCAGCTGGGCCAGCTCCTGGACCTCGATCCGCGCGGTGTCGGCGTCCGCGAGGATGCGGCGGGCCAGCGGCAGCAGGGCCTCGCCCGCGTCGGTCAGGGCGATGTTGCCGCGGGCCCTGCTGAACAGCTCGGCGCCCAGCTCCTTCTCCAGGGCGCGGACCTGCTGGGACAGCGAGGGCTGTGAGACGTGGACCTGCTCGGCGGCCCGCGTGAAGTGCCGGGTCTCGGCCACCGCGACAAAGTAGAGGAGCTGTTGGAACTGCATATACGCCAGCGTACGGCCGATGATAGCCGCTCGCTATCGAGATGAGCTGATCCATCTCTTGGACCGATCGGGACCTTCGGCCTTAGCGTCGGTCCCATGGCTCTGGCAACGCGGACGGACCGAAAACGGCCGTCGATGACGCGCACGATCTGGGACTCGTCCGTCGGCAAGAAGACAGTGATGGCCGTGAGCGGCCTGATCATGCTGCTCTACCTGATCGCCCACATGATCGGAAACCTGAAGATCTTCTTCGGGCCCGCGGAGCTCAACCACTACGCCCACTGGCTGCGCACGGTCGGCGAGCCCTTCATGCACTACGAGTGGACGCTCTGGCTGATCCGCGTCGTGCTCGTCGTCGCCGTGGTCGCGCACGCCGTCTCCGCGTACCAGCTCAGCCGCCGCGACATCAAGGCGCGCCCCGCCAAGTACGTCAACAAGAAGGCGGGCAAGAGCTTCGCCACGCGCACGATGCGCTGGGGCGGGATCATCCTCGCCCTGTTCATCGTCTGGCACATCCTGGACCTGACGACCGGCACCGTGCACCCGGGCGGCTACGAGCACCTGCACCCGTACCAGAACATCATCGACACGTTCTCCACGTGGTACGGCAACGTCATCTACATCGTCGCCGTCACCGCCCTCGGCTTCCACGTCCGCCACGGCCTGTGGAGCGCCGCGCAGACCCTCGGCGCGGGCAAGGCGACCCGCGACCGCGCCCTCAAGATCGTCGCCAATGGCCTCGCGCTGGTCCTGACGGCGGGCTTCGTCGTCGTCCCCGTGGCCGTCATGACCGGAGTGGTGAGCTGATGAACTCGTACGCCGACTACACGACCGGGGAGCCGGTCGTCGACACCAAGGCACCGGCCGGTCCCATCGCCGAGCGCTGGGACACCCGTCGCTTCGAGGCCAAGCTGGTCAACCCCGCCAACCGCCGCAAGCACACCGTGATCGTCGTCGGCACCGGCCTCGCCGGCGGCTCCGCCGGCGCCACGCTCGCCGAACAGGGCTACCACGTCGTCCAGTTCTGCTACCAGGACTCGCCGCGCCGCGCCCACTCGATCGCCGCGCAGGGCGGCATCAACGCCGCGAAGAACTACCGCAACGACGGCGACTCGGTTCACCGGCTCTTCTACGACACCGTCAAGGGCGGCGACTTCCGCGCCCGCGAGTCCAACGTCCACCGCCTCGCACAGATCTCGGTGGAAATCATCGACCAGTGCGTCGCCCAGGGCGTCCCGTTCGCGCGCGAGTACGGCGGCCTCCTCGACACCCGCTCCTTCGGCGGCGTACAGGTCTCCCGGACGTTCTACGCCCGCGGCCAGACCGGGCAGCAGCTCCTCCTCGGCGCCTACCAGGCGCTCAGCAGGCAGATCGCGGCGGGCAACGTGGAGATGCACGCGCGCACCGAGATGCTCGACGTGATCGTCGTAGACGGGCGCGCCCGCGGCATCGTCGCCCGCGACCTGATCACCGGCAAGATCGAGACGTACTTCGCCGACGCGGTGGTCCTGGCCTCCGGGGGCTACGGCAACGTCTTCTACCTGTCGACGAACGCCATGAACTCCAACGCCACGGCCGTCTGGCGGGCCCACCGGCGCGGCGCCTACTTCGCCAACCCCTGCTTCACGCAGATCCACCCGACGTGCATCCCGCGCACCGGCGACCACCAGTCGAAGCTCACGCTGATGAGCGAGTCGCTGCGCAACGACGGCCGCATCTGGGTCCCGAAGGCGCAGGGCGACGACCGCCCGGCCAACAAGATCCCCGAGGATGAGCGCGACTACTACCTGGAGCGCATCTACCCCTCCTTCGGCAACCTCGTGCCCCGTGACATCGCCTCGCGCGCGGCGAAGAACGTGTGCGACGAGGGCAGGGGAGTGGGCCCCGGCGGCCAGGGTGTCTACCTGGACTTCGCCGATGCCATCAAGCGCATGGGCAAGAAGGCGGTCGAGGCCAAGTACGGCAACCTCTTCGACATGTACGCGCGGATCACCGACGAGGACCCGTACAAGACGCCGATGCGGATCTACCCCGCCGTGCACTACACGATGGGCGGGCTCTGGGTCGACTACGACCTGCAGACCACCGTCCCCGGCCTCTTCGCGATCGGTGAGGCCAACTTCTCCGACCACGGCGCGAACCGCCTCGGCGCCTCGGCCCTGATGCAGGGCCTCGCCGACGGCTACTTCGTGCTCCCGTCCACGATCAACGACTACCTCGCGCGCAACCCGCACCACGAGGAGGTCTCCGACCAACACCCCGTCGTACGTGAGGTGTTGGACGAGACCACCGACCGGATCACCCGGCTCCTCGCCGTCGACGGAGACCGCACCCCCGACTCCTTCCACCGTGAACTCGGCGAGGTGATGTGGGAGTTCTGCGGCATGGCCCGTACGGAGACGGGGCTGCGCAAGGCCCTGGAGCGCATCCCGCAGATCCGCGAGGAGTTCTGGCGCCGGATCAAGGTGCCCGGCACCGGCGAGGAGTTCAACCAGTCCCTGGAGAAGGCGAACCGCATCGTCGACTACCTGGAGCTCGCCGAGCTGATGTGCCTCGACGCCCTGCACCGCGCCGAGTCCTGCGGCGGCCACTTCCGCGAGGAGTCGCAGACGCCGGACGGCGAGGCGGCGCGCGTGGACGAGGAGTTCTCGTACGCCGCCGCCTGGGAGTTCACGGCCACGGGCGAGGCTCCCACCCTCCACAAGGAAGACCTCGCCTTCGAGTACGTCCACCCCACTCAGCGGAGCTACGCATGAAGCTCACCCTGCGCGTCTGGCGCCAGCAGAACGCCGACGCCGACGGCGCCATGTCCACCTACGAGGTCGACGGCATCTCGTCCGACATGTCCTTCCTGGAGATGCTGGACACCCTCAACGAAGAACTCATCGTCAAGGGCGAGGACCCCGTCGCCTTCGACCACGACTGCCGCGAGGGCATCTGCGGTGCGTGCTCACTCGTCATCAACGGTGACGCGCACGGGCCCGAGCGCACCACCACCTGCCAGCTGCACATGCGGTCCTTCAAGGACGGCGACACGATCGACGTCGAGCCGTGGCGGGCCGCCGCCTTCCCGGTCGTCAAGGACCTGGTCGTGGACCGCTCGTCCTTCGACCGGATCATCCAGTCCGGCGGCTACATCAGCGCCCCGACCGGCGCCGCCCCCGAGGCCCACGCGGCGCCCGTGCCGAAGCCCGACGCGGACTTCGCGTTCGAGCACGCGGAGTGCATCGGCTGCGGTGCCTGCGTCGCCGCCTGCCCCAACGGCTCGGCGATGCTGTTCACCTCGGCCAAGGTCAACCACCTGGGTGTCCTGCCGCAGGGCGCCCCGGAGCGCGAGACGCGTGTCCTGGACATGGTCGCGCAGATGGACGAGGAAGGCTTCGGCGGCTGCACGCTCACCGGCGAGTGCGCCACCGCCTGCCCGAAGGGCATTCCGCTGCCTTCCATCTCCGCGATGAACAAGGAATGGCTGAGGGCCACCCGAAAGGTCAGCCGCTAGCCGAACAACCCGGCTCTGTACGGGGTCTGACGTCCCGTCAAGGCGCTCCTGTACCGTCGCCCGCATGCATCCGGGAGCGTACGACCCCGCCAGGCCGGCCGTCGTCACCGCCGACGGCACACGGACCCTTACCTACGGACAGCTCGAAGAACGCTCCCTGCGGCTCGCGGATCATCTGCGGGCCGCAGGGCTGCGTCGGGGCGATCACTTCGCCCTCTTGTGCGACAACGACCCGCGCGCCCTGGAGGTCTACTGGGCGGCGCTGCGCTCGGGCCTCTATCTCACCGCCGTCAACCACCACCTCAGCACGGACGAAGCCGCGTACATCGTGCGCGACTGCGGGGCGAAGGTGCTGATCGTCTCCGGTTCGCTCGCCGAACTGGGCGCGGCCGTGGTGGAGTTGGCGGGCGGTCCGCCGATCCTGCTCGGCCTCGACGACGGGACGTACGAGAAGGCCCTGGAGGCCGCGTCCGCCGAGCCGCCCGCCCATCAGCCGCGCGGCACGGACATGCTCTACTCCTCCGGTACGACGGGCCGCCCCAAGGGCATCAAGCCCGCGCTGCCCGAGGGTGACGTGCGCGACGAGCCGAGCACGTACGTGCTGATCTTCCAGGCCATGTACGGGTTCGGCGAGGACACCGTCTACCTCTCGCCCGCCCCGATCTACCACGCGGCGCCGCTGCGTTTCTGCGGAGTCGTCACGTCCCTCGGCGGCACGGTCGTCCTGATGGACGCCTTCGACGCGGAAGGCGCCCTGCGGGCGATCGAGCAGCACCGGGTCACGCACAGCCAGTGGGTGCCGACCATGTTCGTACGGATGCTGAAGCTGCCCGCGGAGGTGCGCGAGCGGTACGACCTGTCGTCGATGAAGGTCGCCATCCACGCCGCCGCGCCCTGCGCGGTAGAGGTGAAGCGGCGGATGCTGGAGTGGTGGGGACCCATCCTCTACGAGTACTACTCGTCGACGGAGGGCAACGGCATCACGTTCATCTCGCCCGACGAGTGGCTGCGCAAGCCCGGCTCGGTGGGCAAGGACGGGTTCCTCGGCGAGCTGCGGATCTGCGACGAGGCGGGTGAGCTGCTTCCGAGCGGCGAGACCGGGATCGTCTACTTCGAGCGCGACGAACTGCCCTTCCGCTACCACGGCGACGAGGACCGCACCCGCGGCGCCCAGCACCCCACGCACCCGAACTGGACCACCACGGGCGACATCGGGCACGTGGACGAGGACGGCTATCTCTTCCTCACCGACCGCAAGGCGTTCATGATCATCTCAGGTGGTGTGAACGTCTATCCGCAGGAGGCCGAGGACTGCCTGGTGCTGCATCCGGCGGTCGCGGACGTCGCGGTGATCGGGGTGCCGGACGCGGAGATGGGGGAGGCCGTCAAGGCGGTGGTGTGCCCGGCCGACGGAGTGAGTGCCGGGTCCGAACTGGAGCGTGAGCTGATCGCGTTCGTGCGCGAGCGCCTCGCCCACTACAAGGCGCCGCGGTCGGTGGACTTCACGGACTCGCTGCCCCGCACGCCCACCGGCAAGCTGGCCAAGTCCTCGCTGCGCGCCTCCTATTGGCAGTGAGCAGGTCGGGATCGGGCAGAGCGGGGCGAGCGGGCCCGTCGGCCGAGGTCCGTCAGACCCGGGCGATGAACTTGACCTCGACCAGCAGTTCCGGGAAAGCCAGCCGCGGAGTGCCGACCATGGTGCTGGCCACCTGCGGGTCCGGCCGCCCGTAGGCGTCCTTGCGCACCGGCCCCGCCGCGGCGTCGGTCGCCTCGACGTCGAGGGCGTAGATGACCTCCTCGACGACGTCGTCCAGCGATGCGCCGAAGCGTCCGAGCAGTTCGGCCGCGTTGGCGTAGCACTGGCGCAATTGCTCGCCCGTGCGGGAGAAGTCGGTGACGCGTCCGGCATCATCGACGGGAGCGGGAGCGATCACTTCCGTGCCGCTGTGGGACACCTGGCCGGACAGGTAGATGGTGTCGCCGTGTCTGACCGCCTGTGCGTACCCGTAGGTCTTCTCCCACGGGACGCCGAAACTCTCGACTTGCTGTGCGTTGCTCATGAGGTCGACGGTATGAGGCGGTTCAGGGGCGGACCAGGCTCGGCTGTGCCACTTACGGCAAGGATCGTGCCAGAGCCGGCAACAGGTCCGCGAAGGTACGAGGGGGAGCTCAGTTGGGGTCAGGAGAAGGCCGGACGGTGGTCGCGATCCTGGTGATGCCGCGTGTGTTCGCGCTCGACGTCAGCATTCCCGAGCATGTCTTCGGGCGGCATCCGGGCTATCAGGTCCTCGTACGCGGGGATGTGGACGGCGGGGCGTCGCTCGCCGACGTCGAGTCCGCCGACATCGTCGTCGTGCCCGGGTATGAGGAACCGCACGTCCCGGTCCCGGACGCCTACCTGAAGGCGCTGCGGATCGCCGCCGAACGGGGTGCCCGTGTCGTGGGCATCTGCACCGGGGTGTTCGCGCTCGCGGCCTGCGGAATCCTGGACGGCAAGTCGGCCACGACGCACTGGCGCCATACCGAAGAACTGCGTCTGGCGTATCCCTGCGTGGACGTCGTCGAGAACCGGGTGTTCACCGAGGACGGGTCCGTTCTCACGTGCGCGGGCGGAGGCGCCGGGATCGACGCGTGCCTGCATGTCGTGGAGCGGGATTTCGGTGCGATCGCCTCGGACGGCGTGGCGAAGGACCTCGTCTTCTCCTCCACCCGTGGCGCGAACGAACCGCAGTACAGGGATGTGCCCGTTCCGCCGCGCGACAGCCTGCGGGCGACGCGGGAGTGGGTGCTCGACAACCTGGGGGCCGCGATCACCGTGCAGCGGCTCGCCGACCACAGCCTGCTGTCGCGGCGGACCCTCGTCCGCCGCTTCGTGCGCGAGACGGGCCTGCCGCCCATGCAGTGGGTCGCCCTCCAGCGGATCATCGAGGCGCGCCGCCTTCTGGAGGCCTCGGACTGGTCCGTGGAGAGGATCGCCGGGGCGACGGGGTTCGGGTCGGCCTCCAATTTCCGGACGATCTTCCGCAGGGAGGTGGGAGTGACGCCGACCGCCTACAGAAAGTCGCACGGAAAGCCACCTGAGCGGCCTGAATGATCTACTGGACATCGGGGGGCAAGGCGGCGGCCACACTTGAGGTCGCCCAGTCGCACCGCACGCAGCAGGAGGTACGCAGCATGCTCGTCGATCTCTCCGGCAAGACCGCCCTCGTCACTGGATCGACCCAGGGGATCGGGGCGGCCATCGCGGCCGGCCTGGCCAGGGCGGGCGCCCGGGTGGCCGTCAACGGCCGTACGGCCGCCTCCGTCGACAAGGCCGTCGACCGGCTGAAGGGGGAGCACGGCGCCGCCGAGTTCTTCCCGGCCCCCGGCGACATCTCCACCGACGAGGGCGCCGCGCAGGTCTTCGCGGCCGTTCCCCGGGCGGACATCCTCATCAACAACCTGGGCGTGTTCGGCGCGGAGCCCGCCCTGGACATCAGCGACGACGAGTGGCGCCGCTACTTCGAGGTCAACGTCCTGACCGCCGTCCGCATGATCCGCCACTATCTGCCGGGCATGAAGGACCGCGCCTGGGGGCGGATCCAGAACATCGCCAGCGACTCGGCGCTCGTGACCCCCGCCGAGATGATCCACTACGGCACGTCGAAGACGGCGCTCCTCGCGGTCTCCCGGGGGTTCGCGAAGGAGGCCGCCGGATCGGGCGTGACGGTCAACTCCGTGATCGCGGGCCCCACGCACACCGGCGGTGTGGAGGACTTCGTGTACGAGCTGGTCGACCCCGCCCTGCCCTGGGACGAGGCCCAGCGGGAGTTCATGGTCAAGCACCGCCCGCAGTCCCTGATCCAGCGGCTCATCGAGCCGGAGGAGATCGCCCACATGGTCGTCTACCTCAGCTCCCCCCTGGCCTCGGCCACGACGGGCGGCGCGCTGCGGGTGGACGGCGGCTACGTGGACGCGATCGTCCCGTAGCCGGTCCGGCGGGCGCGGAGACTCAGTCGTCCCCCGCCCTCCAGTCATGGATGGCCTCGTCCAGCCGCGGCCGGAGCGCTCTCACGACAGGCGCTCCGGGCCACCGGCTCAGCATCCTGTCGAACGCCACCAAGTCGGCCTGTACGGTGGCCGATTCGACCCGGCGGACATGCCCGAGCACCTCTTCCAGGCAGGCGGCGGCTTCTTCGAGCTCGCGATGCGCGGCCAGGGCGAGTGCCAGGCGGGCGGTGAAGCGGGCACGGGCGCGGTGGGCGTCGGCGGGGATGCGGGCCAGGCCGTTGCGCAAGGCCTCCGTCGCCTGGGCGGGGCGACCGGCATCGTAGAGGCACCAGCCCGTGATGAGGGTGGTGGAGCCCGGCGCGAAGGCGGGTCCGAGGGCAGCCGGTGCCCGGCCTTCGGCACCGGCCGACTCCCGCAGCCGCTCGGCCCGTTCGAGTGCGCGCATGCTGGACCCGTGGTCTCCCCGCAACGCGTGGCCCTGGGCGACGCGTTGGGCGGCCATCCAGCGCAGGGCGGGTGGGGCGGCGGAGTCGTCGAGCACACGGCCCGCGAGGTCGATCGTTCGGGCCGGGCGTCGCTGGTAGTACATGACGAGGGCGCGGCGTATGAGGGCGTAGCGCGGCATGTCCCGGTCGCCGAGTTCGGCGGCGACACGCACGGCGTCGTCGGTCCACCACAGCGCCGCCGAGTCGTCGCCGGCCTCTTGGGCCATCCAGCCGGTGTGCTCGAAGACCCGTACGCCGAGGGCCAGCAGCCGCCTGCGGTCCACGCCGCGGACGTCGCGGGCGAGTGAACGGAGCGTGTGTGCCTGCGAGATGGCCAGCGGAAGCACTACTCCCGGGCTCGCGGTGCGGCCCAGGGCGCGGGTGTTCTCGTGCAGGGCGGTCATCGCGTCGAGCACGTGGCCACCGACGCGCTCGTCGGGCGGCGGCGAGATCCTGGCGGCGGGATAGCGCATCAGGGGCGGTCCGGGCTCGTGCAGTGGACGGCCGGGCTGGGCGGAGAGGCGGAACAACTCGCTCTCCCCGTCGACCTTGAGGGACAGACACCAGCCTCGGTACCGGTCGCCCGCAGACCCTGGCCCGCCCTCCTCGAAACCGTCCTCGTCCTCGGCTCGCCCGGTCAGCGACTCCGACAACCGCCCGTCGAGGCCCAGAGCCGCGTCGCACTGCCGCGCGAGCATCTCGCTCGCCGGCGCCCTGCGGTTCTCCACCTTGCTGAGCTGGCCGTAGCTGTAGCCGGTCTTCTCGGCGAGCTCCCGGAGAGACATCTCCTGTTCCAGCCGTGCCCTTCGCAGCCGCACGGCGAATTCGGACGCGCCCATGAGACCCCCTGAATGCCGTTTCCATGTGGCAATCCTGGAAGCGGCATCAAGTCTGTTCTCCCGTGCCGGACGTGTTTCCCTGTTTCATCGGACAGGACACAAAGAAACGCTTTCCGGCCCCCCGCCGCGTCCCCACACTGGCGAGTGTACAAGGAAATGCTCATAGAGCGGGGGGTTGTTGTCGTGCAATGGAACACGTTCGCCGGGCGCGGTCAACTCGGAAGAGCTTTGCGGAAGTGGAGCGCCCGCTTCACGCGAAGGTCCGCGCGTCTCCTCGGGGCTGCCCCCACCGTGGTCTTCCTCGGAAAGCGGGGTGTCGGAAAGAGCAGCACCATGAACTCCCTTTTCGGTCTGGCGCTGAAGTCGGACGCGGCCAGGGAGTGCACCACGAGTCCGAAACCCGTGCGGGTCAGGGCGGCGCACGGCCGCCGACGGCGGGTGGTCGACATGCCGGGCATCGCCGCCAACCTGGAGACCGCCGCCCGCTACCGCTCTCACTACGAGTACTGGATGGCCCGCGCGGATGTCGTCGTGTGGCTCACCCAGGCGGACGTCCGCTCCTACACCCAGGACCAGAAGTTCTTCCGGTCCTTCGGTCCGTTGCTCGCGCCGGGCGCCCGAGTGGTCCTCGCCGTCAGCAAGTTCGACACCCAGGACCCGGCTGTCGGGTTGCCCGGCGCGGTGCTCGACGAGGCGCTGCACGCCGAGAAGCTGCGGGACGTACGGGAACAGCTCACCCCCTATGTCCCGCCCGGCAGGGCCGTACGGCTGGTCCCGTACTCGGCGGTCCGGCGCTGGAACCTGGGGCGGCTCCTGGCCGCGATGACGGAGGCGGAAACCGCGGGGACATCCGGCACACCGAACCGCGAAACACCGGAGAAAACGCAGGAAACAGAGGTCACGCCCCAATGATCGAGCAACTGAAGAACGCTGTGAAACCCGCCGAACGCGATCCGGTCCGGCTGGTCGTCGGCCTGAACCGCGTCGACGAGATCGTCCACGAAGGCTGGAACGAGGGTCTCAACCTGCCCACCGACGAGGCCGCCCGGCAGATCGACCGCAAGTGCGCGGACGTCGTCCGGCTGCTGTCCAGGGTGACTCGTCTGCAACCCGATCACATCGAGTACTACTCGGCGCTCAAGCGCTATCGCCTGCACGAACTGCTCAACCGCGTCATCCGGCACTGCTACGCGGGCTTCAAGTTCACCGACGTCGAGCCGCTGCCCTTCGAGGCCGTCGACGGGGTCAGCGACGAGGCCAGGGATTTCGTGCGGCAGGAGAGGCGACGCCGGCTCGGGCACCCCGAGGAACGGGCGCCGGCCCGGGAGAAGCTGTTCGCCGAGCTGTCGAAGTTCCTCAGCGCCTCTGAACTGCGGCTGCTGGAGAGCAAGTTCTCCGCGGAGATGCGCAAACCGCCCAAGATCGCGGTCCTCGGCCAGTCCGGGGTCGGCAAGACGACGACGGTCAACGCGCTGTTCGCCACCGAATGGCGGACGAGCGCGGTCGGCGTCGGCACCCACGACGCCCAGGGAAAGAGGGTCGCGCTGCCGTCGGGCGGGGTCGTCGACGTCGTGGACCTGCCGGGATACGGGCGGTCCATCTCCGAGGACGAGCGGTACGACGCGATCTACCGGAAGGTGCTGCCGGGGTGCGACCTGGTTCTTCTGGTCATCCAGGCCGACCGCGGCGACCTCGCCGACGACCAGGAGATGGTCGTGCGGATCATGTCGTGGCTCAAAGGGGCGCCGGTCCGGTGAACGGCTGGCGAGGAGAGGTCCGGTCATGAACAACCAGGAACGACAGTTGCTCACCGATGCCGTGGACCGCGAGTACCGCGCGGGAAATCTGGACCGGGTCCTGGCGTCGCTGAACGCCTTCAGCAACTGGGTGAAGTTCGCCCTGCACATCCTTTACCTGAAGATCCGGCAGCAGATGCGGAAGGTGTGGAGCTGGCTGTATTCGATCTTCTACTGAGTCCGAAAGAACGCCGGACAGAAAAGAGCAGAGAAATGGCATTCTCCGATGCGGACCGAGCGAAAATCACCAAGGCTCTGGACAAAATCGACGATGCTGCCCAGGAGGCCATTCTGGCCACCCTCACCGCTTTCAGGAACTGGCTGAGCGATGTTCTCTACGGTGTGTACAAGCGCATCCGGGACGACATAGCGAGGGTCTGGAAAATCATCCGCAACATCTTCTGGTGAACGTACGGAGCGTCTGCTCGCGCCTCAGGCCCGCGCCGGCTCCGGCTACCCTCCCGCGGGCCGTTCCCCGAGCAGCCGCTCCACCACCTCCCGGGCAGTGCTGCCAGCCCCGGCGACGGGTGAACCGGCACCACCCACCCCTGCGAACTGCCCATAGGCGTCGACCTCCAGGCTGTCCAGCACCCAGTACGTGCTCGCCGGGTCCCAGTACAACGCCCGTAGATCACCGTCCCCCACGGCCACGGCAACCACGTCGTTCGGCGCCCCGGCCTCGGTGACATCCCAGCGGTGCACCCCCGCTTCCCGCGCTGCCGCGACGATCTCCGCGAACGGCACGGGGACGACGGGGGCGTGGAGGAAGTCGGCGAAGATGTCCTTGATGCCGTCGGAGATCTGCTGACGCACCACGCGCATCGACGCCTCGGCCTCCGCGCGGATCGCCGACCCGGACGCGGAGTCCTCGCCCGAGAGATCCGGAGGGATGGCGACGTTCCCGGGACCGCCGTCGCCCCGCGCCCCGTCGAGCACCCAACCGAGCATCGCGTCGCTCTGTTTCAGGGCGACGATCTGCTGCAACCGCGGCAGCAGGGCCGCGACCGCGGACTCGTCGGGCTCTGCGAGGAACAGGTCCAGGGCCTGGACGGCCTCCCTCTCCTCCTGCGACAGCCCGTACCGCGTCACGTCCACGTCGATGCGGGCCGGGGCCGGTCCCGGCGACCACGTCCGCACCGGTGACCAGACGCGCTTGACGGCTCGCTGCGCCGTGCGGCGGGCCTCCGCGAGGTCTCCGGTCACGGCGAGGCAGTACGTGAGCAGCGTCAGCGCGTGGACCTGATCGAGGTTGGCGTGCCTGGCCGCCCGCAGTGCCATCAGCGGTGGCCCGGACAGGGCGGGGGCCGGGGGCATCTCGTCGTGCGCCTCGACCGCCGCCCGCGCCGCACGCAGTGCCTCCGTGTGGTCCCCGGCCAGCGTCGCCGCCAGGCTCAGCTGGTACGACACGGAGGCCAGCGTCGCCCTTTCGGGGCTGCTCCTGACGCGTTCCGCCGACAGGACGGTGCGCGCGGCGACGGCACGCAGCTGCGCGTAGACCTCGGTGTGCGGGGCGATGTCGAGCACGCGGTGGGCGACGGACAGGTTCCGGTGCAGCCGGACGCTCTGGGTCAGCGCCTCGACGACCGGCGCCGGTTGTTCGAGACGCATCGCCGCCCACACCGCGGGCGCCACCATCCCGGCCGGATCGCTCTCGATCAGCTCGGCGAGGTGGGGCAGCAGGGCGGGGTGCCGGGGTGCCGCCCGCCCCAGCACGAGCAACGCCCGCTCGCGATGCGCCTCGTCCAGTTCAGCGGCGACTCCCCGGATCAGCTCGGGCTGTTCCAGGACGGTCAGGGCGACGTGTTCCTCCCCGAGCCGGTCGGGGCGCAGGGCGTGGGGTGCGGCCGCGCCCCGGGCCTGCCCGCTCGCCGGATACAGCCGGGAAACCCACCGCAGATACCGTCGTACGACGTGCATCTGCTCCTGTCTGAAGGTGAGTTGAACGGCCAGCGCCTTGTACGCGTCCCGTTCCGAGCGTCCCCCGTACAACGTCGCCACGGCCACCACCACGGCCAGCCGCTCACGGTGCGGATCGGGCAACTCGGCGGCTACGGAGCTGCGCCTCCAGTCCCGCCATTCGTGGTGCAGCAGGCGCACGACGGGGTCGGCGGAAGCGTCCGCCGAACCGTCGGCCAGGGCGAGCACCGCGTCGAGGGCCGCCGCATGGAGGTCGAGAATGCGGTCGCCGCTCTCGGGACCGCCCAGCGCGGACAGGGCACCCTGGCGGCCGGGCGGCGGCTCGGCCATCTGCGACGGGGCGGGCGCGCGCACCCCCAGCCGGTCGGCGAACCTCTCCGCCGCCCGCCTGAACTCATCGGCTCGTTCCGACGGGTCTCCCAGCAGCGCGCCCAGCTCCAGCGGGCGGTCCCGCGCGGGCAGCAGGACCGACGCGGCGGCGTCCCCGGCCCGTTCCAGGAGCTCACTGAACCAAGCCCCCATGGAGCGCGCGACAAGAATCATCCGGGCCGGTGCCGCCTGTGCCGTCCGCCCGGCCAGCGCGCCGAGCATGGCCGCCGCCTCCGCGGCCGCCGACTCGGCCCGGTCCATCACGACGAGCGTCGGCACCCCCGACTCGCTCAGCCGGACCAGATCCCCGGCCTGTGTCCCCTCGGCCGGTTCCCCCGCGGTCCATCCCGCCTTCCGTGAGCGCGCACAGAACTCCACGGTCAGCCGCGACTTTCCCTGTCCGGCCGGTCCGACCAGCACCTCCACGTCGAGCGGTTCCGCGGAGTCCCGCCAGGCGGTGAGCCGGGCCAGCTCTGCCTCCCGCCGCCGGAAGGGGACGACCTCGTACTCGGGGCGCAGGAGGGAGCTGGACAGATGGTCCGCGGGAGGGTCCTGGGCGGGCCTCAAGAAATGCCGGGTAGTGAGGCCGGGAGCCACCTCGTGCAGGACACGGACGAGGCCGGGAATGTCGTACGACGTGTGCCGGGCCCGGAAGTGAACGGTCTGACGGTCGGGCAAGCCCGCCAGCTCCGCGGGGAGTTCCTCGGCCGGCGGAACCCGCCGCACCCCTCCCACCAGCACGGGGATCACCGGGATGCCCACGTCCTCACGCAGGAAGTAGGCGGCTTCCCTGCGCACCCAGTCGTCGGGCCTGAACAAGCGGTGCCCGTCCAGCCAGCGTGGCCCGACGAGGACGAGGGCGACGCAGGTCTCCTCCATCGCCCTTTCGATGGCGGGCGGAAAGACCGTGCCCGCGCCGATCGACCGGCTCGCCTTGAACACGGTCTCTCTGCCGAACACGAAGGAAAGGACGTGGTCGAGGAAGGACGCCGCGTCTCCGGTGTCGTCCTGCCGGTAGTTGAGGAAGATCCTGCGCCGGACGGGCATCGCTTCCCCCAGGGTGCGGTGGAGGCCTCCGAGGCAGATGTCCTGCCCCGCAGGCGGTCCACCGAACCGCTGTCGTCCTTGCCTCGTGGAGCGTCCTGACTCCCCTGATTCGGCTAGTCGTTGGTGGTCACACGGACGTAGTCGACGACCAGTTGCTGCGGGAAGCTCGTGCTGCCGTCGGGGTCGCCGGGCCAGTAGCCGCCGACCGCGAGGTTGAGGATCAGGAAGAAGGGCTTGTCGAAGACCCACTGCTTGCCGCCGAGGTCGGCGGGCGTGCGGGTCTGGTAGACGTTGCCGTCCACGGACCAGGTGACCTTGTTCGGTGACCAGTCCACCGCGAAGGTGTGGAACTTGTCCGCGAACGCCTCGCCGCCGGGCAGGGTGTAGCCCGCGCCGATGCCGCCCGAGCCCGAGTAGCCGGGGCCGTGCAGGGTGCCGTGGACGGTGCTCGGCTCGAAGCCGACGTTCTCCATGACGTCGATCTCACCACTCTGCGGCCAGCCCACGCTGCCGATGTCGGCGCCGAGCATCCAGAACGCGGGCCACATGCCCTGCCCGCGCGGCACCTTCATGCGGGCCTCGACATGGCCGTACGTCTGCGTGAACTTGCCGGAGGTGTTGAGGCGGGCCGAGGTGTACTCGCAACGGCCGTACCAGCACTGGTAGTTCTCGGGGTTCTCCTTGCGGGCGGTGATGACCAGGTTGCCCTGGCCGTCGAGGGCCGCGTTCTTGTTGCCCGAGGTGTAGAACTGCCGCTCGTGGTTGTTGACGTTGTCGCCGGTCTCGATCTGCCACTTGCTGCCGTCGACCGCTGAGCCCGCGGGCCCGTCGAAGTCGTCGGTGAACGTGGCGGCCGCCGCGGCGTGGGTGGGGGAGGGGGCCGCCGACGCTCCGGAGGGGAGACCGGTCAGGGCCGTGGCGCAGCAGGCCAGGGCGGCTGTGGTGAGCGCCGCACGGCGGCGCCAGGAGGTATGCACTGTCATCACATCGCTTCACGTGGGGGTGGCGAGAGAGTGGGGGGTGCTTAGTGCTGAGGTACACGAAGAGGCTGTCAAGGCATGCGCATGACAACTCGATGTCGAGAACTGAACGCGGCGAGTGATCAACCCCGCCGCTTTGTTCAGTACTTGATTTAAGGCAGACTCCGGTGCGCCGTCAAGGAGTTGGTGTGTACCAACCTCAGCGGCCCCCGGCCATCGCCCGCGCCAGATACGGCGCCGTCCGGCTCCCCGCGGCCCGCGCCACCACGCCGGGCGGCCCTGCGGCGACCACGTGTCCGCCCTGGTCACCGCCCCCGGGACCCAGGTCGATCACCCAGTCCGCGCCGGCCACCACCGCCATGTCGTGCTCGACGACCACCACCGAATGGCCCGCGTCGACCAGGCCGTGCAGTTGGCGCATCAGGACCTCGACGTCGGCCGGGTGGAGCCCGGTCGTCGGCTCGTCCAGGAGGTAGAGCGTGTGAGCCCGCCTGACGCGCTGCAGCTCGCTCGCCAGCTTGATCCGCTGGGCCTCGCCGCCCGACAGTTCCGTCGCGGGCTGCCCGAGGCGCAGATAGCCCAGCCCCACGTCGAGGAGGGTGCGCAGGCTGCGCGCCACGGCCGGGGTGTCCGCGAAGAAGTCCGCGGCGGCCTCCACCGTCAGGTCGAGCACCTCCGCGATGTTCCTTCCCTGGTACGTCACTTCGAGGGTCTCGGGGTTGTAGCGGGCGCCCCCGCAGTCCGGGCAGGGCGCGTACGTACTGGGCAAGAAGAGCAGCTCGACGCTCACGAATCCCTCGCCCTGGCAGGTCTCGCACCGCCCGCCCGCGACGTTGAAGGAGAAGCGGCCGACTCCGTAGTCCCGCGTGCGTGCCGCGTCCGTGGCCGCGAAGACCTTGCGCACGACGTCGAAGAGGCCCGTGTAGGTGGCCAGGTTGGAGCGGGGCGTGCGGCCGATCGGCTTCTGGTCGACGCACACCAGGCGCCCCACGCCGTCGAGGTCCTCGGTGACCTCGCCGATGAGCGTGGACTTGCCCGAGCCGGAGACTCCGGTGACCGCGGTGAACGCGCCGAGCGGGAACTCGGCCGTCACGTCGCGCAGGTTGTGCCGGGAGACGGGGCCGACCTTCAGCCAGCCGCGCGGGTCCCGCACCTCGCGCGGCGGCGCGGACTCACGCCCGAAGAGGAAACGGGCCGTAGCGGACTCCGTGACACCCTCCAGATCCGCCACCGGGCCGCTGTGCAGCACCTGCCCGCCGTGCTCACCCGCGTCGGGACCCACGTCGACGAGCCAGTCCGCGTGGCGCATGACATCGAGATGGTGCTCCACGACGAAGACCGAGTTCCCCGCGGCCTTGAGCCGGTCGAGGACGGTGAGCAGGGACTCCGTGTCCGCCGGGTGCAGACCGGCCGACGGCTCGTCCAGGACGTACACGACGCCGAAGAGCCCCGAGCGGAGCTGGGTCGCCAGGCGCAGCCGTTGCAGTTCGCCGGCGGAGAGGGTGGGGGTGGCGCGGTCCGGGCTCAGATAGCCGAGGCCCAGCTCGGTGATCGTGTCGATGCGGGCGAGGAGGTCCGCGGCCAGGACCCGGGCCGCCTCCGAATGCGCCGCGCCGTGCAGGGACTTGGCCAGCTCGGACAGGGGCAGTGCCGCGAGATCGGCGATCGTGTGCCCCGCGAACGTGACCGCCATCGCCTCCGGGCGCAGCCTGCTGCCGCCGCACGCGGGGCAGTCGGAGCTCGCCAGGAACCGTTCGGCCTTGGTGCGCAGGGTCTGGCTCTTGGAGTCCGAGAACGTCTTCATCACATAGCGCCGGGCGCTCATGTACGTGCCCTGGTACGGGCGTTGGATGCGGTCCGCGTCCCGCACGGGGTGCACCGTGACCACGGGCTGCTCGTCCGTGAACAGGATCCAGTCCCGGTCCGCCTGCGGCAGCTCGCGCCAGGGGCGGTCGACGTCGTGTCCCAGGGCGTCGAGGACGTCGCGGAGGTTCTTGCCCTGCCAGGCGCCGGGCCAGGCCGCGATGGCGCCCTCGCGGATGGAGAGGGACGGGTCGGGGACGAGGAGTTCCTCGGTCGTGCCGTGCACCCGGCCCATGCCGTGGCACTCCGGGCAGGCTCCGGCGGCCGTGTTGGGCGAGAAGGCGTCCGAGTCGAGCCTCTCGGCGCCCTCGGGGTAGCTGCCGGCGCGGGAGAACAGCATGCGCAGCGAGTTCGAGAGGTTCGTGACCGTGCCCACCGAGGAGCGGGAGGTGGGCGCGGAGCGGCGCTGCTGGAGCGAGACCGCCGGCGGAAGGCCGGTGATCTCCCCGACCTTCGGCGCCCCCACCTGGTGGATCAGCCGCCTGGCGTACGGGGCCACGGACTCGAAGTAGCGGCGCTGGGCCTCCGCGTAGACCGTCCCGAAGGCGAGCGACGACTTGCCGGAGCCGGACACCCCCGTGAAGACCGCGAGGACGTCGCGCGGGATGTCCACGTCGACGTCGCGGAGGTTGTGCTCGCGGGCACCCCGGACACGTACGAACGGATCGTGGGGGCTGTGCATGGGGACTCCGTGGGCGGCTAGGGGGCAAACCCCACGATTCTAGGTCCCGGCCAGACCCGCGACCCGGGCCAGGCGCCGGAAGGAGTCGACGAGGGCCGCACGGTCGTACGTACTGGTCGTGACCAGCACTTCCTGTGCCCCGCTCTCCTTGATCAGGATTTCGAGCTCGTCGGCCACCTGTTCCTCCGTGCCGTGGATGTGGCCGAGGAGACCGGACTCGTAGAACTCGCGCTCTTTCTCGGTCATCGTCATGTCCGGCGACTCGACGCGCTCGGCCGGGGGCAGGGGCGGGAAGGTGCCGTGGGTGCGTGAGTACGCCATCGACCACGCTTCCGGTATCAGCAGGCGGCGGGCCTCCTCGGGGGTCGCGGCGACGGCGACCGTGCCCGAGATGACCACGTACGGCTCGCTCGACCACTCCGAGGGGCGGAACGTGGCGCGGTAGTGGTCGATGCCGCGGAGCATCTTCTCGCGGTTCCTGATGTCGCCGATGACCATCGGCAGCCCGGCCCGGGCCGCGACGGTGGCTCCCTCGCCGATGGCCAGGACGAACGGCGGGACGGTCATGCCCTCGCTGGGGCGTGCGTGCGCTCCGGTGTCCGACGTGCCGCGGAACCAGCCCAGGAGCTCGGTGAGCTGCGCGGCGAAGTCCTCGGCGTCGTGCTTGTCCCGGCCCAGGGCCTTGCGCACCCCGTCGGTGAACCCCACCGAACGGCCGAGCCCCATGTCCACGCGCCCGGGGAAGAGCGCTTCGAGGACCCCGAACTGCTCGGCGACGACCAGGGGTTGATGGTTCGGCAGCATCACGCCGCCCGTGCCGACCCGGATGGTGCGCGTCGCGGCGGCGACCGCGGCGGCGAGGACCGTCGGCGCGGAGCCGGCGACGC
Source organism: Streptomyces sp. NPDC055099 (assembly GCF_053607685.1). NCBI lineage: Bacteria > Bacillati > Actinomycetota > Actinomycetes > Kitasatosporales > Streptomycetaceae > Streptomyces > Streptomyces sp. NPDC055099. The sequence continues at coordinate 514,145 of NZ_JBSGUA010000004.1, read as the reverse complement.
CCGGCACCGCGTGGTGCTCCGACACCCAGAGCCGGTGATACCCGAGCCCTTCGAGCTCCTGCGCCAGGCGCACGGTGTCGCGCAGCGCCTCGGGCCCTTCGTGCCCCTCGCGGGTGCGGGAGCGGTCGAGGACGGAGAAGCGGGTTGATCCGATCACTGAGGTCACGCCAGGTTCAACGCCTGAGCGGCGCCAGGATTCCCGGGCCCGGGGGCCGGGGTCGGGCCAGGCTGTCGCAGGAACTGCCTAGGCTGGGCGCGTGAGCGACGACAGCAGGCCGCTGGCCGTATTCGACCTGGACAACACCCTCGCGGACACCGCGCACCGCCAGCGCTTCCTGGAGCGCAAGCCGCGGGACTGGGCGTCCTTCTTCGCGGCGGCTCCGGACGATCCGCCGCTGGCCCAGGGGGTGGCGCTCGCCCTGGAGAGCGCGCGCGAGTGCGAGGTCGTCTACCTCACGGGCAGGCCCGAGCGGTGCCGCGAGGACACCGTTGCATGGCTCGCGGCCCAGGGGCTCCCGGAGGGGCGCATCTGGATGCGCCGCAACGACGACCGGCGGCCCGCCCGCCGGACCAAGCTGGAGATCCTGCGCAGGATCTCCAGGGCCCGTGAGGTCCGGATGCTGGTGGACGACGACGAGCTGGTGTGCGACGAGGCCGAACGGGCGGGTTTCACGGTCGTACGGGCGCGCTGGGCGAGCACGTCAGCCGCGTTGAAGGACGCGCAGGAGCGCGAAGGGCGGACGTGACCGCTCGGGCGCGGGCCCTCGGCGAGGGTCAGGCGCTGTCGCCGTCCTCAAGGCGGAACCCGACCTTCAGGCCCACCTGGTAGTGCTCGATCTCGCCGTTCTCGATGTGGCCGCGCACCTGGGTGACCTCGAACCAGTCCAGCGAGCGCAGCGTCTGCGAGGCGCGGGCGATGCCGTTGCGAATGGCCTGATCGACGCCCTCGTGCGAGGTGCCGACGATCTCGGTGACCCGGTAGGTGTGGTCGGACATGAGGCAGTTCCTCTCCGCCGTGCGGTGACGTCACAGCCGTGCGGTGACGTCACTCCACCGTGCCCCACCACGCGGCGGTGCGCGAGGCGGTGGGCGCCGGGTGCCCGGCGGCACCACCCAGATCGAGCCGCGCGACAAGAACGGCACCGGAAACGTGGATTTCGGTGCCGTTGCCCCTTGACCGACCCATTGGTACAGACCAAACTCCAGCCATACCCGTTCGAGCCATCCGCTCACCCCCCGCGTCGGGCCGCCCCTCCCTGTCCGCAGGCAGAAAGTGACCCACGTGAAACCGCACCGCCGCGCCGCCATGTCCCTGACCCTCGTCCTCGCCGCCACCACGCTGCTTCCCGGATGCGGTGTCCTGCCGGGCGGCGGAGAGGACCGGCGGACCGTCACCGTGTGGCTCATGCGGGGCAGCGCGTCGGCGGAGTTCCTCAAGCGGTTCACCACGGACTTCGAGAAGCGCAACGGCGACATCGACCTGGAGATACGCCTCCAGGAGTGGACCGGCATCGGCGGCAAGGTCAAGGCCGCGCTCAAGGCCGACAAGGGGCCCGACGTCATCGAGGTCGGCAACACCCAGGTCGCCCAGTACGTCGACGAGGGCGGGCTCTACGACCTCACCCTGGAGTCCGCGCGCGACCTCGGCATGAAGGACTGGCTGCCGGGCCTCGCCGAGCCGGGGCGCTACAACGGCAGCCAGTACGGCATCCCCTGGTACGCCGCGAACCGCGTCGTCATCTACAACAAGGACCTCTTCGCGCGGGCCGGGATCGAGCAGCCGCCGAAGACGCGCGCGCAGTGGATCGCCGACACCGAGCGCCTCAACTCCGGCGGAGACCAGGGGATCTACCTGGCGGGCCAGGACTGGTACACCCTGGCCGGATTCATCTGGGACGAGGGCGGCGAGCTCGCCACGGAGGCCAAGGGATCACGCGGCGTGTGGGAGGGCAGCCTGCACTCGCCCGCGGCGCTGCGGGGCATGGACTTCTACCGGCAACTGCAGGCGTTGGGCGAGGGCCCGCGCGACGCGGACGAGGAGCATCCGCCGCAGGCCGGGGTGTTCGCCAAGGGGAATGTGGCGCAGATCGTCGCCGTGCCCGGGACGGCACGCGCCATCGAGGAGGCGAACCCGAAACTGAAGGGAAAACTCGGCTACTTCCCGATCCCCGGCAAGACGGCGGCGAAGCCGGGTGCCGTCTTCACCGGCGGATCCGACCTCGTGGTGCGCGGGAAGACGAAGGACCGTGCGGGCGCGGTCGCCGTGATCGAGGCACTCGCGGGCAAGAAGTGGCAGACCGACCTGGCCCGGACGATGAACTACGTGCCGAACAAGACGACCCTCGCCTCCGCCGTGTCGGGCGAGGAGGGGGTCGCCGCGATGGCCGCGGGCGCCGCGCGGGGCCGGGCGACACCGGCCTCACCGAAGTGGGCCGCGGTGGAGGCGGACAACCCCATCAAGGCGTACATGTCCAAGGTCCTCGCCGGGGGTGACCCGGCGACGGAGGCGAAGGCCGCCTCGCGCCGGATCACCCGGGAGCTGGACGTCAGCGGGCCGTGAGAACCGCAGGCCCGGTCACGTGGCCCTGGCTGTGTTGTTCTGACACCTAGCGCGCCACGCTGAGCGACAGCGCGAAGCGCGCCCTCTCGTCCGTCCACCAGTGGGTCAGCTTCAGATCGGCGGCGGACAGCTCGGACCGTACGCCCTCCTCGCGGAACTTGGCCGAGATCTCGGTGCGCATCTCCTCGTGGCGGTCGAAGTCGACGGCGAGATCGAGTGCCGGGATCTTCACCGTCTGGGCGGCCAGGGAGCGCAGGCGCATCTCGATCCACTCGTGCTCGCGGTCCCAGACGGCCACGTGCGAGAACGCGTCGGGGTCGAAGTCCGCGCCGAGCTCGCGGTTGATCACGGTCAGGACGTTCTTGTTGAAGGAGGCGGTGACCCCCGACCCGTCGTCGTACGCCGAGACGAGCACCGACTCGTCCTTCACCAGGTCCGTGCCGAGCAGCAGCGCGTCGCCGGGGGAGAGCAGGGTGCGCACCGACGACAGGAACGCCGAGCGCTCCGCGGGCAGCAGGTTGCCGATCGTGCCGCCGAGGAAGGCGACGAGCCGCGGGCCCGGTGTGCCCGGCAGGGCGAGACCGCCGGTGAAGTCGGCGATCAGGGCGTGCACGTTCAGGGACGGCCGTGAGGCGATCAGGGTGTTCGCGGCGCCGGTGAGGGCGCTCTCGCTCACGTCCACGGGCACGTACGTGTGCAGGTCGGCGAGCGCGTCGATCAGATGACGGGTCTTCTCCGAAGAGCCCGAGCCCAGCTCGATGAGCGTGCGCGCGCCCGTCGCCGCGGCGATCTCCGCGGCGCGGGTCTGCAGGATCTCGCGCTCGGCACGCGTCGGGTAGTACTCGGGCAGCGTGGTGATCTCGTCGAAGAGCGCGCTGCCCCGCGCGTCGTAGAACCACTTGGGCGGCAGTGTCTTGGGGGTTCGGGTGAGGCCGTGCAGGACGTCGGCGCGCAGAGCGGCGTCCGTGGCGTCCACGGGCAGGGTGCGGGTCAGCTGGAACGGGCTCACGCGGTGGGCTCCTTGAGCGGGGTCAGCAGGACATCGGTACGGCTTGCGGCGAGCAGGGTGCGGTCGGGCACCTGGCGCCAGTGCGGATCGTCGTCGTAGGGCTCGGAGGCCACGACGGTGCGGCGGCCCGGTTCGGCGAGGTACCAGAGGCTGTCGCCCCAGGCGGTCGCGGCGATCGTCTCGCCGTTGGTGAGCAGCAGGTTGAGACGTGATCCGGGGGCCGCCTCCGCGACCTCGGTCACGGTGTCCGCGAGGGCCTGGCCCTCCTCGTCGCCGCTGCGCAGCCGGTGCAGGACCATGGCCCACACCAGGGCGGAGTCGCAGCGCGCCTCCATGGAGAGCAGCTCCGCGGGCGGCAGGAGGCGGGACACCTGGGCCAGCGACCGGGGCCAGCCCGTGACCGCGCCGTTGTGGCTGAACAGCCAGGTCCCGGCGGCGAAGGGCGCCGCCGCGGCCTCACCGTCCGCGCCCGCCTCGGTGGCGTCGCGCACGGCGGCGAGCACGGCCCCGGACCGCACGACCCGGGCGAGGTCGGCGAAGGACTGGTCGCCCCAGATGGGCCCGGAGCGGCGGTAGCGGGCCGGCACCGGGTCGCCTTCGGCGTACCAGCCCACCCCGAAGCCATCGGCGTTGACCGTGCCGTAACGCTGGTGGCGCGGCGCCCAGGACTGGCGCAGCAGACTGTGCGCGGGGTCCACGAGGAGCTTGTCCAGCGGTTCGTCCGGCCCGAGGAAGGCCAGGTGACGGCACATCAGCGGACCTCCGTCGGGTTCGCGTCGCGCGCGGTGCGGAACCCGGAGAAGATCTGCCGCCGGACCGGGTGGTCCCAGTTGCGGAACGTGCCCCGGCAGGCGACCTCGTCCACGGAGAACGCACCGCCGCGCAGCACCTTGTAGTCGCCGCCGAAGAAGACGTCCGAGTACTCGCGGTAGGGGAAGGCGGAGAACCCGGGATAGGGCAGGAAGTCGCTGGAGGTCCACTCCCACACGTCACCGATCAACTGGCGTACGCCGAGCGGTGATTCACCGGCCGGGTAGCTGCCGGCCGGAGCGGGGCGGAGGTGGCGCTGACCCAGGTTCGCGCGCTCGGGCGTGGGGTCCGCGTCGCCCCACGGGTAGCGCATCGAGCGGTCGGTCGCCGGGTCGTGCCGGGCGGCCTTCTCCCACTCCTCCTCGGTGGGCAGACGCCGGCCCGCCCAGCGGGCGTACGCGTCCGCCTCGTACCAACTGACGTGCAGCACCGGCTCGTCGGGCGGCACGGTCTCGACGGTCCCGAAGTGGCGGCGCAGCCACTGGCCGCCCTCGCGGCGCCAGAACAGCGGCGCCGAGAGACCGTTCCCCCGCACCATGTCCCAGCCCGCAGGGGCCCACCACCGCTGCTCCTCGTAGCCGCCGTCGGCGATGAAGCGCTGGAAGTCGGCGTTGGTCACCGGCGTCGTGTCGATGAAGAACGGCGGGACGAGACGGTGGTGCGCCGGGCGTTCGTTGTCCAGCGCCCAGGGCTCCGTGGAGGTGCCCATGGTGAACGGGCCGCCCGGCACGAGGACTTCGGCGGGACCGCCGAACGGCGGCGCGGGCGCGGGGTCGGGTGCCGTGAGCGCCGCGGGCCCCGACCGGAGCTGATGGGTGATCAGCATTGTCTCGTCGTGCTGCTGTTCATGCTGGGCGATCATGCCGAAGGCGAAGCCCGCGTCCGTCAGCGGCGAACCGCGAAAGGGTGTGCTCTCCAGGACGTCGAGCGCGCGCCCGCGCACCTCGGCCGCGTAGCGGCGGGCCTCGGCGGGTGCGAGCAGCGGCAGGCTCGGCCGCTCGGAGCGGGGGTGCTCGAAGGCGTCGTACAGGCCGTCGATCTCGGGCCGCATGGCGTCACGGCCCGCCACCGCCCGCAGCAGCCACATCTCCTCCTGGTTGCCGATGTGGGCCAGGTCCCAGACCAGAGGTGACATCAACGGCGAGTGCTGTGCGGTCAGTTCGGGCTCCTCGACGCAGGTGGTGAGGAGCGAGGTGCGGTCCCTGGCGGCCAGCAGGGCCGCCTGGGCGCGTCGGCGAAGCGCATCGGGGTCGCTGACGGTTCCGGTCATCGGAGGATGCCCTTCTCGTGCTCGTGCTCGTGGTCGTGGTGGTGGCCGTGCGGGTTCCCGTCGAGCAGGTCGTCCGCGGGGCAGCGGCCCCGCGCGACATACCGCTCGGCGTACGCGGCGACGGCTTCGCACACCTCGGCGCTCGCCCCGAGGCGGGGCAGCGCGTCGACGGCCGCCGCGAAACACGCGACCGCGGCCTCGCGCAGCTCCGGGTCGGTGAGCCCGTCGCGCGCCGCGTCCAGCCACAACGGGCTGCGCGGCGCCGCGGGCGCACCCGGCGGGCACGCGCGCTCGGCCAGCGGCTTCACGGTGCGGTAGGCCGTCTCGGCGGCCTGCGGGTCGTCGAACAGCGCGCTCGTCACGGCGAGCGGCACGATCCAGCCGTGCTGTCCCGGCTGGGCGTCGACCATCCGCAGCTCCAGGTGGCCGCGCGGGCGTACCGGCGGGAAGAGCGTGGTCAGGTGGTAGTCGAGGTCGTCGCGGGTGGGCGGGCGCGGCGCACCCGAGCGGGCCCAGTCACGGAAGGTCAGCCCCTCCGGGACGGCCCAGGGCGCGTCGTCGTCGCCGTCCTGCGATCTGACGAACATCACCGGAGCGTCCAGGGCGTGCCGAGCCCAGGCCGCCCGCGGCTCCGCGTCCAGCGGCGGCGCGCCCGACGTGCCCGGCGCGACCGATGCCCACACGGCCTGCCGCGTGGAGCGCCAGCCGGTGTAACGCCCGTTCTGGAACGGCGAGTTGGCGAACGCGGCGACCAGCACGGGGCCCAGCAGATGGGCGAGCCGCCAGCGGCGTCCGTAGCCGAGCGGGCCCGGCTCCTCGTGCCCCGCGTCCAGGCAGATCTGCACGGACGCCGTGGAGCACATCATGCGGCGGCCCGCGGGACCGGTGCGGTCGAGGTAGCGCTCCATCGCGTCATAGCGCGGGCGGTGCAGGATGCGGGACGGCGGACGCCAGGGATCGGCACCGAGTCCGGTGAGCGTCAGATCCAGGGCGGCGAGACGGTCGCGTGCGAGGGAGAGATCCGCCGATACGGCGGTCACGCACTCCATGAGCGAGGCGGCGGGGAGCGAGCTGAGCTCCAGCTGGCCGCCTGGTTCGACGGTGATCAGGGAGTGCAGGGGAAGGGCCCGCAGTGCGGCGTAGGCCGCTTCGAGGCGGGCGGGGGACACGGGCAGATGGAGCCGGTGCGGCTCGTGGATCAGCCATTCCAGTTCGACACCGGTGATGCGCGGTGGTCCGGTCTTGAAGCAGATACCGGCGACCAGCGCCTCTGCCTCGGACTCGGATACCGCGGTGCCGTACTTCGCGCGGTACGTCGTACAGTCACCCTCGGGCATGCTGAGGTCCTCCTGTTCAAGTCCTGCCTGGTCCAGCGGTTGTGGACCACCCGGCCGACTCGGTCGGGGTGGCCCGGGCCGGTCGGGGTCGGCAGCGCTCACACCACCCAAGACCCTGACGGCCGTTCGCACAAGAGTGCCCCTGGGGCCATGCCGGTGCCAGGGAATTCTGTTGCGACGGACGTCGGCGAAAGCTCACGATGCGTTCATGTGTGAGACGGGGGACGCGAAAGTGTCCGGTTCGGGGGAGCAAGCATGAGTGCGCGACTGCGCGGAATCGCGCAGCAGACCGAGGAGATCGTGGCGGCAGGGCGGTACGTCGCTCCGGGCGGCCGCGAGGTGGTGATCGCGGATGCCGTGGACGCCGCGCGCTCCGGCACGCGGATGTTCGGTCCGGCGGCCCTGGTGGGGACTCCCGTGACTCCCGTGACGCCGCCCGAGCTGATCTCCACGGTAATCGAGGTCACCGGGGAGAGCAGCTTGGAGGCCGCGCGGCGCCTGACGGCCGCGGACGGGGGCCCGGTGGCCGTCCTGAACTTCTCCTCCGCGCGCAATCCCGGCGGCGGCTATCTGAACGGCGCCCAGGCGCAGGAAGAGGCGCTCTGCCGGGCCTCGGCCCTCTACACGTGCGTGCGCTCGGTCCGGGACTTCTACGACCACCACCGCGCCCACCGCGACCCCTTCTACACCGACCGCGTGATCCACTCCCCGGGCGTTCCGGTCTTCCGCGACGACAAGGGACGGCTGCTCGACGACGCCTACGAGGCCGGCTTCCTGACCTCGGCGGCACCGAACGCGGGCGTCGTGCTGCGCCAGGCCCCCGAGCGCGCGAAGGACCTGCCGGCCGCGCTGGCCCGGCGCGCGGAGCGGGTCCTGGAGACGGCCGTCGCCTGCGGCTACCGGCGGCTCGTGCTCGGCGCCTGGGGCTGCGGGGTCTTCCAGAACGACCCCGCCCAGGTGGCGGAAGCGTTCCGGACGCTGCTCGACGAAGGCGGCCGGTTCCACGGGTACTTCGGGCACATCATCTTCGGGGTGCTCGACCGTACGCGCGGCACGGTGACGCGGGCCGCCTTCGAGAAGGCGTTCCAGTAAAGCGTTCAACACCAGCCGTAGCGCTCCTGGAGCCGCCGCACGACGAGGTTGAACCGCATCCGGTCGAGCGCGCACGCCTCGCGCCGCATGCCCGCGTCGTGCACCCGGAGCACCCGGTCGATGTCCACCCAGGACTCGCGCCCCTCGCGGTCCCACGGCCCGCTGCCGATCGGCACCCTTCCCCGAGCTCTCGACTTCGCTCGACCAGGGGAGGCCCCAATTCGATCGTTCGCGTGCTGCTTGCTGGAGAGCTGCACCGCGAGCAGCGTGCCGCGCGCCTCGCGGGCGACGACCAGGACGGGGCGGTCCTTGCCGCGCCCGTCGTTCTCCTCGTAGGGCACCCACGTCCAGACGATCTCGCCGGGGTCGGGGTCGCCGTCGTGCGCGGGCGCGTACGTCGTCTGCACCCGGCCGACCTCGCGCGGCCGGGCCTCGGTGGTCGCGGTGCGGCCGGTACGGCCTGGGTCTGCGGACATCTGCGGGTCATCGGTGTTGGCTGTCACGCGGGTCACCGTAGATCGCGGGCCACTGCTCGTACCAGCGCTGGTCGGCCTCCAGTTGTGCGGCGAGCGAGATGAGGAGCGGCTCGCTGTTCGCGGGGCCGAGCAGTTGGGCGCCGACCGGAAGGCCGTCGCCGACCCTGCCCGCGGGCACGTTGACGCCTGGCCAGCCAAGGACGTTCCACGTCCACGCGTAGGGGCAGGCGGCGATCATGGCCTGGTCGGTGCGCCAGCCGCTGAGGGCGGCCAGCGTGCCTATCCGCGGCGGGGGAGTGGCGGTGGTGGGCGTGAGGACGACGTCGTACGTCGAGAAGATCGCGCCGATCCTGCGGTGCAGCGCGCCCTCGGCGCGCCGGGCCAGGCGCAGCGGGGCGCCGCCGAGCAGCCGGCCGAGGCGGGCCGCCTCCTTGGTCCGCGGGTCGAGCAGGCTCGGGTCCGGCACCTCGCGGGCCCAGTCCGCGATGCCCGCCGTGCCCCTGGGGACGAAGCCGAGGCCGATCTGGCCGTAGCGCGGGTCGTCCTCCACGACGTCGTGTCCGAGGGCGGCAAGGCGGTCGGCGAGGACCATGACCTTGCGCCGCACCACGGGATGCAGCCGCTTGGGTGTCGCGGTGAACGGCATGCGCAGGGAGAGGGCGATCCGCAGCCGCCCGGGCTCGCGGGTCGCCGCGTCGGTGGCGCTGATGGCGGGCGGCTTGTGCAGGTCACCGCTGTGGTTGCCGCTCGCCGCGTCGAGCAGCAGGGCCGCGTCGGCGACGGTGCGTGCGAGGGGGCCGTTGACGGTGATGCCGTTGAAGGCCTCGGGCCAGGGCCAGGTCGATATGCGGCCGCGCTGCGGCTTGATCCCGACGAGGTGGGTCCAGGCGGCGGGGATGCGCACCGAGCCCGCGCCGTCCGAGCCGAGCGCGGCGGGCACCAGGCCCGCGGCGACCGCGGCCGCCGAGCCGCCCGACGAACCGCCGGGGGTGTGGCCGGTGTGCCAGGGGTTGCGGGTGTCCCCGAAGCCGGGCCCTTCCGTGAAGGGCCACTGCCCGAGCTCGCAGGTGTTGGTCTTGCCGACTATCACCGCTCCGGCCGCCCGCAGCCGGCGCACCGATTCGGCGTCCTCCTTCTTCGGCGGGAAGTCGCCCCGGCATCCGAACGCGGTCGGCTCGCCCGCCATGTCGGTGTCGTCCTTGACGGCGAGCGGCACCCCGAGCAGCGGCCGCCCGCCCTTGCCGGACGCCAACTCCCGGTCGGCGGCGTCCGCTTCGGCGAGCGCGGCCTCGGCCCGCACCAGCTTGAACGCGTTGAGCGTGGGCTGGGAGGCCTCGATCCGCGCCAGCGTCCGTTCCGTCAGCTCGCGCGCGGACACTTCTCCGTCTGCCAGCGCGCGGGCGGTGCGCGCGAGTCCATCGGCACGGTCGACAGTCATGTGGGGGCACCTTTGATCGACGGGCAGGTGCAGGCACGCTAACCGGCCGGTCGGGAACGCGGTACGTGGGCAGGGAAGTTCACGCCGCGTACGGCGGCCGGGGGCGCGCCGACGCGGACCGGGAGCGCCCCGGCGCCCGCGTGGGAGCGCTCACGCGCCGTCTGGAAAGATGAGCCCCGTCATGGTGCAGATACCGAACAAAGACGCACAGCGGTCCGCGCGGCAGTCAGCGCAGTACTCCGTGCCGACGAGCGCCGACGTGGCACGCCTGGCGGGGGTCTCGCGCGCGACCGTCTCGTACGTCCTGAACAACACGAGCGCCGTCCGCATCAGCGAACCCACCCGCCGCCGGGTCCACGAGGCTGCGAAGGAACTGGGCTACGTCCCGCACGCCGCGGCCCGCAGCCTGCGCGCCGGGCACACCCGGGTGGTCCTGATGCCCACCCCGCAGATCCCGGTGGGCCCGCTCTTCAGCGAGTTCTTCAACGAACTGCAGTGGGCTCTCAGCCGCTTCGACTACACGGTCGTGCAGTACGGCAGCCTCGGCCTGACCGGCGAGGAGGCGGCCCGCGCCTGGGCCGAGCTGCGCCCGGTGGCGGTCCTCGCCCCCGACGCGTCGGGGCTCGGCGCGCGCGGTGTGAACGTCCTGAAGCGCTCGGGCGCCAGGGCCGTCTTCACGATCGGCCCGCAGCGGGCGGAGGGCGCCCACGCCCTGCTCATGGACCAGCGTCTGGTGGGGCAGTGCGCCGCCACCCACCTCCTGGAGCGCGGCAGCCGGCACATCGGCGTCGTGATCCCCGAGGAGAGGGGCCTGGAAGCCTTCGCGCTCCCGCGCGCCGAAGGTATCCGCCGCACCCTGGCGCGGTACGGCACGGACGCCACGATGACCGAGCTGCCCCTCGCCTACGACGAGGAGTCGGCGGCGCGGCTCGCGGCGCGCTGGCGCACGCTCGGCGTCGACGGGGTGTTCACGTACAACGACGAGTTCGCGATGCTGCTGATGCGGGCGTTGCAGGACGAAGGCATCGCCGTCCCCGAGGAGACGGCGATGATCGGCGCCGACGACTTGATGCTCGGCAGGCTCCTGCGGCCGCGGCTCAGCACGGTCCGCATCGAGCTGCCGTCGGGTCAGAAGCTCGCGGAGCTCGTCGACCGGGTCGTGCGTGACCCGGGCACGGAGCCCGAGGTGCACGACGTGCTCGGTGCGACGGCAGTGCACCGCGAGTCGAGCTGACCCCTCGGTTGACCCTCTGTATTACGGGTCCTTCCTGCTGCTCCCGCTTACTGCTCCTGCGCCTCGGCCTTGGCCTGCTCCTCGGCGACGGACCTGCGGACCTCGTCCATGTCCAGCTGCCGGGCCTGTCCGATGACGTCCTGGAGCGCGGCCTCCGGCAGGGCGCCGGGCTGCGCGAACACGGCCACCTGATCGCGGACGATCATCAGCGTCGGGATCGACTGGATGCCGAAGGCCTGAGCGAGCTCGGGCTGCGACTCCGTGTCCACCTTGCCGAAGACCATGTCGGGATTGGCTTCGGCGGCCTTGTCGTAGACGGGAGCGAACGACTTGCACGGACCGCACCAGTCCGCCCAGAAGTCGATCAGGACGAATTCGTTGTCCGTGACCGTCTGGTCGAAGTTCTCCTTGGTGAGCTCCACAGTCGTGCTGGTCATGGTGTTTCCCTCTTCCTGCTGTCAGTCGAAGCCGTAGTGCACAACGGCCCGGGCGGCAGACGTATTCCGCGCGCTCACCCGTGCCCGCTGTCGCGCGCGTACCCATGTGGCCACGGCGCACACCTGCGACCACACTGGCTTCCATGACGGATTCGAAGACGTACGACGTAGTGGTCCTTGGTGCTGGTCCGGTGGGGGAGAACGTCGCGGACCGGGCCCGTGCGGGCGGCCTGAGCGTGGCGATCGTGGAGAGCGAACTCGTCGGGGGCGAATGCTCGTACTGGGCGTGCATGCCGAGCAAGGCCCTGCTGCGCCCGGTGATCGCCCGCGCGGACGCCCGCAGGGTGCCCGGACTGCGCCAGTCGGTGCAGGGGCCCCTGGACGCGTCGGCGGTCTTGGCGCACCGGGACTACTACACCTCCCACTGGAAGGACGACGGCCAGGTCGGCTGGCTGGAGTCGATCGGCATCGACCTCTACCGCGGCCACGGCCGCATCGCGGGCACCCGCCAGGTGACCGTCACGAGCCCCGACAACACCGAGCGGACCCTCACGGCCCGCCACGCGGTGGCGGTGTGCACCGGCACCCGTGCAGCCCTGCCCGACCTGCCGGGTCTGGCCGAGGTGAAGCCGTGGACGAGCCGCGAGGCCACCAGCGCGGATCACGTGCCCGGCCGCCTCGCGGTGGTCGGCGGCGGTGTGGTCGCCGTGGAGATGGCCACGGCCTGGCAGGCGCTCGGCTCGCAGGTCACCCTGCTCGTCCGCGGTGAGAACGGCGTGCTGCCGCGCATGGAGCCGTTCGCCGGGGAACTGGTCACCAAGGCGCTGACGGAGGCGGGCGCCGAGGTCCGTACGGGCGTCTCCGTGACCGGCGTGCGGCGGGAGAACGGCACGGTTACCGCGACCCTGAGCGACGGTGGCACCCTCGAGGCCGACGAGATCCTCTTCGCCACGGGCCGTGCCCCGCGCACCGACGACCTGGGCCTGGAGACGATCGGCATGGAACCGGGCTCCTGGCTTCCGGTCGACGAGAGCCTGCGGGTGCAGGGCAGCGACTGGCTCTACGCGGTGGGCGACGCCAACCACCGCGCGCTCCTCACCCATCAGGGCAAGTACCAGGCCCGCATCGCCGGGGCCGCGATCACCGCAAGCGCCCAGGGCGTGCCCCTCCTGGAGACCGACGCCTGGGGCGCGCACTCGGCCACCGCTGACCACGCCGCCGTACCCCAGGTGGTCTTCACCGACCCCGAGGCGGCTTCGGCGGGCCTGACCCTCGCGGAGGCGGAATCCGCAGGACATCGCGTGCGCGCCGTGGACTACGACATGGCGGGCGTGGCGGGGGCCGGCCTCTACGCGGACGGCTACGAAGGCCGTGCCCGCATGATCGTCGACCTCGACCGCGAGGTCCTGCTCGGCGTGACCTTCGTGGGTCCAGGCGTCGGCGAACTCATCCACTCGGCGACGGTGGCGATCGCGGGGGAGGTGCCGATCGACCGGTTGTGGCACGCGGTTCCGGCGTATCCCACGGTCAGTGAGGTGTGGTTGCGGCTGTTGGAGACGTATCGCGGCTAGACCCTCAGGTGCCGCGCGCGGTCGGCGTAACAGTGCTACTCGCGATGGGTAGCACTGCTAACGTGTGAGTGTTAGCGTTGCTTTCGTCGGGTGGTGGGTGGGCATCGCTGCCCACCCCTCGGGACTCGCAACAGGGAGCAACGCCATGAGTGAGCAGCAGTCGAGCGCGTCCCGCCGGGTGGCCCTGGTCACCGGCGGTTCGCGCGGCATCGGCCGGGAGAGCGCCGAGCGGCTGGCCGCCGACGGGTTCGCCGTCGTCGTCAACTACGCGGGCAACAAGACCGAGGCCGACGCGGCGGTGGCCGCGATCACCGACGCCGGGGGAGCGGCGATCGCGCACCGCGCCGACGTGGCCGACGAGAACGCGGTGTCCGCCCTCTTCGACGCGGCGGAGGAAACCTTCGGCGGCATCGACGTCGTCGTCCACGCGGCGGGCGTCATGACCCTCGCACCGCTGGCCGAGACCGACCTGGACGCCCTCGACCGCATGCACCGCACCAACATCCGCGGCACGTTCGTCGTCGACCAGCAGGCCGCGCGCCGCCTGCGGGCCGGTGGCGCGATCATCAACTTCTCCAGCTCCGTCGTGGGTCTCGCCATCCCCGGCTACAGCGCCTACGCGGCCACCAAGGGCGCCGTCGAGGCCATGACGCTGATCCTGGCCAGGGAGCTGCGCGGCCGCGACATCACGGTGAACGCGGTGGCCCCCGGGCCGACCGCCACCGCCCTGTTCCTGGACGGCAAGGACGAGGAGACCGTCGCCAGGATGGCCGCCCAGCCGCCGCTGGAGCGGCTCGGCACGCCACAGGACATCAGTGAGGTCGTCTCCTTCCTCGCCGGCCCCGCCCGCTGGGTCAACGGCCAGGTCCTGCGCGCCAACGGCGGCATCGTATGACCGCTCGATCGTCCGGCGCCCCCCGGGCCGGTACGCGTGAACGCATCCTGGAAGTGGCGGCACGCCTGGTCGCGGAGTCGGACGACGGAGACGTCTCCACGCGGGCCGTGTGCGAGGCCGCGCAGGTGGGCGCCCCGGCGCTGTACCGGTACTTCGGGGACAAGCAGGGGCTGCTCGCGGCCGTGGTCGACCAGGGCTTCGACCGGTACCTGGCGACCAAGCGGCGGCGAGAGGCCACCGCGGACCCGGTCGGCGACCTGCGCGACGGCTGGGACAGCCATGTGGACTTCGCGCTGCGGAACCCGAACCTGTACCGGCTGATGAACTCGCCCGCGATGCGGACCCCGCCCGCCGCGGCCCTGGAGTCCCATCAGATCCTCACGCGTGACCTGGAACGGGCCGCGGCGCAGGGCAAGTTGAGACTGGCTCCCGAACTGGCAGCCCAGATGGTGATGTCGGCCAACGTGGGCGTGGCGCTCATGCTCGTCTCCCGCCCGGCGACGTTCGCCGACCCCGACCTGTCGCATCGCGTACGGGACGCGGTGCACGCCGCCGTCTTCACCCCGGAAGCGACCGAAGGCCGCCCCGAAACGCCGCGGCGTGCCGGGCAGGATGAGTCTCAACTGCCCGCCACTGCGGCCAGGTTGGGCGCGACGCTGGCAGCGGAGCCGCCGCAGGCGCTCACCTCCGCCGAGACGGCCCTCCTCACCGAGTGGCTGGACCGACTCTCGCGCTGAGAGTGTGCGACGTCAGCTCCCCGCGTCCCGCCACGCCGCCTCCCGCAGCAGTCGCAGCCCGTTGAGGCCCACGATCACGGTGGAGCCCTCGTGGCCGAGCACGCCGAGGGGGAGCGGCAGGTTGCCGACCAGGTCCCAGGTGACCAGTACGGCGATGAACGTGCCGGCGATCACCAGGTTCTGCACCACAAGGCCGCGGGCGCGCCGGGACAGGGCGATCACCCTCGGCACGGTGGCGAGTTCGTCCCGCACGATGACCGCGTCGGCGGTTTCCAGGGCGAGGTCGGAACCCGCGCGGCCCATCGCGATGCCGGTATGGGCCGCGGCGAGGGCGGGCGCGTCGTTGACGCCGTCTCCGATCACGAGGACCTTGCGTCCCGCACGCTCCGCCTCGCGTACCGCGGTGACCTTGTCCTGCGGGAGCAGTCCGGCCCGTACGTCCTCGATGCCGACCTCGGCCGCGACCCGGGCCGCGGCCTGCGCGTTGTCTCCGGTGAGCAGCATCGGGGTCGTACCGGTGAGGGCCTTCAGGGCGGTCACGGTGGTCGCGGCGTCCGGGCGCAGACGGTCGGCGATGCCGAGCACACCCGCGGGGACCCCGTCGCGCAGCACCAGAACGGCCGTCTGGCCCTCCTTGCCCAACTGCCGTGCGAGGAGGTGGACTTCGTCGCTCGCCGCGTCCGCGGGGGCGTCGCTCGGCCCGGTTTCGAGCAGCCGTGCCGGAGCGCCCACCCGGACGTCCGCGCCCCCGACCGTGGCGCTGACCCCGACGCCCGGGGTCGACGCGAAGTCCGTCACCGGCGGAAGGTCCAGGCCGCGCGCCCGCGCGGCGCTCACCACGGCGCGGGCCAGGGGGTGTTCGCTGCGGTGCTCGGCCGCCGCCGCGAGCGCGAGAAGGGTGTCGTCGCTCAGGCCGCTGCCGGGGAGCGCGTGGACGGCGGTCACCCGGGGCGTCCCCTCGGTGAGGGTGCCCGTCTTGTCGACGGCGACCGCGTCGACCTGCCCCAGACGCTCCATCACGACGGCCGACTTCACCAGGACACCGTGCCGCCCCGCGTTCGCGATCGCCGAGAGCAGCGGCGGCATCGTGGCGAGGACCACCGCGCACGGCGATGCCACGATCATGAACGTCATGGCCCGCAGCAGCGCCCCGGTCAGGTCGTCGCCGAAGGCCAGCGGCACGGCGAACACGGCGAGCGTGGCGACGACCATGCCGAGCGAGTACCGCTGCTCGACCTTCTCGATGAACAGCTGCGTGGGCGCCTTGGTCTCCGACGCCTCCTCGACCATCGCCACGATCCGCGCGATCACCGAGTCCGACGCGTCACGCCCGACCCGCACCCGCAGCGCCCCGGCCCCGTTCAGCGTGCCCGCGAACACCTCGTCCCCGGCACCCTTGGCGACCGGCAGCGGCTCCCCGGTGATCGTCGCCTGATCGACGTCACTGGCACCTTCGAGCACCTCGCCGTCCGCGCCGACCCGCTCACCCGGCCGTACGAGGATGACGTCGCCGACCTTCAACTCGGCGGTGTCGACGGTCTCTTCGCCGCCACCGTCGCCCACCCGCGTGGCCGTGGTCGGCGCGAGGTCGAGCAGGCTGCGCACCGAATCGGCGGTGCGGGCGGTGGCCAGGGCCTCCAGGGCGCCCGACGTGGCGAAGATGACGACGAGCAGCGCCCCGTCCATCACCTGTCCGATGGAGGCCGCGCCGAGGGCCGCGACGATCATCAGCAGATCCACGTCCAGGGTCTTCTCGCGCAGTGCCCGCAGCCCCTCCAGCGCGGGCTCCCAGCCCCCGGCGACGTACGCGACGGCGTACAGCGCGCCCCACAGCCATGAAGGCGTCCCGGCCAGTTCGAGCGGCAGCGCGATCAGGAACGCGACTGTGGCCGCGGCCGCCCAGCGGGCCTCGGCCAGCGCGAGGACGCGGGTGCGGCGGCGAGGAGGCGCCGCTGGACCGGCGGGGGTCCCCTGGTCGGGGCGGGGGATCAGGGCAGTGGGCATGGCGAGGCGACCCTTCACGGGCTGGAGAACGGCAACGTCCACACCGTACAGGAATGAATGAACAGCTTTTCATGCGTACATGTGTCATCGATAGGATGGCGCCATGGGCCACGGAGTCGACGACAAGAGCAACGCCACCACGCGCGAACGCCTGGACAGCGTGGGGGCCGCCGACGTCGCCGCCACGCTCCAGGCCCTGGCGACGCCTTCGCGGCTGCTGATCCTCGCCCGACTGCAGGAGGGCCCCTGCGCCGCCGGTGATCTGGCCGAAGCGGTCGGCATGGAGCAGTCGGCCTGCTCCCATCAGCTGCGCCTGCTGCGCAATCTCGGCCTCATCACCGGCGAACGGCGCGGCCGTTCGGTCATCTACGCCCTCTACGACCACCACGTGGCCGAACTCCTCGACCAGGCGCTCTTCCACGTCGAGCACCTGCGCCTCGGTCTGCGGGACACCCCGCCGGGCGGCTAGCCTGAGGACGATCTTCAGTGGCGTGCTCCAGTGACGTTCTTTGGCGACGTCCTACTGTGGCGCTTCTCGATTCCGCGCAGGTGAGACAGGTGAGACACGGCGTGTGGCCCGTGGTGGCGGTCGTGGCCGTCGGCGGCGCGATCGGCGCGTCGGCGCGCTATGGCGCGTCCCTGATCTGGCCGACCGCCCCCGGCACCTTCCCCACGACGACGCTCCTGGTGAACGTCGTCGGATGCGCGGTCATGGGCGCCTTCATGGCGATCCTCACCGAGATGCGGGCCCCGCACCGGCTGCTGAGGCCCTTCTTCGGCACCGGCGTGCTCGGCGGCTTCACCACCTTCTCCACCTATGCCGTGGACATCGAGCGCCTGGTGGCGGGCGGCCACGCCGGCACGGGGCTCGCCTATCTCGGACTGACGCTGCTCGCGGCCCTCGCGGCGGTGTGGAGCGCGGCGTGGGTGACCCGCCGCCTGGTAGTACCGACGGTCGTACGGAGGCGGACATGACCGGGGTGGTCCGGTGAACTGGCTCTGTGTGGTGGCCGGGGCGATGATCGGCGCCCCGCTGCGGTTCCTCACCGACCGGGCCGTGCAGGCCAGGCACGACACGGTCTTCCCGTGGGGAACGCTCACCGTCAACGTGGCGGGCAGCCTGATCCTCGGCGTGCTCACGGGCGCGACGGTCGCGGGCGCCGCCTCCTCCCACACGCAGCTCTTCCTCGGCACCGGCCTGTGCGGGGCCCTGACGACGTACTCGACCTTCTCGTACGAGACGCTGCGGCTCACCGAGGGCGGTGCCAGGTTCTACGCCGCGGTCAATGTCGTGGCCGGCGTGGTCGCCGCGCTCGGCGCGGTCTTCGTGGGTCTCGCGTTGGCGGAGGCGTTCTGGGCGTGAGCGCGCGTCACGCCCGGAACCGGACCGCTCGCTCCCGGGATCAGACTTCCCGCTCCCGGGGTCGGGCCTCTCGCTCCAGGGATCAGGCCCCGGCGAAGTCCCCGGAGAGGGCCGCCGCCATCCGCAGGTGCGGGGCCGCGTCCGCGTCCCGTCCCTGCCGCTCCAGCGTGCGGCCGAGCAGCAGCCTGGCGTACTGCTCGACGGGGTCGAGCTCGATGACCGTACGCAACTCGGCCTCCGCGCGCAGCAGTTGCGCCGAGTGGTAGTAGGCGCGGGCCAGCAGCAGACGCGGGGCGACCTGCTCAGGCACCTCGTCGGCCAGGGCGTCGAGGATGCGCGCCGCCGTGGCGTACTCCTTGGCGTCGAAGAACTGCCGCGCGCGCTCCCAGCGCTCCGCCGCGGTTCCGTGGTCGTAGTACATCGTGTCCACTGTTGCCTCCTTCGAGCGCTCCAACGGTCAGGGTTAGTTAAAAATTCCACTAAATAATCCGGCCGGGACGGCAGCGCTGGCGGGGTTGCTCCGCAATGACCGACGTGCGTGCCTGACGCCCGGTGCTCCACGGGTCTAGGTTGTGCGACATGAGCAATCTTGATCGTGAGGCGGTCCCGTCCCTGTGCGGTGGTCGCGGGTTCGTCGTCGCCGAACCGGTCCGTGAACTCCTCAGCCCCCGACAGGTCAAGCTCGGCGAGTCCACCGAGGTCCGCCGCCTGCTGCCCAACCTGGGCCGCCGCATGGTCGGCGCCTGGTGCTTCGTGGACCACTACGGCCCCGACGACATCGCCGAGGAGCCCGGCATGCAGGTGGGCCCCCACCCGCACATGGGCCTGCAGACGGTCAGCTGGCTGCACGAGGGCGAGGTCCTGCACCGCGACTCCACCGGCAGCCTCCAGACGATCCGCCCGCGCGAGCTGGGCCTGATGACCTCGGGCCGGGCGATCTCGCACTCCGAGGAGAGCCCCAGGTCGCATGCCCGCTTCCTGCACGGCGCCCAGCTGTGGGTGGCCCTGCCCGACGCCCACCGCAACACCGACCCGCGCTTCGAGCACCACGCGGAGCTGCCCTTGGTCACGGCCCCCGGCCTGACGGCGACCCTCATCCTCGGCACGGTCGACGGCGCCACGTCGCCCGGCACGACCTACACCCCGATCGTGGGCGCCGATCTCGCCCTGGCCCGCGACGCGGACGTACGCCTGCCGCTGAACCCCGACTTCGAGTACGCCGTCCTGTGCATGTCCGGCGAGACCCGGGTGGACGGCGTCCCCGTGCTGCCCGGCTCGATGCTGTACCTGGGCTGCGGCCGCACCGAACTGCCGCTGCGCGCCGAGTCGGACGCGGACCTGATGCTCCTCGGCGGCGAGCCGTTCGACGAGGAACTGATCATGTGGTGGAACTTCATCGGGCGGTCCAACGAGGAGATCGCGCAAGCGCGTTCGGACTGGATGGACGCCTCGCGCTTCGGCGAGGTGAAGGGCTACGACGGCGACCGCATCCCCGCGCCGTCCTTGCCGCCCGTGCCGCTGAAACCGCGGGGACGGGTGCGCTGAAGCACACGGCTGCGTGACCCTGGCATATTCCATGGCGGGGGCGAATTCTCCCGCGCCCGATGGCTTCACGCAGCCAATGCCCGTACAGGTCGCGATAGTTGATAAGCCAAATATTGCCTGCGGATGCTGCTCCGTGGTTGTTCGTCTAGGCTTATAGAGGCGCCTCGAAGAACGCAGTTCAGAGGCGTGCGGCATGTAAGGCCTTGCCTCTTCGTGTATTTCCCTAATGCACATGAGGTAAAGGAAATCCATGCGCTGAGTTTCCACGACTGGCAGTACGTGCGGGAAACACGCTGGCATTACGTGGGCGACCCGGCGTTCTATGATGGAAGAGGTAGAAGCATGGCTTCCACCGAATTCACAGATCAGGACGTAGCCGAAACGCTGGACGTTGAGGCGGCTCTCGACCCGGTCGAGGCCGACGGCTCCTACCGCGACAGCCGCGAATGTGCGGCACTGGCCCTGACGGGCGGGACGATCTCCCTGCTGTTGTCGCCTCCGACACCGCGGCCCAAGAAGGCTTGACGGGCACCGGTATGGAGGACTCAGGCACTACGACGCCTCTGGCGGGCGCGGTGCAGGGCCTCACATCGGAACTGGTCTCCGCTCTCCGGAGCGGGGGCCGGTTCCGGCTGACCGGCAGTGTGGCCGGGCCCGACGGGGCGGCCGCCGACGGCCTCGCTCTCGCCGCCGTGCGGGTGGTGGGCGCCGACGCCGTGCTGCCGGGCGTCCTGCGCCGTACGCCGCTCGAACCCGACGATCTCGCCCTGTTCGGCCAAGCCGTGCAGGCCTACCCGCCCCCCGCCGATGCCTCGCCCACGTCACTGTGGAGCCACTGGGCCATGCGACGCACACTGGCGGGACTCGACGCCTCCTTCGACGGCGCGCCCGACCACGCGACACAGCCCCGGGCCGCCTGGCTGGAGGACGCCCCGTGGCAGGTGCTGACCCATCAACTCGCCGTGCTGGCCCCCCTCGCGGTGCCCGGGACCGACTGTGAGGTGGCCCGGGTGGCCCGCACACGGTCCGTGGACGTCGCCCGCGGCTTCGTCCGCGCGGTCCGGCGCCGCGACTGGCTGCAAGCCGCCGGAGCGGGCCGCTGGCTGGTCCTGCTCGACGGGGTGCCGGACACACTCGGCCTGGAGGCCGGGCTGGAGTTCGTGGCACACATGGGCTCCACGGACCCCCGCGTGGTGCTGCAGGTGGAGGCGGCGCAACTGCTGCGGGCCGGGGTGCCGGGGTGAGGGCGCGCGATGTCCGGGGGATCGCCGGATCGGCGCTGGCCTGGGTGTCCGAGCACCGTGCCGACTTCGCGCTGGGGGACGACGCGCTGGCCGAGAGCGGCAACGTGAACTTCACCTGGAAGCCGCTGGGAGAACTGGCGCATGTGTGCGTCACCGTGCGCCGGCACAGCGAGGCGTCCTCGCCGCTGCACGAACAAGCACAGGAACTGCTGGCCTTCGCCTGGCGGCAGACCGAACAAGGCGACCTCCTGTGCCAGTTGCAGCGCCTGGAGCCGTTCGCGACGTACCCCTCGGAGATCTACGCGGCGTTCGCCTCGGCCGGGCTGCGCCACGAGGCCTTCGAGAAGGCGGCCGCGACGGTGGCCCGTACCCGCTCCTGGCAGGTGACCGAACAGCAGCCCAACCGGCGCCTCGGCATCCTCAACTCCGAACGCCACATGGGCATTCGGCCGCACCAGGGCATGGAGCGCGCGTTGGAGCGCACCTGGCTCGGCGGCCTTCCGGAACCCTGGATGTTCGAAGGGGACGCCGGTTACACGCTCACCCACGTCATCTTCCACCTCACTGACTGGGGGGCGACCCCGCACCATGTGCCGCCACCCGTCGCCGCCTATCTGTCGCAGTGGCTTCCTCCCTGGCTGGACACCTGCCTTGAGGACGAGCGGTGGGACCTGAGCTGCGAGCTCCTTGCCGTGGCGGGCAGCCTGCCCGGCCCGCCCGACCGCACGATGCTGCGGGACGCCTGGACGCGACTCGCCCGAGCGCAGGACGCGACCGGCGCCGTTCCGGAGATCGGCTCCGGGCGGGGCGGCCGGGTGCCCGCCTCCGACTTCATCGGTTGCTACCACTCGACTCTGATGACGGCCTTCGCCGCCGTACTGACCGCCGACGCGCTGCGCGAGGACACCGGTACCCGCCCCGCGGCGAACGGGAAGGCCCACGCACTCGCGCAGCCGGAACACCAGCAGCCGGAACACCCGCCCGTCGCGCGGCAGGGACAGGGCGGACAGCGGGGACGAGGAGTGGCGAGATGACCAGCACCCGCCTCATGCACACCGTCGGCAGCCGCGCCCTGGAGTGGCTGCACGCCCACCGCGACGGGTTTCGCCTGGAACCGGACGTCGACCCGGAAGTGGGCTTTCTGGAGCGCTTCAAACCGGTCGGCGAACTGGCCCTCATCTGCGCGGTGCTGTTCCGCGAAGGTGTGGCCGGGTCCCGGCAGGCGCAGCTGGCACGGCAACTGCTCGACCACGCCTGGCGCGACACCCTGGACGGCGGTCAAATGCTGGTGCGCGCCCAGCGCATCGAACTGCTCTCGCCCATTCCCTTCGAGGTGTACCTCCCCTTCAAGGAGCTGGGCTACAGCCATCCCGCCTTCGAGGAGATGGTCCGGCTCAACCAGAGCCTGGAGAGTTTCGCCGCCCACGAGATGTCACCCGTGCGCCGCCTGGGGCTCTCCGCGTTCCAACGCCGCGGCGGGCTCGAGCCGAGGCCGCCGGAATCCGAGGTCATCGGCCGGACATGGCTGGGGCGCACCCCCGAACCCTGGACCGTGGAAGGACACACGGCCTACGACATCACCCACACCGTCTTCCATCTCACCGACTGGGGCAAAAGCCCGGACAACATCCCGCCCCCGATCGCCGACTACCTGAGCCACTGGCTGCCCGCCTGGCTGGACGACTGGCTCGACCTGGAGCGCTGGGACCTGCTGGGCGAACTCCTCGTCGTCGACGCCTGCCTGCCCCGCCCCGCCCTCGACGAGCGTGCCTGGGAGGGCTTCGCCGCCGCGCAACAGCCCGACGGGGCCATGCCGGCCGTACGCACCATCCCGCAGGGCGAGCCCGAAGAACTCTTCGACCTCATCTACCACCCCACGCTCGTCGCCGCCTTCGCCTCCGTCATGGCGACCTCCCGCGCCCTGACACAACTCACCCACTCCACACCCGCATGACGCCCCCGCACCCGCCCTGGCCGGGCGAGTCACGCGAAGCCCACGAAGACCCGCCCCGCCACCCCCCGGCGCAGCCCCGCCCGCAGGATGACGACGACGAGACGGTGAGCCGACGGCTGGACGACGCCATCGAAGCGGTACGGGCACCCGACGCCGTCTTCGCGCTGTCCCGCCACGGCCGGCGCACCGTGCGCTGCGGCGGCACGGCACAACCGCCGCCCGTACCCCGTGACCAGTTGCGTTACGAGATCGGGTCGGCTTCCAAGACGTTCACCGCGCTGCTCCTGGCCCACCTGACGCAATCCGGCACTCTCTCCGCGGGCGAGCCGGCGCTTTCCCTCCTCGCCCCGGCCCGGCGTACGGGCGCGGACCCCGTCACCCTCGCCCACCTGATCACCCACACGTCCGGCCTGCCCGCCCTGCCCGCCGACTTCTACCCCCGGGCCCTGCCCACCTGGCGCACCAACCCCTACGCCGGTTTTCGGGACCGGCACGTCATCGACGCCTTCGTACGCCGCCGTCCACCCCGGCGGCCGGGTTCTCGCTGGCACTACTCCAACTTCGGTGTCGCCGTGCTCGGTCACGCCTTGGCCGCCGCCACCGCCACGCCCTGGGACGACCTGCTCACCGAACAGGTGCTGCGCCCCCTGGGCCTTGGCGGCACGGCCCTGCATCCCACCGGCCCGGACACCGACGCCACCGGCCACCGCAAGGACGGCGCCACGCCCACGCCCCCGCTGACCATCGGCGGCTTCGAGGCGGCAGGCGCGATCCGTGCCACCCCGCACGACCTGCTGACCTTCCTCGAAGCCCACCTCGACCCGACGGGCAGCCCCCTGGCCGCGGCCCTGCGGGCGGCGGCCCGCCCGGTCATCCGGCGCGGCTGGGGGCACCGGCACACGCACACCATCGGCTGGTTCCAGCACCCCGCCGAGCACGGCCCGCTCTACTTCCACTGCGGAGCCACCCTGGGCCAGCAGGCCTTCCTGGGCTTCCGGCCCGACACCGGGACAGCCCTGGCCGCCGTCTGCACCCGCCGCTACCACGCCCGCGAAACGTTCGTGGCAACGGCGTACGCACTGCTGGCACAGACCTGAGCCCTCGGGTGGGCCCCATGCGCTGACCGGACGGTTCGTCAGACGCGCTGCCACAGGGCCGGCGTGCGGGCCGGCTGCCACACGCCCTGCGCCTGATGCGGCTGCAGGCACACATAGGTGATGCCGTTGTAGGTCACCCGTGTCCCGGTCTCATAGACCCTGCCCGTACCCCAACTGCCCGAGGCCTCCTGGGTGCTGGGCTCGCGCTGGGCGGGGGCGGTCTTCAACGTGAGGTCGAACTCGTCGAGCAGCGGGTTCAACGGCTGATGGAACGTGATCCCGCCGCTCTTGCAGTCACCAGTGCCCCCCGAGGTCACTCCCTGGGCCTGGGTGCCGGAGATGTAGGAGCCGCCGGAGTCACCGGGCTCCGCGCACACCGTGGTGCGGGTGACCCCCTCGATGACGCCCTCCGCGTAGCTCACGCTGGTGCCGTGCTGCTCGATGGTCCCGCAGTGCCAGCCGGTGGTGGAACCCGACCGGCAGACGGCGGCGCCCACCAGAGCCTGTACCGACCCGGCGACCTGTACGTCCGTCTCCTTCTCGCCCTTGACCCGGGGCGTGGCGGTCCACTGGTCGTTCACGCCGACCCAGGACATGTCCTTGGCCGGGAAGACCGACGCCTCGAAGGCACCTTGGGCGACCTTGTTGAAGCCGGTGGTCTTGGCGCCCGCCTTGCCGCAGTGCCCGGCGCTGGCGAAGCCCTCCTGTGCACCCTTGGTCACCGAGAACCCCACCGAACAGCGGGCCTTCTCGTCGATGTAGTACGCGTCGCCCCCGCGGACGTCGTGCAGCGCGCGCGGACGGTCGGCCGACACCTTGACGTCCAGGAGCCGCCGGTCGACCTGGGCGGCCGCGATCAGCTTGTCGGCGGCCGCGGCGCTCGTCGCCTGGACCGCCGCCTTGTTGGCCCGCACGTCGACGTAGCGCACCGGCGTGTCCAGACCCGCTCCCGCCACCGCGGCGGCATTCAGCTTCTTCGTGAGCGCCTCCAGCTCTCCCAGGCCATGCGTGACGACCTTGGCCTGCGCCCCCTCCGCCTTGATGGCAGGCACATCCGTGGCATCCGTGGTCGCCACCACCAGGCGGGCGGAGGTCGCGCCCTGCACCCAGGCGCCCGCGAAGTCCTTGCCCAGCGCGGTCTGCAGCCGGCCCGCCCGCGTGCCGGCCTCCGCCTCGTTCACCAGCCGCGTGCGCGCCTGCTCACCCGACAACTTCAGGTCACGCTGCAGCGCCTGCAGCAAAGCCTTCGACGGCTTGTCGGCAGCCAGCGTCTGCGCGGCCGACGGGAGCGCCGGCCCCGCGGAGGACTGCGGTGCGGGCACCGGCGGAGGCGGCGGCGCGGACGGGGCGACGGCGGCGGCCACCGGCATCCCCGTCAGTGCGAACGCGCCGAGCACGGTCACGGCGAAGCCGGCGAGTCGGGCGGGACGGGCAGAGCTGACAGGGCTGGCGGGACGGGCAGGATGGCCGGTTTGGCCGGGTCGGTCGGCGTGTCGGTCAGCCATGAGTGATTCCTCATCCTCGGAAGATCCGGTGCGACGGGGTGAAGGCGGAAAACATCGGAATATAGGCTTTGCCGACACCAAGTCAGAAAACTCCCCCACGCCCCCAGTTCGGCACAACGGACCACACCAGCGACCCACCCGGCCCAATGTCCGGGCCGCATCGACAGGGAAATGGACGGGGTCATCGGATACCACTCGACGTGACGTCAGATCGACGTGGCGTCAGAAGGGTCGCGGATAAGGACCCGGCCGGTACGACGCATAACGCGAGGGCGTGGTCGGGTCGGCATGGTGGGCTCGGGAGTTGAGCGCCTTTGGTGATGTGTCGGCCCAGTGGCCCGTGGTGACCCGGTGATCGATCGTGTGGACGGCGGCGAGCTGTTCGGCGGGGCTGAAGGTGCAGTGCCCGGCGTTCGACGTGTACGCCTGGCGCAGCAGCGGGGTGCGGCCCGCCCTGGTGACCGCGCGGTGGTACGCGTTCTCCACCTGCACGGGGACGAGCGCGTCGCCGGTGGTGTGGACGGTGAACTGAGGTGTGCTCAGGCGGCCCGAGGGCGCGGCGTGCTCGGTCATGTAGCGCACCGCCCGCGGCTCGGCGCTGACGCGGGGCGCGCGGGCCAGGTCGCGGAGGTCGTCCCGGAGCGAGAGGCCCGCCGACTTGTAGAGGGCCTTGACCTCCTTGTGGTCGTCGGAGCGTGCCAGCATCGCCGCGTAGTCGACGCCCGTGTTCCAGGACATGTTGCCGCCCGCGCGGCGCTCGGCCTCCTCCCGCCAGACGAAGCCGGGCTGCGCCACCAGGCCGCGTACGGCGGTGTACTGATTCGCCTGTCGGGTGGCGTGGTCGTCCGGGGCCGGGCGTGGCGTGGCGGGGTCGTTCCAGCCGGGGATGGCGTGCAGCGCGGCGGCGAGGGCTATGCGGGCCCGGCCGTCCGCCGTCTTCTGCGCTGTGCCGAGGGTCGCGCCGAGGCGCTTGGCGGACTTGGCCGCGTCGGAGGCGTCCTTGAAGCCCGTCAGGCGGATTCCGGAGTCACCGGACGGCGGGGCCAGGAGTGTGCGCAGCGCGAAGGTGGCGTCCAGAGTCGAGTTCCAGTTGGCGACCCCGCCGTGGACCAGGCCGCACATGGACAGGGAGCCGTCGACGCGTCCCGGATGGCGCTCGGCGATCGTCGTGGTGATCAGACCGCCGAGTGACTGGCCCCAGGCGAGCGTCCGCCTGGCTTCGCCGACTTTCCCGGTGAAGGCGTCGAGGGCGGCCAGTTGGTCGGGCACCGCCTGTTCCACGGACCAGCCCGTCGTCGCGTACGAGGAGCCGACCAGTGCGTAACCCTCCTTCAGAAGAAGCCGCTTGGTGGTCTCGTCGGGGGCGTTCGCGGCCGGGTTCGGGGCGCCCTCGGGACGGTATCCGTGGCTGAAGAGGAGGACGGTGCCGTTCCAGGCGTCCGGGGTGTCGATCACGTACGCGGCGCCGGAGGGCAGGGTGCCCTCCAGGTGGCGGACGGTGGGTGGTGCGGCGGTGGGTGGTGCGGTGGTGGCGGACGCCTGGGGCGCCGCGACGAGAAGCAGCAGGGCGGCGAGGCCGGCGAGGGGGCGGTGGCTCATGTGCTTTCTCCTTGTGCGTCGCGTTGCCCGGCTCGTGCTTCGAGTGGTGCGTCGAGACGGTTGGCGCCCGTCTCCCCGACCCGCCACACAGCGATCGCGGTGATCACGGCGCCGGCCGTGAGCAGCAGCGCGACCGCGTCGCTGGAGTCGTGGGCGGCGAGCAGCCCGCTGGCGATCAGCGGCGAGAAACCGGCGCCGAGCAGCGTCGCCGTCTGGTAGCCGAGCGAGGCGCCCGTGTAGCGCACCCGGGTAGAGAACATCTCGCTGAACAGCGCTCCCAGCGGTCCGTACATCACGGACTGGGCGATCCCGTGGCCGATCACGCAGGCGAGGACCAGCAGTCCGGGCCGGTGGCTGTCCACGAGGGCGAAGACCGGGAAGGCCGTGGCCGCCGAAAGCAGTGCCCCGGCCAGGACGAGGGGGCGGCGCCCGAAGCGGTCGGAGAGCAGGTTCGCGCAGGGCAGCACCACGAGGGCCACACAGGAGGCCACGGTGACCCCGGTCAGCACCTGCGGGCGCGTGTATCCCTCGTCCACGGCGTACGAGATCATGAAGCTCGTCATCAGCGCCTGCGCGGTGAACGGCCCGATGCCGACCGCCGAGGCCAGCAGGACGGGGCGCGGCGCCCGCAGGACTTCGAGCAGCGGCATTCGCGCGCGCTCCTGCCGCTGCGAGAGCGAGGCGAAGAGCGGGCTCTCGGTGACCTTGAGGCGGATGTAGAGGCCCGCGCCCAGCAGCAGGAAGGAGAGCAGGAACGGCACGCGCCAGCCCCAGGCCCGGAAGTCGTCGTCGGGCAGGGTGCTCACCAGTGCGACCACCCCGGTGGACAGCACGGTGCCCAGCGGGGCGCCGAGCTGGGTGAAGCTGGTCCACAGGCCGCGTGGCCGGTCGCCCGCGTGCTCGGCGACCATGAGCGTGGCGCCGCCCCACTCGCCGCCGATCGCGATGCCCTGCAGGACGCGGAGCAGCACGAGCAGTACGGGCGCCCAGACGCCGATCACGTCGTACGTGGGCAGCAGACCGATGAGGAAGCTGCCCGCGCCCATCAGGACCATGGTGAGGAGCATCATCGACTTGCGGCCGAGCCGGTCGCCGAAGTGGCCGAAGACGATGCCGCCTAGGGGGCGGGCGAGATAGCCCGCGGCGAACGTGCCGAAGGCGGCCACCGTGCCCACCGCCGGGTCGGCCTCGGGGAAGAAGAGGTCGCCGAAGACGAGCGCGGCGACGGTGCCGTACACGAGGAAGTCGTAGAACTCGATCGCGGTGCCGAGCAGGCCGGAGAGGGCGACGCGGCGCAGTTGCCCGGGTCTCTCCTCGGGGCCGGCCTGGGAGCTCGCCGTCTCGGCGGGCGTCTCGGTGGGCTTCCCCGTGGGCTTCCCGGTGGGTGGGTGCGTCATGGTGTCGGGCTCCTCAGGCGTAGAAGCGGGACAGACTGCGCAGGACACAGGCGGGCTTGTCGCCGCCCTCGATCTCGACCGTGCCGTCGACCGCGATCTGCACCCCGCCGCGCACCTCGTCGACGGAGGCGAGCGTGGCGCGCAGACGTATCCGGGAGCCGGCCTTCACAGGGGAGGGGAAACGCACCTTGTCCAGGCCGTAGTTGACCTTCGTGGTGACGCCCTGGACGTCGAGGAGGTCGGTGAAGAGCGGGATGAAGAGGGAGAGGGTGAGATGGCCGTGCGCGATCGTTGCCCCGAAGGGGCCCTGTGCCGCCTTCTCGGGGTCGGTGTGGATCCACTGGTGGTCGTCGGTCGCGTCGGCGAAGGTGTCGATGCGGTCCTGGCCGACCTCGAGCCAGTCGGTGACGCCGAGCTCGCTGCCCGCGAGGGTGTGCAGTTCGTCAAGTCCGTTGGCGGTGACGGTCATTGGGGGGTTCCTCCCTGAGGGGTCGGTGTCGCCGTGCCGCCGTGGTCGCGGCGCAGGCTGGGCTTGTGGAGCTTCCCGGAGGCGGTGCGCGGCAGTTCGTCCACGCACACCACCGACTTGGGGACCTTGTACGGGGCGAGCCGGCCCGCGAGGAAGCCGAGTACGTCGTCCGGGGCGGGGGCCGTGCCCTCGCGGGGCACGACGACGGCGCGCGGCACTTCGCCCCAGCGTGCGTCGGGCACGCCGATGACGGCGCACTCCACCACGTCGGGGTGGGCGAGCAGGGCGCTCTCGACCTCGGCGGGGTAGATGTTCTCGCCGCCCGAGATGATCATGTCCTTGAGGCGGTCGGCGATGGTGACGAAGCCGTCGGCGTCCACCCGGGCGGCATCCCCGGTGCGGAACCATCCGTCGGCGAAGGCGGCCGCGGTCTCGTCGGGCAACTGCCAGTATCCGGGCGTCACATGGGGCCCCCGCACCAGCACCTCGCCGGTTTCCCCCGTACCCGCCGGACTGAGATCGGGACGCACGACGCGTACGTCGGTGAAGAAGTGCGGCACCCCGGCCGAGCCCGCCTTGCGCTGTGCGTGCTCGGCGTCGAGATAGAGGACGCCGGGCGCGGTCTCCGTCATCCCGTACCCCTGCTGGAAGGCGAGCCCGCGCTCCGCGTACGTCTCGATCAGGGGCGCGGGCACGGGCGCCCCGCCGCACATCAGGATGCGCAGCGTGGACAGGTCGGCCGTCCGCCAGCGCGGTTGGCGGGTGAGGCGCTCGTACATCGTGGGGACCCCGAACAGCGCGCCGACACCGTGCTGTTCGACGAGGTCCAGGGTCTCGGCCGGGTCGAAGGACTCGACGAGCACGCAGTGGCCGCCCTTCAGGAGCACGGGCAGGGTGAGCATGCCGAGCGCCGCGGCGTGGAAGAGCGGGGCGGAGACCAGGGCGACCGTGTCGGCGGTGAGGTCGGCGTCGACCAGGACGTTCACGGCGTTCCAGGTGAGGTTGGCGTGGGTCAGCATGGCGCCTTTGGGGCGGCCTGTGGTTCCGGAGGTGTACATCAGGAGGCATACGTCGTCCCCGCCGACCGCCTCGTCGAGGACTTCCTCCACCGAGCCGCCGAGCAACGCCTCGTACTCCGCACCCACTTCGACCGCGAGAACCACTTGCCCCGCCGTCTGCCGAAGATCCGCCACGACTGAGGCGTGCGCGGGGGAGTGGACGAGCGTCCGGGCGCCCGCGTCGGCGAGTTGATACGCGATCTCGGGCGCGGCCAGGCGGGTGTTGAGCGGCACGAAGACCGCGCCGAGCGCGCCTGCCGCGAAGAAGGTCTCCAGGTAGGCGGGGTGATTGGGCCCGAGGTAGGCGACCCGGTCCCCGCGCCGGACGCCATGGGCGCGCAGGGCGTGGGCGAGCCGCAGGACGCGGGAGTGCAGCACGGCGTAGCTGATGGTGCGGCCCTGGTGGGTGAGGGCGGTGCGGTGCGGGGTCTTGCGGGCCCGGCGGGCGGGCCAGGAGCCGAGTCCTTCGTTGCGCATGGCGCGCCCCCTCTACTTGAGCCCGAGCAGACGGGCGGCGTTCTCCTTGAGGATCTTGGGGCGGACCTCGTCCTTGATCGCCAGCTTCGCGAAGTCGGCGAGCCAGCGGTCGGGCGTCAGGACGGGGAAGTCGGAGCCGAAGAGGACCTTGTCCTGGAGCAAGGAGTTGGCGTAGTGCACGAGTTGGGGCGGGAAGTACTTCGGTGACCACCCGGACAGATCGATGTGCACGCCCGGCTTGTGCGTGGCGACGGCGAGAGCTTCGTCCTGCCAGGGGAAGGACGGATGCGCGAGGATGATCTTCAGGTGGGGGAAGTCGGCGGCGACGTCGTCGACGTGCATCGGATTCGAGTACTTCAGCCGGATGCCGCCGCCTCCGGGCACGCCCGCGCCGATGCCGGTCTGCCCGGTGTGGAAGAGGGCGACGCAGCCGGTCTCCTCGATGACCTCGTACAACGCATAGGCGAGAGCGCGGTCGTTGGGGAAGAAGCCCTGGATGCTGGGGTGGAACTTGAAGCCCTTCACCCCGTACTCCTCCACGAGCCGGCGAGCCTGCCGCACGCCCGCCTTCCCCCGGAACGGGTCGACGGAGGCGAAGGGGATCAGCACGTCGGGGTGGGCGGCCGCGGCCTCGGCGACCTCCTCGTTCGGGACAGGGGCGGTGCCGGTGGCCGACTCGGCGTCCACGGTGAAGACGACGGCCGCCATCCTGCGCTCGCGGTAGTAGGCGGCCATCTCCTCGAGGGTCGGCTTGCGCTTGCGCCCCTCGACCTTGAAGTACGCGCTGGAGGCGGCGTCGAGGTCCTCGTCGAGCGAGGCGTGGCCCCGGGAGGAGACCTCGGCGTGCGTGTGGACGTCGATCGCGGTGAGCTCGGAGAGGTCCAAGTCGTCCAACTCCCTCACGCGCCGGGAATCTTGGGCGCGGGGATGCCGACCGACTCCGGAGCGCTGCCCACCGAGGTGTGCCAGGCGGCGGCGATGGACTGCGGGCTCCAGCCGCCGTCCGCGTACGCCACGGAGACCTCCTGCGGATGCGACCACAGGGTGAGCCGGTCGCCACCGATGCCGACGCACTGCCCGGTCACGTCACGGGCGAAGCCGGAGGCCAGGAACGGGACGAGCGCGGCGCAGTCGTCGGCCGTCCCGAAACCCTCGTCCTTGCGGAGGAAGTCCGGCAGTGGCTGGCCCTCCTTCATGGCCTCGACGTACGGGGCGAAGGCGGGGATGGTCTCGGTCATCGCGGTGGCGGCCACCGGCACGATCGCGTTGACCGTGATGCCGGCCCTGGCCAGCTCCATCGACCACGTACGCACCATGGCCGCGATCCCGGCCTTGGCGGCGGCGTAGTTGGTCTGCCCGAAGTTGCCGCGCTGCCCGGCGGGGGAGCCGACCAGGATCAGACTGCCGCCCTCGCCCTGCTCCCGCATGCGTACGGCGGCGGCGCGGGCGCAGGTGAAGGTGCCCCGCAGGTGAGTGGTGACCACGGCGTCGAAGTCGTCGTCGGTCATCTTCCACAGCACCCGGTCGCGCAGGATGCCGGCGTTGGTCACCATCACGTCGAGCCGCCCGAACTCCTCGACGGCGCGGGTGACCAGGCGGTCCGCGGCCTCGCTGCCGCCGACCGCGGCCACCTCCGCGACGGCGCGTCCGCCCGCAGCGGTGATCGTCTTGACGGCGTGCTCGGCCGCCTCAGCGTCGACGTCGTTCACCACCACGGAGGCTCCGGCGCGAGCGAGGGCGGCGGCGTAGGCGAGGCCGAGGCCGCGCCCTGATCCCGTGACGACGGCGACCTTGCCGCGCAGGTCCACGGCGTATGAGTCCAGCATGGAGAAACTCCTCCAACAGGCAGTGACAAGAGATGGTTTGGCGAGGCCGGGGGAACACGACTCCGGTCGGCATCGGCCCGCAGAAAGGAAGCTAAGACAAACGATTGTTGTCGTCAATGATTGTTTCCAACATCGATAATGCGGCATGCTGGACACTGTCACCGACGACCGCCGTACGCCCGCGCACCACCGATTCAGGGAGAGCACCCCTCATGACCAGCCGGAAGACCACCGCCGATCCCGTGGAGGAAGGATCCGTCGACGAGGGCGCGCCCTGGATGCGGGGCCTCCATGCCGACGCGGGCTATCTGCTCTACCGCCTCGGCCTGCGCTCGGGCCAGCTCTTCAACGCGGCGCTCCAGAGATCCGGCCTACGCCTTCGCCACTACGCGTTGCTGCGCTACCTGGCCACCGTGGAGGGCGCGGCCCAGCGCGAACTGAGCCAGGAGCTGGGATACGACCCCAGCGCGATCGTCGGCCTCGTCGACGACCTGGAACGCCTCGGCTTCGTAGAACGCCGCCCGGCCCCTGAGGACCGCCGCCGCCGCATCGTGGCCCTCGCCCCCGCGGGCCACGACTTCCTGCGGGACTCCGACGAGGTGGCGCGGGGGGTCACCGACGAGCTGCTGGCTCCGCTCGGTGCGGAGGAGCGGGAGATGTTGCATGGGTTGTTGTCGCGGGTGGCGCATACGGGGGGCGGGGCCTGACCCCCCGTACGCGCCCGGTCGTTCGGGTCGTCGGGGTCAGGAACCCGAGGGCAGTTCCGTCCTCACCTTCCGGGCCGCCGCGACCAGGTTCTCCAGGGAGGCCCTGGTCTCGGGCCAGCCTCGGGTCTTGAGGCCGCAGTCCGGGTTCACCCACAGGCGGTCGGCGGGGATGGCCTCAAGGCCCTTGCGCAGCAGGGCTGCTGCCTCCTCGGTGCTCGGTACGCGCGGGGAGTGGATGTCGTAGACGCCGGGGCCCGCCTCGCGCGGGTAGCCGTGCTCGGCCAGTTCGCGGGCCACCTGCATGTGTGAGCGGGCCGCCTCCAGGCTGATGACGTCGGCGTCGAGATCGTCGATGGCCTGGACGATGTCACCGAACTCGGCGTAGCACATGTGCGTGTGGATCTGCGTGTCCGGGCGCACGCCGCTGGTGGTGAGACGGAAGGATTCCGTGGCCCACTCCAGGTACGCGGCGTGCTCGGCGGTGCGCAGTGGGAGGGTTTCACGCAAGGCGGGCTCGTCGACCTGGATGACCGAAGTGCCCGCCGCCTCCAGGTCGTTGACCTCGTCGCGCAGGGCCAGGGCGACTTGGCGCGCGGTGTCGCCAAGGGGCTGGTCGTCGCGGACGAAGGACCAGGCGAGCATGGTGACGGGGCCCGTGAGCATGCCCTTGACGGGGCGGTCCGTGAGGGAGTTGGCGTACGACGTCCAGCGCACCGTCATCGGTTCGGGCCGTGAGATGTCGCCCGCGAGGACCGGCGGGCGTACGTAGCGGGTGCCGTACGACTGGACCCAGCCGTGCTGCGTGGCGAGATAGCCGGTGAGCTGTTCGGCGAAGTACTGGACCATGTCGTTGCGTTCGGGCTCGCCGTGCACCAGGACGTCGATGCCCGCCTTCTCCTGGAAGGCGAGGACGTCGCGGATCTCCGAACGGATGCGTTCCTCGTAGCCGTCCGTGTCGATGCGGCCCGCCCGCAAGTCGGCGCGTGCGGTGCGCAGTTCGGTGGTCTGCGGGAACGAGCCGATGGTGGTGGTGGGGAGTTGCGGCAGGCCGAGTCGGGAGCGCTGGGCCGCCGCGCGCTCCGGGTAGGCGTGGACGCGGCGGGCGTCGGCCTCCGTGACGGCGGCGACACGGGCTCGTACCGCCGGATCGTGCGTGAGGGCCGAACCCGAGCGGGACGCCAGATCGGCGCGATTGGCGGCCAGTTCGGCCGGGATGGTGTCCGTTCCCTGGGCCAAGGCGCGCGCCAGCGTGGCGATCTCGGTGGCCTTCTGGTGGGCGAAGGCCAGCCAGCGGACCACCTGCGGGTCGATGTCCCGTTCGGCGGTGGCGTCCAGCGGGACGTGCAGCAGGGAGCAGGACGCGGAGACGTCGACCCGGTCGGCGAGGCCGAGGAGTGTGCCCAGGGTGGAGAGGGACCTCTCCAGGTCGTTGATCCAGATGTTGCGGCCGTTGACGACGCCTGCGACAAGGCGCTTGCCGGGCAGTCCGCCGACGGCGGCGAGGTCCTGCAACTGGCCGGCGGCGGCCTCCGTGAAGTCCAGGGCGAGCCCCTCGACCGGCGCCTTGGCCAGCACGGGCAGGGCATCGCCGAGCCTGCCGAAGTAGGAGGCGACGAGGAGCTGCGGGCGATCGGTGAGGGCGCCCAGGTCACGGTAGGCGCGGGCGGCGGCGTTGAGCTCCGCCGGGGTGCGGTCCTGGACCAGGGCCGGCTCGTCGAGCTGCACCCACTCGGCGCCCGCGGCGCGCAGGTCGGCGAGGATCTCCGCGTAGACGGGCAGCAGGCGGTCGAGGAGCGTCAGCGGCTCGAAGTCGGCGGCCACGCCGGGCGCGGGCTTGGCGAGCAGCAGATAGGTCACCGGGCCGACAAGGACCGGGCGTGCGGCGAGGCCGAGCGCGACGGCCTCCTTCAGCTCGGCCACCTGCTTGGCGGAATCGGCGGCGAAGACGGTGTCGGGGCCCAACTCCGGCACGAGGTAGTGGTAGTTGGTGTCGAACCACTTGGTCATCTCAAGGGGCGCCACGTCCTGGGTGCCGCGGGCCATCGCGAAGTAGCCGTCGAGGGGGTCGGCGTCGACGGCCTCGCGATGCCGGCGCGGGACGGCGCCGACCATGACGCTGGTGTCCAGGACATGGTCGTAGTACGAGAAGTCGCCGGTCGGCACTTCGTGGATGCCGGCGTCGGCCAGGTGCCGCCAGGTGGACCGGCGCAGCCTCGCCGCGGTCTCCCGCAGGGCGTCGGCGCTGACGCGGCCCTTCCAGTAGCCCTCGACGGCCTTCTTCAGTTCCCGGTCGGGGCCCTGGCGGGGGTAGCCGTACACGGTGGCCCGTGCTGCCGCGGCTGCGGACTTCGCTGTCACGGAAATCTCCTTCGCGAGATGACTCCTGAGAATCCCGGGGACGGGACACGGACGCGAAGGGATGACAGACCGGGCGGACGGACACGCGCCGGTCGCGCGGTGCTCCACCTGATCTGTACGCCGACCCGCCCACGAGGTCACCGGGATGTCCGCATATGAGGGATCACATGCGGGCAACGGGCAGGTCTTCGGACTCGCGGGCACATCTGCCGGGGCAGACACCTACTGGCCGTCGCTTCCCGGACCCGTGCTCGGACCCAGTGCGTATGACGGCGGTCGTTCCCACTCACCGCTGCGGGGCAGTCCCGGATTCCCACCGGGTTCCCTCT
Source organism: Streptomyces sp. NPDC055099 (assembly GCF_053607685.1). Lineage (NCBI taxonomy): Bacteria > Bacillati > Actinomycetota > Actinomycetes > Kitasatosporales > Streptomycetaceae > Streptomyces > Streptomyces sp. NPDC055099. The sequence continues at coordinate 478,347 of NZ_JBSGUA010000004.1, read as the reverse complement.
TACGACACCTCTGCCTGGCGGACAGGGCGAACCAGCTGCACGGATCAGGCTAGAGGGTGGTCGCCCTCTTGGGCAGTACTGATCACATCCCGGACCGTGAGGTGAGACACGGACGCGACCGGCGTGGGGACACGCGAAGGGGCGCGGAACAGATCACCACTCTGTTCCGCGCCCCTCTCACAGCAGCCGCGAGCCCCTCGGCCCGGCGGCGGACCCGGGCCCCTCAGCCCCGGTCGTAGAGGTGGAACCCGCGCCCGCTCTTGCGGCCGAGCAGCCCCGCTTCGACCATGCGCAGGAGCAGAGGCGGCGGGGCGTACAGGGGCTCCTTGAACTCCTCGTAGAGCGATGCCGCGATGGACGCGACCGTGTCCAGACCGATCAGGTCGGCCAGCTTCAGCGGACCCATCGGATGGGCGCAGCCCAGCTCCATGCCCGCGTCCACGTCGGCGGCCGTCGCGAAGCCCGACTCCGTCATCCGGATCGCGGAGAGGAGATAGGGCACGAGCAGCGCGTTGACGACGAAGCCCGCCCGGTCCTTGGACCGCACGACCGTCTTGCCCAGCGTGCACGTGGCGAAGTCCTCGACGGCGGCGACGGTCTCCGCGGCCGTGTGCAGCGAGGAGACGACCTCCACCAGGGGCAGGACGGGGGCGGGGTTGAAGAAGTGCAGGCCGAGGACGCGGTCGGCGCGCCGGGTCGCCATGCCCAGACGCATGACCGGGATCGAGGAGGTGTTGGTGGCGAGGATCGCGCCGGGATCCTCGACGACCTTGTCCAGGGTGGCGAAGATGTCCGTCTTCGCCGCGCTGTCCTCGACGACTGCCTCGACCACGAGCTGGCGGTCGGCCAGATCGTCGAGGCTGCCGGTGAAGACCATGCGGGCCAGCACGTCCTCGGCACCGATGCGGTCCAACTTGCCGCGCTGTACGGCACGTTCGAGCGAGACGGCGACGCGCTCGCGGGCGGCGCGGGCGGCGAGCGCGTCGGTCTCGCAGACCACGGTGTCCAGACCGGCGCGGGCGCACACCTCGGCGATTCCGGCACCCATCTGACCGCCGCCCACCACACCGACCCGGCGGATGGCCGCGGTCACGACTGTCGCTCCGGGCGGCCGACGAACGGGCGGCGCACGAGGTGACGGGCGTAGGCGTCCGTGGTGAAGAACGCGGGCAACTCCCGGCCCAGGGCGGTCCGTTCGAAGAGCTCGCGGATCTCGTCGACCGGCGCCCACGGGTATTCCGCGCCCAGGGCGGCAAGCTCGTCCTCCACCAGCTCCAGGACCGTCGCGCGGTCGACGACGCGGTGCCGCAGCCACTGCCAGATCTGCACCCTGGCGATCTCGGCGGTGGCGGCGTCCTCCATGAGACCGTCCAGGGCGACGGCCCCCTGCCCGTTCAGCCAGGCGGCGAAGTAGCGCAGGGCGACGGCGATGTTGGTGCGTACGCCCTCCGTCGTGGGCGGTGCGCTGATGCGACGTACGGACAGCAGTCGCGCCGCGGTCACCTCGACGTCGTCGCGGGTGCGGTCGAGCTGATGTGGGCGGGTGCCGAGCACCCCGTCGAACACCTCTCGGCAGACGGGCACCAGCGCGGGATGGGCGACCCAGGAGCCGTCGAAGCCGTCCTCGGCCTCGCGTTCCTTGTCGAGCCGCACGGTGGCGACGGCGGCTTGGTGCGCGTCGCGATCTCTGCCGGGCACGTGGGCGGCCATGCCGCCGATCGCGTGGGCACCCCGCTTGTGGCAGGTGCGTACGAGGAGGTCGGTGTACGCGTGCATGAAGGGGGCGGTCATGGTGACCTTCGAGCGGTCGGGCAGGAGGAAGTCGGTGCGGTGTCCGAAGGTCTTGATGAGGCTGAACAGGTAGTTCCAGCGGCCCGCGTTGAGACCTGAGCTGTGCTCGCGCAGCTCGTAGAGGATCTCCTCCATCTGGACGGCCGCCGTGATGGTCTCGATCAGGACGGTCGCCCGGATCGTGCCGCGGGGGATGCCGGCGAGGTCTTGGGCGAGGACGAAGACGTCGTTCCACAGCCGTGCCTCGTCGCGGTTCTCCAGCTTCGGCAGATAGAAGTACGGGCCGTGCCCGGCGTCGATCTGCCGCTGGGCGCAGTGGAAGAAGTAGAGCCCGAAGTCGACGAGCGAGGCGGGCGCGGGCCTGCCGTCGATCTCCAGGTGCTCCTCGGTCAGATGCCAGCCGCGCGGGCGGACGACGATGGTCGCGACCTGCTCGCCGAGCGGGTACCGCTTGCCCTGCGGTGTGCTGAAGTCGATCCTGCGCTCGATCGCGTCGAGCAGGTTGAGCTGGCCGCCGATGATGTTGTCCCAGGTGGGCGAGGTGGCGTCCCCGAAGTCAGCCATCCACACCCGCGCACCGGAGTTGAGGGCGTTGACCGTCATGGCACGCTCCGGCGGCCCGGTGATCTCCACGCGGCGATCGGTGAGGCCGGGCGCCGGGGGAGCGACCCGCCAGGAGTCGTCCGCCCGGATACGGGCGGTGGCGACGGAGAAGTCGAGCGGGGAGCCGGAGGCAAGCCGGGCGCTCACCCGGATGCGCTCCTTGAGGATCTCCAGGCGGCGTTCGGCGAAGGCGTCGACGAGGCGGCCGACGAACTCCAGCGCCTCAGGGGTGAGGATCTCGTCCTGCCGGTCGGTCGTGCCGAGGACCTGGGCGCGGCTGGTCGGAGCGGAGAGGGGCATTGCGGGTCTCCTCGGGAAAGAACCGAACGGGCTGAAGAAATTGAACGGACTAGTGGAACTGCTCTTCCTCGGTGGAACCGGCCAGCGCGGTCGTCGACGAGGCCGGGTTGACGGCGGTGGACACCTGGTCGAAGTAGCCGGTGCCGACCTCGCGCTGGTGCTTCACCGCGGTGAAGCCCTGCGCCTGCGCGGCGAACTCGCGTTCCTGGAGGTCGACATAGGCGGTCATGCCGTGCTCGGCGTAACCGCGGGCCAGGTCGAACATGCCGTGGTTGAGGGAGTGGAAGCCGGCCAGGGTGATGAATTGGAAGCGGTAGCCCATGGCGCCCAGCTCGCGCTGGAACTTGGCGATCTGGTCGTCGTCCAGGGCGGCACGCCAGTTGAACGAGGGCGAGCAGTTGTAGGCGAGCATCTGGTCGGGGTGCTCGGCGTGGATGGCCTCGGCGAACTCACGGGCCTGCGCGAGGTCCGGCGTGCCGGTCTCGACCCAGATGAGGTCCGCGTACGGGGCGTAGGCGAGGCCGCGGGCGATGACGGGCTCCATGCCGTTCCGCACCCGGTAGAAGCCTTCGGCGGTGCGCTCGCCCGTGACGAACCGCGCGTCGCGCTCGTCGACGTCGCTGGTCAGGAGGTTCGCGGCGAGTGCGTCCGTGCGCGCCACGATGAGCGTCGGCACGTCGGCGATGTCGGCGGCCAGACGTGCCGCGTTGAGGGTGCGGATGTGCTGGCCGGTCGGCACGAGGACCTTGCCGCCCAGGTGCCCGCACTTCTTCTCCGAGGCCAGCTGGTCCTCGTAGTGGATGCCCGCCGCGCCCGCCGCGATCATCGCCTTGGTCAGCTCGAAGGCGTTGAGAGGTCCGCCGAAGCCCGCCTCGGCGTCGGCGACGATCGGGGCGAGCCAGTCGGTGGTGTCCTCGCCGCCCTCGGCGGTGGCGATCTGGTCGGCGCGCAGCAGCGCGTTGTTGATCCGACGGACCACCTGCGGGACCGAGTTGGCGGGGTAGAGCGACTGGTCGGGGTAGGTGTGCCCGGCCTGGTTGGCGTCGGCGGCCACCTGCCAGCCGGACAGGTAGATCGCCTGGAGCCCGGCCTTGACCTGCTGGACCGCCTGACCGCCGGTCAGTGCGCCGAGGGCGTGGATGTAGTCCTGTTCGTGCAGTTGGCGCCACAGCCGCTCGGCGCCGCGCCGGGCCAGGGTGTGCTCCTCGCGGACGCTGCCGGAGAGCCGGATCACGTCTTCGGCGGAGTAGGTGCGCTCGATGCCGTGCCACCGGGCGTCGGTCGCCCATCGCTGAGCCAGCTCCTGCGCCAGCTCCTGGGCCGTTGCCGTCGTCTTGCCTGCCTGTGTCATGACCGTCTCCCGGAGATTCGTGAACTGTGCGAATGTGTGGCACTGAGTGCCGAACTGAACGTGAGGCGCGGCCCGTCGGCGGAGCCCGGCGGGCCGCGGTACGACTCTGGCATCGGCACTCAGTGCCAACAACCAGGGAAAGATGCCAAGTTCTGCGCATCTTTCCGCGCCGTATTGCCAACGTTGTTAATGGACCGGACAGGAGCCACGGGTGAGCAAGACGTACGCGGGCGCGCGGCTGCGCCGACTGCGGGAGGAACGCCGCATGAGCCAGGCCGACCTGGCCCGGGCCCTGGCCATCTCGCCGAGTTATCTGAACCAGATGGAGCACGACTCCCGGCCGCTGACCGTGCCCGTACTGCTGCGTCTCACCGAGGCGTTCGGCGTCGACCCGGGCTTCTTCTCGGAGCGCGACACCAGCCGCCTGGTGGCCGACCTGCGGGATGCCCTCACGGGCGAGGTCTCCGCGGGCCGGGTCTCCGCCTCCGACCTCTCGGACCTCGCCTCACGCATGCCCGCCGTGGCGACGCTCTTGGTGGACCTCGGCCGCCGCAACCAGCACCTGACCGAACAGCTCTCCGAAGCCGCGGAGGGGCGAGGTCCCGGCACGGTGACTCAGCCGCGCTCCGCGCACGAGGAGATCCGCGAGTTCTTCTACCGGCGCCAGAACTACCTGCACGACATCGACTCCGCCGCCGAGGGGTTCGCGGCCGAGATCGGCCTGCGTCCCGGTGAGGCCGTACGCGCCTTGTCCGCGCGCCTCGCCGAGCGGCACGGGGTGCGGCTGGCGGCGGACGCCGGTCAACTCCTGCACCACTACGACCCGACGGCCAGGGTCCTGCACCTTTCCAGCCGGCTGCGCCCCGGCCAACAGGCGTTCCGGATGGCCACCCAACTCGCCCTGCTGGAGCACGCGGACGGCATCTCCGCGCTCGCCTCGGAGGACTTCGGCGAGGAGACCGCGGCCTGGCCGCTGGCCCGCATCGGCATCGCCAACTACTTCGCGGCGGCGCTGATCCTGCCCTACCGCCGCTTCCACGCGGCCGCGGAGGAGTTCCGTTACGACATCGAGCGGCTGACCGACCACTTCGGCCTCGGCTACGAGACCATCTGCCACCGGCTCAGCACCCTGCAGCGGCCCCGGCTGCGCGGAGTGCCCTTCTCGTTCGTCCGGGTCGACCGGGCGGGCAACATGTCGAAGCGGCAGTCCGCGACCGCGTTCCACTTCTCCCGCGCGGGCGGCACCTGCCCGCTGTGGAACGTGTACGAGGCATTCGCCGCGCCCGGCCGCATCCACGTCCAGGTCGCCGCGATGCCGGACGGCCGGCGCTTCCTGTGGACCGCCCGCGCGGTCACCCGGCATCGCGGCGGCTGGGGCGAGCCCGGCAAGACGTTCGCCATCGGTCTCGGCTGCGAGATCCGCCACGCGGCGCGGCTCGTCTACTCCGACGGCCTCGACCTCGACAGCGCCTCATCCGCCGTGCCCATCGGCATGGGCTGCCGCCTCTGCGAACGCACCGACTGCCCACAGCGGGCGGTGCCCCCACTGGACCGCCGTCTGGCCATCGACGAGAACATCAGCACCTTCGTGCCCTATCCGGTGGCCGGACCGTAGGTCTTATTGCACATAGGTTGCAACTACACTTCGAGTGCAGAAAGTGAGCGAGATCTGTACGTGAAGGAGACGCCGGTGGCCGCGGGGCGCATGGTGCTGGGAATCGAGTCGTCGTGCGACGAGACCGGGGTGGGGATCGTCTCGGAGGGGCGTCTGCTCGCCCATGTGGTCGCGTCCAGCATGGACGAGCACGCCCGCTTCGGCGGTGTGGTCCCCGAGATCGCCGCGCGAGCGCATCTGCACTCCTTCACGCCGGTCGTCCGGCGCGCCCTCGACCAGGCGGACCTGAAGCTGTCCGACATCGACGCGGTGGCGGTGACCACGGGACCCGGCCTCGCGGGCGCGCTGCAGGTCGGCCTCGCGGGAGCGAAGACCCTGGCCCACGCGCTCGACGTCCCGCTGTACGGGGTGCACCACCTGGCCGGTCATGTCGCCGCCGACACGCTGGAACACGGCCCGCTGCCCGACCCCTGCGTGGTGCTCATCGTCTCCGGCGGGCACACGTCCCTGCTGCTCGTCCGGGACCTGGCCCGCGACCGGATCGTGCACCTGGGGGACACCCTGGACGACGCGGCGGGCGAGTGCTTCGACAAGGTCGCCCGGGTCTTCGGCCTGCCGTATCCGGGCGGCCCCGCCATCGACCGCGCGGCCCGGGACGGCGACCCGCGCGCGGTGGCCTTCCCCCGCCCGCTCACTGGGCCGAAGGACGCCCCGTACGCGTTCTCCTTCTCCGGCCTCAAGACCGCCGCCGCCCGCTGGGCCGAAGGGCACACGGGCCGTGAACTGCCGGTGGCCGACGGCGCGGCCTCGCTCCAGGAGGCCGTCGCGGACGTCCTGACCCGCAAGGCGCTCGCCGCCTGCCGGGAGTACGGGGTCACGACCCTCGTCGTGGTCGGCGGGGTCGCCGCGAACTCACGGGTGCGGTCGCTCGCGGAGGAGCGGTGCGCGGCAGCCGGCGTGCGCCTGCGCGTCCCCCCGATGACCCTGTGCACCGACAACGGCGCGATGATCGCCGCCGTCGGCGATCTGCTCGTACGCGCCGGCGCCGAGCCCGCGCCTTTGGACGTGTCGGTCGACCCGTCCGCCCCGCTGGAGTACGCGGCCCTGCAGCCGGGAGCGGCCCCGGCGAAGGCTGCCTGATGACGGCGGTCGTCCACGTCCTGCACGGCACGCAACTGCTCGCGCACACCGAAGCCTTGCGCACGGTCTACGCCGAGGCCTTCGGCCCACCGCCCTGGTACGAGGACGAGGAGAGGGTGGCGCAGTTCCTGGTCCGGCTCGGCGACGACGTGCGGCGTCCCGGGTTCACCGCGGCGATCGCCCTGCGGGGGACGGACATCGTCGGATTCACCACCGGCTGGACCACTCCCGACCCCTTTCCCGCCGACCGCTGTTATCCGCAGGCGGCCGCCGGACTCGGGGCCGGGCGCGCCCTGTCGTGGCTGTGCGGGGCGCGTGAGATAGACGAACTCGCCGTACGTCCCGGGGCGCAGGGGGCCGGGATCGGGGCGGCCCTTCTTGAGGCGATGGCCGCGGGCGCTCCCGATGACCGTGCCTGGCTGCTCACTTCGGTCCGGTCGGCGCAGGCCATGGAGTTCTACGGCCGCCAGGGCTGGACCCAGGCGACACACCCCTCACCCGACGGCAAAGGTGTCGTCGTCTTCCTCGGGCCTCGCCACCCCGCCAGGACCCTCGCGGTGTCCTGCGGCACAGGAGGGGTGACAGGAGGCTGACCAGGGGCGTACGCCCAGGTCATGTGCGCTCGCGCGTGCCACAGATGGAGCGGTCCCGCAAGTTGTCAGGTCACTGGATTCCGCACTAGGGTCACCACGCCTTGGTGCTCGGGAAATCGGTGTGATGCCGGTGCGGCCCTCGCCACTGTGATCGGGAAGTCCGGCTCCAGCCCTCGCGGCAGCCACTGGGCGCAACACGCGCCCGGGAAGGCGGAGTCCGGTCGGTACGACCCGTCAGCCAGGAGACCGGCCAAGGCGCGTTGTCCATCCACGAGGTGCTGGAGAGGGTCTGCTTAGCCATGCACATAGCCGAGGGTTTCCTCCCACCGGCGCACGCGATCGCCTGGGGCGTAGCGTCCGCGCCGTTCGTCGTCCACGGAGTCCGCTCCCTCACCCGTGAGGTCAAGGAACACCCGGAGAGCACCCTGCTCCTGGGCGCGTCCGGAGCGTTCACCTTTGTCCTTTCCGCGCTGAAGATCCCGTCCGTCACCGGGAGTTGCTCGCACCCGACGGGCACCGGGCTCGGCGCGATCCTCTTCCGGCCTCCGATCATGGCGGTGCTCGGCACCATCACGCTGCTGTTCCAGGCGCTGCTGCTCGCCCACGGCGGGCTCACCACGCTGGGCGCCAACGTGTTCTCCATGGCCATCGTCGGGCCATGGGCGGGATACGCCGTCTACCGGCTCCTGAAGCGGTACGACGTGCCGCTCATGGTGGCCGTGTTCTTCGGCGCGTTCGTCGCCGACCTGTCCACGTACTGCGTCACCAGCGTCCAGCTCGCCCTGGCGTTCCCGGACCCCGGCAGCGGATTCATCGGCGCCCTGGGCAAGTTCGGCGGCATCTTCGCCGTCACGCAGATCCCCCTCGCCGTCAGCGAGGGACTGCTCACCGTCGTGGTGATGCGGCTGCTCGTGCAGTCGAGCAAGGGTGAGCTCACGCGGCTCGGCGTGCTGCTCCAGGGCAAGAAGCCGTCCGTGCGGGCGGACACCGGCAGCAAGACCGAGACGGAGACGGGGGCCAGCGCCTGATGAGCCGGAACGCGAAGATCAACACTCTGCTGCTCCTCATCGTCGCCGCGCTGGCGGTGCTGCCGCTGGCGCTCGGCCTCGGCGACGACGAGAAGGAGCCGTTCACCGGGGCCGACGCCCAGGCCGAGACCGCGATCACCGAGATCGAGCCGGACTACGAGCCTTGGTTCTCGCCGCTGTACGAACCCCCGTCCGGGGAGATCGAGTCGGCGCTCTTCGCGCTGCAGGCGGCGATCGGCGCGGGCGTCCTCGCCTACTACTTCGGTCTGCGCAAGGGGCGCCGTCAGGGCGCTGACGCGGCGCGGGCAGAGGCGGCGCGATCCGAGGCGGCGCACACCGAGGCAGCCGCCGGGGAGCAGGCCGTCGACGTGGAGCAGCAGCCCGCCGACGAGGAGCACACCCGGGCCGGGACCGGGCAGGTCTGACCCGGCGTGCTGCCCATCGACGCGGCGGCGCACAGCAGTCGCTGGCGCCGCCGCCACCCCGTGGACAAAGCCGTGCTCGGGCTCGGCCTCACCGTCCTTGCCGTCTCCCTGCCGCCCTGGCCGGGCGCCGCCCTGATCCTGGTCGCCGCGCTCACCGTGCTGCTCGGACCCGCCGGTGTGCCGCCGCGCAAACTGTGGCGCGCCTACCGCGTGCCCCTGGGCTTCTGCGTCACCGGCGCCCTGACGCTGCTCGTCCAACTGGGCGGGCCCGAGGGGTTCCTCACGCTCGCCGACGGCGGCCCCGAGCGAGCGGGCGGACTGCTCCTGCGCACGTCGGCGGCCTCGCTCGGCGTCCTTCTCTTCGCCTTCACCACGCCCATGTCGGACCTGCTGCCCCGCCTGGTGAAGGCCGGCGTACCGGCGCCGGTCGTCGACGTGGCGCTGGTCATGTACCGGATGAGCTTCCTGCTCCTCGATTCCATGAGCCGGATCCGGCAGGCGCAGGCCGCGCGCCTTGGTCACACCACCCGGGCCGCCACCTGGCGTTCCCTCGGCGGTCTCGGCGCCACCGCGTTCGTGCGGGCCTTCGACCGGGCGAGCCGGCTGCAGGCCGGGCTCGCCGGACGCGGGTACGACGGGACCCTGCGGGTGCTCGTGCCCGACGCCCGGATCTCGCGGCCCTTCGTGGCCGCGAGCACCGCGCTCCTCGTGGGCCTCGCGGCCCTCACCCTCGTACTGGAAAGGGTTCTGCCATGAGCGAGCCGAGCGGGTCCCTGGTCGCTCTGCGTGCCGCTTCCTACGCATACGAGGACGGGCCCACTGTCCTCAGCGGCCTGGACTTCGACGTCACCGAAGGGCGCGCCCTCGCGCTGCTCGGGCGCAACGGCAGCGGCAAGACCACCCTCATGCGGCTCCTGAGCGGCGGACTCCGCCCGGACCAGGGCGGGTTGACCCTGGGGGGCGCCCCCGTGACGTACGACCGCAAGGGGCTCACGCGGCTGCGCACCACCGTTCAACTGGTGGTCCAGGACCCGGACGACCAGCTCTTCGCCGCTTCCGTCGAACAGGACGTGTCCTTCGGGCCGTTGAACCTGGGTCTTTCGGACACCGAGGTGCGCGGCCGGGTCGCCGAGGCGCTCGCCGCGCTCGACATCAGCGCCCTGGCGGACCGCCCCACCCATCTGCTCTCCTACGGCCAGCGCAAGCGCACGGCCATCGCGGGAGCCGTGGCGATGCGGCCCCGCGTCCTGATCCTCGACGAGCCGACCGCGGGACTCGACCCCGACGGCCAGGAACGCCTCCTGACCACCCTGCAAGGCCTGCGGGACGCGGGAACGACCGTGGTGATGGCCACCCACGACGTGGACCTGGCCCTGCGCTGGGCCGACGACGCGGCCCTGCTCACCCCCTCGGGAGTACGCACCGGGCCGGTCGCGGAGATGCTCGCCCACCGCGAACTCCTGGCGCAGGCGGGCCTTCGCCTGCCCTGGGGGATCGCCGTCACGGAGCTGCTGCGGAACAAGGGCCTGCTGGCCGAGGTGGGCGAAGGGCCGCGTACCCCCGAGGAGTTGGCGGCCCTCACGGCGGCGGCGCTGCCCGGCGCGTCAGGCGGCTGACGGGCCCGCGGCCCGGACGCGGACCGGCAGCAGCGTCACGGCGAGCAGCGGGATCGCGGCGAGCACGAGCCACGGCACCCAGGGCGGGAGCCCCGCGTCAAGGAGCGAGCCGGTCACGGCGCTGCCCGCGAGCACGATCAGGCCGGAGACCGACGACAGTGCTCCGGTGTAGAGGCCGAGCCTGCCGTCGGGCGTGAGATCCGGGACCCACGCCCGGGCGGCCGGGGCGACCAGCATCTGGCCGAGGGTGAGCAGGACGACGAACCCGGCGGCGGGCAGCAGCCCGGCCACGCCGGTCCAGGCGGCCGGCCGGGCGGCGGCCACGACGGCGAACCCGACGGAGATGAGCACGAGCCCCGCCGCCATCGAGCGGCGCTCGTCGAGACGTCCTGCCGCCCAGTGGGTGACCGGGAGCTGCGTGGTCACCACGAGGAGGGAGGAGAGGGCGAAGAGCCAGGCGATCGGCGCCTGCGACCCTGCCGTACGTTCCACCTCGTCCGGCAGGGCGAGATAGAGCTGGTTGTACGCCAGGAGATAGGCGCCGTAGGCACAGCACACCGCCAGGAACCGGCGGTTGCGCAACAGCTCGCCCACACCCCCTCGCACGCGGATGCGCTCGCGCCCCGGGATGCGCTGCGGCAGCAACCACAGGTGCCCGGCGAGGACGAGGACGAAGACCCCGGCCCCGGCCAGGCAGACGGTGTGGAAGTCGACGGAGAGCAACAGCGCGCCGATGAGCGGACCGAGGAACGCGCCTGCCTGGCCCGCCACGGTGAGCAGGGCGAGGACGCGGGTGCGGGGGCCCTGGCCCGACTCCTCCCAGAGCACCGCCTGCCGGGCGACCTCGGACTCCACGGCGGGCGAGAACAGGGCGGCGGCGAACCCGATCAGGAGCACCGCGCCGATGACCGACCAGGTCTGCTGTGCATAGCCGAGCCAGGCGAACCCGGCGATCCGCAGCAGGCAGCCGGTGAGCACCACCGGCCGCACGCCGTACCGGTCGGTCAGGGCGCCGCCCACGACGAAGAGCCCTTGCTGGCTGAAGGTCCGCAGGCCGAGCACCAGGCCGACCAGCCAGCCCGCCATGCCGATCGCCGCGCCCAGGTGCTCGGCCAGGAACGGCAGGACGGCGAAGAAGCCGATGTTGAAGGCGAGTTGGGTCAGGATCAGCAGGCGAAGGAGTGGCGGCAGGTGCGGCCAGATCCGGTCGCGGCGTGGGCGCTTGGCGGGCCGGAGCCGTGTGGACAGGGCCAGTTGACGTCGTTCGCTCACCGGGTTGCCGTCCCTGCCGTCGTCAAGTCCCGCTCCTTGGGCCGTACGTCGGCCACGCGAGGGGGTTGGTCGGGGCGGCGCGTGCGTCGCAGCCACCGGGGGATCGGTACTCCGCCTGCCGCCGTCACCGCCAGGGCCCCCAGGAGGGCGAGCGCGGCCGCCGGCGCGAGGAGGGCCCAGGGGGCGCGTTCGGCGTAGGGCTGGTTCTCGGCGAGCAGCAGGCCCCACTCGGGGGACGGCGGCTGGGCGCCGAGGCCGAGGAAGCCGAGGGCGGCCAGGGCCAGCGCGACGGCGGGCAGCCGCAGCAGCGCGTGGCGGGTGACGGGCGGCAGCACCGCGGGCAGCAGATGGTGCCGCAGCTGGTGGCGTCGCCCCGCCCCCAGGCTCCGGGTCGCCGTCAGGTGCAGGGTGGCGCGCTCCTGGAGGAGCAGGGCGGCGGTGTGGGCGGCCAGCGGGACCCAGGCGACGGCGGCCACGGCGATCGCGGGGGTGGCCGCTCCGCTGCCCGCGACACCGGCGACGAGGAGTCCCGCGAGCGTCGGCGGTATCGCGTTCAGCGTGTCGAGCAGCGGGCCGGAGAAGCGCGGCAGAAGCCCGAGCAGGACGCCTGCCACCAGGGCGAAGGCGCTGATCCCCAGGGCCAGCGCGAGGGTGTGCAGCGCGCCGTGCCCGACCCGCGCCAGGACATCGCGGCCCAGGGCGTCGGTGCCGAACGGGTGCGCCAGGGACGGCGCTTGCAGCCGGGCCGCGGTGTCCAGGGCGAGAGGGTCGCGGACCAGGCCGAGGAGGATGACGCCCAGCAGCACCCCGCCGTACAGCAGGGGCAGCCGGCTCGGCGCGGGCGGCACCGGAAGGTGCAGCGTCGGCAGGGCCCCGTCCCGCAGCGCCGGGCCGCTCGCCAGCCGCGACACGAGGCGGAAGAGGCCGCCCGCCACGGCGGCGAGCAGGACGAGCGCCAGGGTTCCGGCCTGCAGGACGGGCAAGTCCTGCGCCACCGCGGCCTGCAGCGTGGAGCGGCCGAGCCCGGGGATGTCGAAGATCTGCTCCACGGCGACCGCGCCACCGGTCAGGCCCACGAGGAAGAGGCCGAGGTTCGGCAGGAGGCCGGGCAGGCAGCGGCGCAGCGCCTGGCGCGCGATGCGTCCGCTCGGGATGCCGCGGGCCGCGGCTGCCCGCGTCCACGGTTCGGCGAAGGCGCCGGGCAGCAGGTCGTCGATGAGCCGCCCGAGCAGCGCCCCGGCGGGCAGCCCGAGCGAGAGCGCGGGCAGCACGAGCCACTGGGGCCCGTACCAGCCGAGGGCGGGCAGCCAGCCAAGATGGACGCCGACCACGGTGGCGAGCACCGAGGCGGTCAGGAACTCGGGCATCGCGGCGACGACCGCGGCGCCGCCACCGGAGGTGCGGCGCCCCGCGAGGCGGCGGCGGGAGCCGAGCCACAGGGTGCGCGAGCACACCGCGCCCGCCGTCACGACGGCCACCACCAGTGCCGCCGACATGAGCAGCAACGAGACGCCCAGGGCCTGCACCACGGAGGGCAGCACCGCTTCCCCGGAGATCCACGACCGCCCGGCGTCCCCGTGCAGGAGCCCGCCCGTCCACTGGCCGAGCAGGTGCAACGGCCCCTCGTCCAGGCCCAGTTCGGCGCGGACGGCCGCCAGCACCTCGGGGGTGGGGGTGCGCTCGGCGGCCCGCGCCTTGAGCACGGTGAGCGCCGGGTCGGTGCGCGACAGCCAGGGCAGCAGGCCGATCAGGCACAGCAGCGCCGCGGCCAGAACCACGCGCCACAGCAGCACCGGTCCGCCGGTGCGGGCGAGGTTCCTGCGCATGCCGCCCTCAGCGCCTGGTGCCGGCGGCGACCAGCGTCCGCTCGTACGGGTCGAGGATCTCGCCGCGCACGGAGCCGCCGACGCCCGTGATGATCCGCTGGTGGACCAGCGGCACGACGGCGTCGGTGCCGAGGATCGCGGCCTCGGCGGCCATGGCCGCGTCCTGCCGCTTCGCGGGGTCGGTCGTGTGATCGGCCTTGCGCACGGCCTTGTCGACCGAGGTGTCGCACAGCTGCGAGAGGTTGTAACTGCCCTCGCAGGTGTAGTCGCTGGCGAGGACCGACACGGGGTCGCCGGTGTCGAGCATGGTGTTGCGGGCGCCGACGAACGCGTCGAACTTCCCGGCCAGGGCGTCGCCCTCGATGCGGGAGGACTCGCGCACCTCGAGCGTCACCTTGAAACCGGCCTTCTGCAGCTGCTGCTTGAGCACCTGCGCGACCTCGGGAAGTTCGGGCCGGTTGTCGTACGTGCCCAGGGTGATGGACTTCCCGCCGGGTGCCGTCGCCTTCGCCTGCCCCTTCGGCTTGACGCGCTTTCCGTCGGCCCAGGTCAGGGCGGGGCCGAAGATGCCCTTGCCGGTGTCGGCGTGGCCCTCGTAGACGTCCTTGGCGAGCGCGGAGGTGTCGATCGCGGCGCGGGCCGCGGCGCGCAGGCCGGGGTCCTTGAAGGCGCCCTTGTCCGTGTTGAGCTGGAGAGCGGTGGTGCGTGCCGTGGCGGTCTCGCGTCCGTGGCCCTTGTCGAGGGAGGCGGCCTGGGAGACGGGGACGGCCTCGGCGATGTCGGCCTCGCCGGTGCGCAGGGCGTTGGTGCGCGCGGTGCCGTCGGCGATGAACCGCGCGTCGACGCCGGACGCCTGGGCGCGGCCGCCCCAGTAGTCGTCGAAGCGGTCCAGGGTGGCCGCGGTGGCGCCGGTGGTCTTCGTGAGCTCGAAGGGCCCGGTGGCGGTGCCGACCGGGCTGACCTTGCCGCCCTTCGCGTACGCCTTGGGGGAGAGCACGGCGAGGCCGGGGCTCGACAGGCGCAGGGGGAGCGCGGGGTCGGGGTCGGTGGTGGTGATCCGGACCCGGTCGTCGCCGACGGCCTTGGCGGTGAGGGCGGCTCCCGACAGGGCGGCGGTGACAGGCTTGGCCTTGCCCGCGTGGGTGAGGGCGGAGGCGACGGCGGACGGTGTGACGCGGCTGCCGTCCTGGAAGCCGGCCTGGCGCAGGGTGAACAGCCAGCTGCGGTCGCTCTCCTTCTGCCAGGACGCGGCGAGCGCGGGGGCGGCGGCGCCGTTCGCGTCCAGCTTGGTCAGGCCCTCGGTGACGCCGAGGCGGCTGAGGAGGGTGGCGTCGGCGCCGTACGGGGAGAAGTTCTCCGAGGGAGGGAAGGCCAGCGCGACCTTGAGGCGGGCGCCTTCCGCGGAGTCGCCGGACGCGTCGTCCTTGGCGGCGAAACAGCCGGTGAGCAGGGGGGCGACGAGCAGGCCGGCTATGAGGGGACGGCGGCGGACGGAGCGCATGGTCCTCGTTCTCGGGGTGGAGTGGGTCCGGAAGTGCGGTGGCAGCCACGAAGACTACATGACAACCATTTCCATTAATGCGGCCGGGTCGTGGAGGTGTGCGTTATGGCCGCACGGGCACTTCGAAGTGCACGACGCGCGACCCGCCGGAGTCCTCGCGCTCGTCGTGCACCACTTTCCCCATGGAGCGCCAGAAGCCCTCGGCGCCGGTGACCGCGGGGTCGGTGTGCAGATAGACGGACCGGTAGCCGCCGTCCGCGGCGGCGAAGTCGAGCAGCTCGCCGACCAGTCGCCGGGCGAGGCCGCGGCGCCGGTGCTCGGCCCGCACGTAGACGCGCCGCAGCTGTGCCGTCTCCCCGGAGGGGAAGCGCTCGGCGATCCAGCGCGGGTTGGGCGGGTGTGCCGGGCCGCGGGAGTCGAGGGCGGCGGTCGCCGCGACCGTCCCGTCCTGCTCGTCCACCGCGACGAGCAGGGTGTGGCGGGCGGGTCTCAGATACGCGGAGTCGAGATCGATGATGTCGCCGTGCCAGCGCGGCACGTACCCCGTGCCGAAGTCGTGGTAGACGGTGTCGAGCATGACGGCTCGTGCGGCGCCGAGGTCTTCGGCGGTGGCCGTCCTGATGCGGTATTCAAGCACTTGCACATCCTAAGCATTAAGCCGATACGGCCTGCCACCAGCGGTGTTGCCGACCGTTCGAACCGCCCACGCGAGCAACGTTGCATGACCATGCGAAGTCATGCATACTCTTCCTATGTCCAAGGTCCTCACCTCCCTCCCCACCGGCGAGCGCGTCGGCATTGCCTTCTCCGGCGGTCTCGACACCTCGGTCGCCGTCGCCTGGATGCGTGACAAGGGCGCCGTCCCCTGCACGTACACCGCCGACATCGGCCAGTACGACGAGCCCGACATCGCCTCCGTGCCCGGCCGCGCCTCGGCGTACGGCGCCGAGATCACCCGACTCGTCGACTGCCGTGAGGCGCTGGTCGAGGAAGGGCTCGCGGCACTGGCGTGCGGCGCCTTCCACATCAGGTCGGGCGGGCGTCCGTACTTCAACACCACGCCGCTGGGCCGCGCCGTGACCGGCACGCTCCTGGTGCGCGCGATGCTGGAGGACGGGGTGCAGATCTGGGGCGACGGCTCCACGTTCAAGGGCAACGACATCGAGCGGTTCTACCGGTACGGGCTGCTCGCCAACCCGCACCTGCGGATCTACAAGCCCTGGCTGGACGCGGACTTCGTCACGGAGCTCGGCGGCCGCAAGGAGATGTCGGAGTGGCTGCTCGCCCACGAGCTGCCCTACCGGGACTCCACGGAGAAGGCGTACTCCACGGACGCCAACATCTGGGGCGCCACGCACGAGGCCAAGACGCTCGAGCACCTGGACACCGGCCTCGAGACCGTCGACCCGATCATGGGCGTGAAGTTCTGGGACCCCTCGGTGGAGATCGACACGGAGGACGTGACGATCGGCTTCGACCAGGGCCGCCCGATCACGATCAACGGCAAGGAATTCTCCTCCGCGGTGGACCTGGTCATGGAGGCCAACGCGATCGGCGGCCGGCACGGCCTCGGCATGTCCGACCAGATCGAGAACCGGATCATCGAGGCCAAGAGCCGCGGCATCTACGAGGCGCCCGGCATGGCGCTCCTGCACATCGCCTACGAGCGCCTGGTCAACGCGATCCACAACGAGGACACGCTGGCCGCGTACCACAACGAGGGCCGGCGCCTCGGCCGGCTGATGTACGAGGGCCGCTGGCTGGACCCGCAGGCGCTGATGATCCGCGAGTCGCTGCAGCGCTGGGTCGGCACGGCCATCACCGGTGAGGTGACGCTGCGGCTGCGGCGCGGCGAGGACTACTCGATCCTCGACACCACGGGCCCGGCGTTCAGCTACCACCCGGACAAGCTCTCCATGGAGCGGACCGAGGACTCGGCGTTCGGCCCGGTGGACCGGATCGGCCAGCTCACCATGCGCAACCTCGACATCGCCGACTCCCGTGCGCGCCTTGAGCAGTACGCGGGCCTTGGCCTCGTCGGCTCCGGTCACCCGACGCCGATCGGCGCCGCTCAGGCGGCCTCGACCGGTCTGATCGGCGCCATGGACGGCGGCGGCGCGGAGGCGATCGCCTCGCGCGGTGAGACCACGGACGAGGAGTCGATGCTGGACCGCGCCGCGATGGAGTCCGGCACGGACTGACGCGGCCGCGGTCGTACGAACACGAACAGCGGGCCCCGGCGGATCACGATCCGCCGGGGCCCGCTGTCTGCTCTCAGGGGCTTTCAGTCACGTCAGGGAGCGGCCGGTGTGCGGTCGGCGCGGACCACGCCGAAGGCGTCCGCCATCCGCAGCGCCGCCTCCAGGTCGCCGTTCACGTCGATGACCTGGGCGCTGACCGCGTCCTCGAGCGGCAGGGAGCCCGCGCCCAGTTGGAGCAGCGTGCCCAGATCGGTGACGAGTGTCGCGGCGGCGTCCGGTGCGGGGCCGAGACCCGTCTCGGCGGTGCCGTCGTCGACGCGGGCGTGAAAGACGAGATCGCCGATCACCCACTCGTAGGTCTCGCGTACGCCAAGGGCGCGGTCGGGGCGGAAGGAGGCCCCGACGGCTCCGACGATGCCGTGCCGGCCGCCGGTCGCCTCGGGGTGCGCGCCGAGGATGGCGATCACCCGTGCCGCGGCCGTGAGTTCACCCTCCAGCCGGGCGAGCCCGCGCGCGATCGCGTCCTCGATGTCCACCAGGCGGGCGCCGACGGCGAGGAACGTCCCGAGGTCGGTCGTGATGGAACAGACGGCGTCCGTGGCGCCGCCGTTGCGGATGTCGAGCACGCCGTCGTCGACGCGCAGGTGGAACGTGTCGCCGTCGACCCGGAACTCGTACGTCTCCCGCAGGCCGCCGGCCTGTTCGGGCCGGAAGCTGGCGCGCAGGCAGCCCAGCACCCAGCTGAGCCGGAAGGTGTCGCCGGGCCGGGGAGCGGCCGGCAGCCGCATGCCCCAACGGGTCAGCTCGTCGAGCACCGGGCGCATGGCGGCGCCGAGTTCGGTCAGTTCGTAGACCGTCGAGGAGGCCGGTGGCGGCAGCTCGGCCTCGCTGATGATGTCCGCCTCGCGCAGTGCGCGCAGCCGTTCGGCCAGGACGTCGGGGCCGATGCCGGGCAGCCCGGCGACGAGGTCCGTGTGACGCCGGGGGCCGAGCAGCAGCTCGCGCACGACGAGAAGGGACCACCGGCCGCCGACGACGTCCAGGGCGCGCGCCGCCGGACAGGTCTGGTCATAGCTGCGTGTCATGCGGGCCGGGCCGCCTTCCCCCGTGGATGGCTGAGTTCTTGATGGTACTCAACAACTCGCCTGGTTCCGCGGCTTCTTGGGGCCGGGCCGGGCGGGGCTGACGGCGAGACAAACGCGTATGCAATGTCCCGGTGGGTCACATGTCTCATTGGGACATTTCGAGGAGTACAGTCGGAGGCGAGGGGGACAGCAGGCGCACAGCACGAGCCGAGAACGAGAAGAGGCATCCCAGATGTCAGCGCAAGAAGGCCCCGACATGCCCGCCCAGATGAAGGCCGTCCAGTACCGGAGCGTCGGCTCCGCCCCCGAGGTCGTCACCGTCCCGCGCCCGGAGCCGGGCCCCGGCCAGGTGCTCCTGAAGGTCACCGCCGCGGGCGTGTGCCACTCCGACATCGCGGTGATGAGCTGGCCCGCCGAGGCCCTGACCTTCCCGCTGCCGCTGACCCTCGGCCATGAGGGCGCCGGGACCGTGGCCGCCCTGGGAGACGGCGTGACCGGCTTCGAGATCGGCGACTCCGTGGCCGTGTACGGACCGTGGGGCTGCGGAGCCTGCCTGATGTGCTCGCAGGGCAAGGAGAACTACTGCTCGCGCGCCGCGGAGCTCGGCATCCTCCCGCCCGGACTCGGGGCGCCCGGGGCCATCGCCGAGTACATGATCGTGGACAACACGCGCCACCTGGTCCCGCTCGGCGGCCTCGACCCCGTGACCGCCGTGCCGCTCACCGACGCGGGCCTGACCCCGTACCACGCGATCAAGACCTCCCTGCCCAAGCTGACCCCCGGCAGCACCGCCGTGGTCATCGGCACCGGCGGCCTGGGTCACGTCGCGATCCAGCTGCTGCGGGCGCTGACCCCGGCGCGGGTGATCGCCCTGGACGTCACCGACGGGAAGCTGCGCCTCGCCCACAAGGTCGGCGCCCACGAGACCGTCCTGTCGGACGAGCACGCGGCGACGAGGGTCCGGGAACTGACCGGCGGACTCGGCGCGCAGGCGGTGTTCGACTTCGTCGGCGCGCCGCCCACCGTCGCCACGGCGACCGCCTGCGCGGCGGTCGAGGCGGACGTCACCATCGTCGGCATCGGCGGCGGTGCCGCGGCCGTCGGCTTCGGCACGACCCCCTACGACGCGGCGGTCCGCGCCCCGTACTGGGGCAGCAGGTCCGAACTGATCGAGGTCCTCGACCTGGCCCGGTCCGGCGCGATCGACGTGCATGTGGAGAGGTACGCACTGGAGGACGCGCCCAAGGCGTACGAGCACCTGCACGAGGGACGGATCAACGGCCGGGCGGTCATCCTGCCCCACGGCTGACCCCGCACGACGACGCACGACGCACGACGTGGGGCCCGGGACTTTCGTCCCGGGCCCCACGCGTGTGCCGCGCCGATGTGCCTGTGCACCGCACGACCTAGATGCGCAGCAGCCTTTCCGTGGCTTCGCGGTACTGCCGCAGTGCGAGGCGCAGTTCTTCCGTGTGCGCTTCGGTGTCGTGGTTCTGCCAGCTCGCGCGCAGGACGCGACGGCGTTCCGTGAGGGTTTCGGTCAGGTGCCTGACGGCGTCGTCGAAGAGGCTGTCGGCCTCTTCCACCGCCTGGCGCGGGCTCTCGACGAAGGTGCTGAGAGCCTGCTGGAGCCGTAGACCGAGCTTGTCGTGCTCGTCCTGCGGGAGCAGGGCGGAGCCGACGTCACCGGCGGTCGTGTGGGAGCCGGTCGTGTGGGAGCCGAGGTCGTGGGAGCCGGGAGCATGGGTGCCGGGCGTGTGAGTGCCGGGCGCGTGCGTGCCGGTCCCAGGGGCGCCCGTCCCAGGGGTGCCTGCGGCGGGAGAACCTGCGGCGGGAGAGCCCGGGGCCGCGGAGCCCGGGGCCGGGGGAGCGGGGTTCGCAGCCGGAGCGGGGGCGGGAGCGGGGATGTCGCTGCCCATGGCCTGCTCGCGCGGTGTGCTGTGCCGGGCGTCCGTCATGACGTGCCACTTCCCTTCGCATGGCGCCGGGGCAGTGCCCACGGTGCGTGGCCGCGGTCGGCGGTGGAGTGCCGGTCGTTCCGGGTGGAGTCGACCGTGTGCTCGGCGACGAGTGCGTCGAAGAGGCGTCGGGCCTCGACCATGGCCTCGCGCATCTCCTCGGTGCCGCCCTGTCCGCGGGCCGCCGTGTGCACGCGGCGGTAGCCGTGGACGTGGTGCGCGTGGTGGACGGAGAGCGCGGCCACCTGCTCGTCGAAGCGCTCACCGTCGGGGAATCCGCGGTCCCTGGACAGCCGGGCAAGGAGCGCGTCGGCCTCGACCACGGCCTGCTGCGGTGACTCGACGAACTGCTCCTGGACACCGGCCCACTGGGCCACGTAGCGCTCGCGTGCGCCGGGCGGCAGCGGCTCGGGCTTGAAGGAGCCGTGCAGGCGTACGCGCTCGTGCAGCTCCTGCTCGGCGGCCCGTACGTCGCCGCCGTGACGGGCGACGGTGTGGTCGTACTCGGGCCCGAAGCGGTGCTTCAGACTCTGTCCGCCGCCCTTGGCTCGCCGCATGACGACGAAGAGGACGGCGGCTGCCGCGATGACGACCACGGCGATGATGACGGCGGTGATCATGGCTGCCTCCCTTGATGTCGTGGTGTGATCAGCTGATCTCGTGTTTCGTCCAGCGCTGAGGCCGGCCGATGGGCACCCACGCGACGCGGGCACCGATCGGGGCGTCTGTGATCAGCGTGTGGACGACTGCTTCCGGATTCGCATGGCGGCCGAGTACCCCCATGTCCGGCAAACAGTCGACCGAGTGCCGATCCACGTGTCAGGAGGCGCCGAAGGTACGCCGGTAGGCCTCGGGAGGCAGGCCGGTGACGCGGGTGAAGTGGCGCCGGAGCGTGGCCGAGGTCCCCATGCCCGTCCGGGCCGCGATCCGTTCGACGCTCTCGTCGCTTGACTCCAGCAACTCCTGCGCCAGGCGCACGCGTTGACCGAGCAGCCAGCGCAGCGGCGCCGTGCCCGTCACGGCGTGGAAGTGCCGGGACAGATTGCGGCTGCTCATGCCCGCCTGCCGGGCCAGGTCCTCCACGGTGAGCGGCTGATCGAGGCGGGCCAGTATCCAGGGCAGCAGATCGGCCAGGGGGTGGTCGCGTCCGTGCGTCACGGGTGCCGGGATGAACTGCGCCTGCCCGCCGTCCCGGTGGGGCGGGGTCACGAGCCGCCGGGCCAGTGCGTTGGCCACCGTCGCCCCGTGGTCGGCGCGCACGATGTGCAGGCACAGATCCATGCCGGCGGCCTTGCCCGCCGAGGTGAGGACGCTGCCCTCGTCGGTGAAGAGGACCCCCGCGTCGACCGTGACGCGGGGGTGGAGCGCGGCGAGCCGCTCGGCGTGGGCCCAGTGCGTGGTGGCCCGGCGGCCGTCGAGCAGACCGGCCGCGGCCAGGACGAAGGCGCCCGTGCACAGCGAGACGATGCGGGCACCTGACGCGTGGGCGGTGCGCAGGGCCTCGGTCAACTCGCCCGGCGGGACGCCGCCGATGTCGCGCCAGGCCGGGACGATCACCGTTTGCGCGGTGGCGACGGCCTCCAGGCCCTGGGTGGGCTCGGCGTGCAGCCACTGCCCCACGCGTGTCCCGGCCGTGCCGCACACGGTGAACGAGTACCAGGACCCGGCCAGATCGGAGTGGTCCGAACCGAAGACCTCGAAGGCCGCGGCGGCCTCGAAAAGCATGCTGCCCTCGGGAAGTGCCATCGCCACGGTCTGCATGTCCGAAACTGTACGCCCCTCGTCATTCCGGCCGCTGGTGGTGCGCGGGCCGGCAGCGGAACATGGTGCTCGCAGGGCACAACAGCCCTCCGGACAACGGGAGTCAACCATGAGCAGCACCCCTTCCACGCCCACCGCGCAGGCCGCCGGCGTCCGTCCCGACGGACGCACGGTCGCCGTCGTCGGGGCGTACGGCCACACCGGCCGTTTCGTCGTGGCGGAGCTGCTGCGGCGCGGTGTGACGCCGCTGCTCGTGGGGCGCGACCGGGAGAAGCTGGAGGCGCTGCACGGCCTGGCCCCCGGTGCGCCCGTACGCGTGGCGTCCACCGGGGACGCGGCCTCCCTCGACCGCGCGCTCGACGGCGCGTCGGCGGTCGTCAACAGCGCGGGGCCCTTCCTCGACACGGCCCTGCCCGTGGCCGACGCGGCACTGCGCGCGGGCATCCCGTACCTGGACGTCGCCGCCGAACAGGGCGTCAGCGCCGCCCTGTTCGACACCTACGGCGAGCGTGCGCGAGAGGCGGGCGTCGTCATCGCCCCGTCCCTGGCGTTCTACGGCGGCCTGGGCGACCTGCTGGCCACCGCCGCGCTGGGGGAGTGGCCGGACGCGGACGAGATCACTCTCGCGTACGCCCTCGACAGCTGGCATCCGACCCAGGGCACCCGGCGTACCGGTGAGAGCAACGCCGGGCAGCACCTCGTCTACACCGGAGGCGAACTGCGCCCGTTCGACTACTCCCAGGACGCCTTCCCGTGGGACTTCCCCGAGCCGTTCGGCACCCAGGAGGCCTCCGCGTTCGCGACGGCCGACCAGGTCACCCTGCCGCGCCACGTGCGGACCCCCGAGGTGCGGGCGGTGATGAACCTCGCGCCGCTGCGGGACATCCGGGCCGAGGAGACTCCGGCGCCCGAGCCCGCTGACGCCGCCGGGCGCTCCGCGCAGACCTTCCTCGTCGAGGCGGTCGTCCGGCGCGGGACGGAGACCCGGCGCGCGGTGGCGGGCGGGCGCGACATCTACGCCGTGACGGCACCGCTCGTCGTGGAGGCCGTCGAGCGCCTCCTCGACGGACGCGGCAAGGCTCCGGGCGTACGCGCGGCCGGGGAGGCCTTCGACGCCGCGGACTTCCTGCGGGCGCTCACCCCCGAGCACCTGACCCGGCTCGACCTGCCGTCCTAGCCGGGCCGACACGCCCCGCCCCGCGGCGGGCGCCGTATCCGCCGTGTCGGATGACATGCTGAAACGACGGACCACGCGAAGGGCAAGGGTGACGTGCTGACCGTGCTGGTGCTGGCCGCCGATCACCGGGCAGGAGACCTGATCCCGCAGATCGAGGCCGTCCCCGGTGTGTACGTCATCTCCCAGACGGACGACAGCTTCCTCGCCATGGCGCGGGCCCGCGCCCTGCTGCCCGACGTCCTGGTCATCGACCTCAGCGCCCGTTTCGCGGGCGACGCCGCGACGGTCATCGACCAGGCCCGGCAACTGCGGCCGCCCAGCCACATCCTGGTCCACTCGGGCGACACCTTGGTGGGGGCCGTTTCCCCCGACGGCGCGGTCGGACCGGCTGCCGCCGGTTCACCGCCGGGGCTCGGCCACGCGCTGGCGCGTCTGGCGGGTGACGCGGCCCCGCTGCCGTGAAGGGCGCCCTACGCCTCCGCGACCCGTACCGAGAGCCCGTAGTCCAGCTCGGACCCGTCGACGAGAACTGCCTCGACGGTGCGGGTCTCGGGGTCGATGTCGGCCTCCATGCCGTCCCCGGCGAACCGGGGGAACCCGGAGGCCCCGGTCTCGCCCGTGGCCACCACGACGGCCGAGCGCAGGGCGTCGCGGCCATCGGTGGTACTTGAGCCGTCCCCCGAGAACTCGGGGACCAGCAGGATCTCGAAACGCTGCGGGACAGTGTTCATGACCGTGACGCTAGACAGGAGTCGCGCACCACGCATGTCCACCGCTGCCGCCCGGCGCCGCCCATCGCGCTAGCCGAGCGTCAGCTCGACGCTCAGCCGCCCCTGGTGGGCGGCTCGCGCCGACGGTTCGACGCGGACGGTGGCCTCGGCGGTGCCGGACGGGCCCATGAGAGGGTCCGCCCGGCAGATGAGCGTGTACGCGCCCGGTGTGGGGGCGACGAGGGAGAAACGTCCCTCGGCGTCCGTCACGGCAGCGATGTCCGGCAGGGGCCGCGGACCCTCGGTGAACAGGACGTGGGCGCCCGTCACCGGGGTGCCCGAGGTGTCGCGGACGACGCCGGTGATCTCCACTGCGGACCTGCTGCCGTTCATCGGGGTGCGCTCACGCCTTCCATGCCACGTAGTTGTTGTAGACGGGTGTGGTGAACCGGGTTCCCGAGTTCACCCGGGCTCCGCCGTAGGCGTGGATGCCGAAGCCGTAGCGGCCGGTGCTGTCGATGCGGTAGACGGAACTGCCGCTCTGCCCGCCCGCGGTGTCGATGTCGTAGTACACCTTGCGAGGGGCGACCGAGTCGATCCCGCGCGCCGCGTACCACTGCGTCCCGGACGGCTTGTCGCCCGGATAGCCGGAGATGTTGCCGGTGGTCTTGAGCAGGTCCGAGTCCGACCAGACGCCGAAGCCGAACCAGCCCGTGGTGGAGCCGATGTTGGAGGGCGTGATGATGGCGCCGTAGTCGAAGTTCTCGTCGCCGTTGGTCGTCCAGCCGGTCACGGAGCGGAAGCTCGTGCAGGTGATGCTGCCGTAGGGCAGCGAGGCTCCGTTGCGTCCCGGCATGACCTGGATGCTCTTCACCCAGCCGTCCCGGCCCGCCACGCCGCTGCCCTTGATGTAGACGCAGTGGCCGGCGGTCGCGAGGGTGTGGGGTCCGAGCAGCCACCCGGTGCCCTGGTAGAGGGCGTTGTCGCGGGCGGTGATCAGCAGGTAGCAGTGCACCCGCCACGGGTACACGCTGGTGTTGGTGATCTGGATGCGGTCGTCGGGGCCGTGCACGGTCTCCGGGGCCAGGGGCGGCGGGCCGTACGAGGCTTCGCCGATGTCGGGCAGTGAGGCGGTGGGGGCCGTCCAGGCCTCGGGCGCGAAGTGCTCCGGGCGCCGGTAGCCCTCGACGTGCTCCAGGCCTTCACCCGTCGAGTGCTGGGCCTGGCCCTCCGTCCCCTCGGAGGGCGGCTGCAGCACCGCCTCCTGCTCGGCGGCCAGGGTTATCGCTCCGTCGTCCGGCTCGTTCGTCACTGCGGTGTGTGGATCTTGCGCCATTCTGGATCACCCGGCTTCTCTCAGAGCTGCGATGTGATGCCTTGCAGGACGCCGCGGCCGCAACGTTTCTGGGTCGATTCCCTTGTCTACTGCCGCCGGACAAGTGTCGCAATGAGCCTTTTGCGCCGACCGTCGCACGGGCGCGCGCCTGGGGTTCAGAAGCTCCACGGGCGTCAACTGCCCGGCTCCCGGGGCACATTCGACGCTCGGGCCGTCAGCTCGCCCCGCCGCCTCACGGCGAACGGCCCGGGGCGGGTCCCAGCAGTCACCGCCGGGCACCCGCGCCCCGCCCACTGCCGGAGCGGGCGGGGCGCGATGCCTCAATCACGACTCGAACAAACAACCAGCCCCAGGGAGCCGCCCGTTCCGCCCTGCGGGGAGCCCGCGGGGAGCCCGCGGGGAGCTAAGGGCGCGCGTAGGGCCGGGTCATGATCTCCATGTTGTGGCCGTCCGGGTCGTCGAAGTACGCGCCACGGCCGCCGAACAGACGGTTGATCTGGCCGGGTTCGGTGTGGCTCGGGTCCGCGTAGTAGGTGACCCCGACCGCCTCCAGGCGGGCGATCATCGCGTCGAACTGCTCGTCGGGCACGAGGAACGCGTAGTGCTGGGACTGGACCGGCTCATCGGTCAGCTCGTAGTAGTCGAGCGTCACGCCGTTGCCCAGGTCGACGGGCAGGAACGGCCCGAACGGGGCGCCGACCTTCAGGCCCAGGATCACGGCGAGGAACTCGGCGGACAGCTGCCGGTCCTTGGCGTAGACGGCGGTGTGGTTCAACTGGACGGTGGTGACAGGCGATTCGAGGTCGTGCGAGTGCTCGTACTGGTGCTGCGACATGGGTGAGATCTCTTCCGGGTCTGGGAATCCACTGGCGGTGCGCCGCATGTAGGCGCTGTGGGAAGTCGGAAGAGGGGACGGCGGGGCTCTGGCCCGCCTCGCGCTCACGCCAAGGCCGGATGCCTCACTCGTACGTGGCCCATGGCCGACCCGGCAGTCACGCGAATGATCTTAGTGAGCGCCTCGGGGCGGGGCAACGCCGTTTTCCCGCCGGGTCGGCGGGGTGCCCGCCTCGCCCCCGACCGGCGGCACACCCCGGACGGCCGGGGGTTAGCCTCGACCAGGACGACTGGGCACTGGGCAGCGGAAGGGAGACGGGCGTGGCGGAGCAGGAGCGGCGGTCCCGGCGGCGGGGGCAGGGTGAGCTGGAGGCACTGGTGCTCTCGGCCCTGCGCGAGGCGGAGGGCCCCGCGACCGCGGGCTGGGTGCAGGAGCGGCTCGGCGAGGACCTCGCGTACACGACCGTCGTGACGATCCTGAGCCGTCTCCTCGACAAGGGGGCGGTGACGCGCGAGCGCGCGGGACGCTCCTTCGCGTGGACGCCGTCGGCCGACGAGGCGGGCCTCGCGGCACGCAAGATGCGCAAGGTGCTCGACGGCGAGCGTGACCGGGAGGCGGTCCTCGCCAGCTTCCTCACGGCGCTGCCGCCGGGTGACGAGCAGGTGCTGCGCGAGCTCCTGCGGCAGGCCGAGGCGGAGAAGGACGTCTGAACCGTCATGGGGATGTTCGTCCTGCTGCCGCTCGTCCTGCCGCTGACGGCCTGGCCGGTCGCCCGGCTCGCCGAGCAGCGGTTGCACCCGCGGACGGCGACCCGGCTGCTCACGACGGTCGCCGCCGTCATGGCGCTGTGCAGCACGCTGTGCCTGGGCCTCCTGATGGTCGTCGGCACGGCGCAGCTGCCCGGCAACCCGCTGCCCGACGGCTGGTCGGACCCCGAGGTCCGCGCGGCTGTCCCGTACGACGGGGTCGCGGGGCGCCTCGCGATCCCGGGGCTGCTCGCCGTGGCCCTGGCGTGCGGCAGGACACTGTGGCGGCACGGCCAGGTGCGCCGCCGTGCCCACCGCGCGCTCGCCGGGCTGCCCGGCACGTCCGTCGCCGTCCTGCCCGACACCGTGCCCTACGCCTACGCGCTGCCCGGCGGCGCCCGTGACCGGGTCGTGGTGACCACCGCGCTGCTCGACTGCCTGGCCCCCGCCGAGCGCCGCGCCCTGTTCGCCCATGAGCGCGCCCACCTCGCGACCCGGCACCACCGCTACCTCCTGGCCGTACAGCTGGCCGCGCGCGCCAATCCGTTCCTGCGCCCGCTGCGCACCGCCGTGTCCTACACCACCGAGCGCTGGGCCGACGAGGACGCCGCCCATGCCGTCGGCGACCGCAAGGCCGTGGCCCGCGCCATCGGCAAGGCGGCTCTCCACTCCCGGGGCGCTCCGGCCCCGACCCTGGCCGGGCTCGCGGCTCCGGGGCCCGTGCCGCGCCGGGTCGCGGCCCTCCTGGGCCCGGCCCCCTCGGTGCGCAGCTGGCCGTCGCTGTTCACCGCGGTGGGGCTGGCGGCGTGGGCGGCCGCCGCGGGGGCGGCGGTCTCGGCCATGTCGTCGGCGAACTCCGCCGTGACGATGGTCATCATCCTGCACGCGGCCACGCCGCTTTAGGGCACAGGTCCCGGGTTCTGGGGCACAGGTCCCGCCAGACTCGCTTTGCCGTTCCTTTACAGTGGGTGTAGAAGCACCACCGCTTCCCTGCCACCGCCCTCGTACGACACTTCGTACGAGTACGAGAAGGAGCCACGGACCCGCAATGGGTGAGCCTCCCAGTACGAACCGTGCCACGTCCCGCCCGCTGTCCGAGCGCGAGGGAACGGGGGTGGCACGGTGACCGAGATCCTGCTTCTGCTGCTCGCCCTGCTCCTCACGCTCGCCTGCGCGCTGTTCGTGGCGGCCGAGTTCTCCCTGACCACCGTCGAGCGCGGTGATCTGGAGCGCGCCGCCGAGGCCCGCGAGCGGGGCGCCGAAAGCGCCCTGAAGGCGGTCCGGCGCCTCACCCTCCAGCTGTCCGGCGCCCAGCTCGGCATCACCGTCACCTCACTGGTGATCGGCATGCTCGCCGAACCCTCGCTCGCGGCGCTCCTGCGCGGCCCGCTGGAGGCCGCGGGTCTCGGGGCCGCCGCTCCCACCACGGCCACGCTGCTCGGTGTGGCGCTCTCCACCGTGATCCTGATGGTCGTCGGCGAGCTGGTGCCGAAGAACTGGGCGATCTCCCGGCCGCTGGCCGTCGCCAAGGTGGTCGCGGCACCCCAGCGAGGCTTCACCGCCGCCTTCGGACCGTTCATCCGGCACCTGAACGACACCGCGAACCACGTCGTACGCCGCTTCGGCCTGGAACCCGCCGAGGAGCTGGCCTCCGCACGCACCCCCGAGGAACTGGTCGCCCTCGCCCGGCGGTCGGCCGCCGAGGGCGCCCTGGAGGCGGACTCCGCCGAACTGTTCGTGCGCACGCTGCACCTGAGCGAGCTGACCGCGGAGAACGTGATGACCCCGCGCGTCGACGTACGGGCCCTGGAGGCGCACGCCACGGCCGCCGACGCGGCGAACCTGACGCACGCCACGGGCCTGTCCCGCTTCCCCGTCTTCCGCGACAGCCTGGACGAGGTCATCGGCACCGTCCACATCCGCGACGTGCTCGCCCTGGCCCCCGACAAGCGCCGGCTCACCCCGGTCACCGACCTGGCCACCGAACCCCTCCTCGTGCCCGACAGCCTGCCCGCCGACCGGCTCCTGGAGCGCATGCGGGAGACCCGCACGATGGCCGTGGTCATCGACGAGTACGGCGGCACGGCCGGTGTGGCGACGGTGGAGGACATCGTCGAGGAGGTCGTGGGCGAGGTCCGCGACGAGCACGACCCCGTCGAGATCCCGGACCTGCTGCCCGCCCAGGCGGCCCCGGACGGCCGCGCCGTGTGGGAGGCCGACGGGAGCGTCCGCATCGACCGGCTCGCCGCGATAGGACTCACCGCGCCCGAAGGGCCGTACGAGACCGTGGCCGGGCTGATCGCCACCCGCCTCTCCCGCATCCCGGCCCAGGGGGACGCCGTCGACCTGGACGGCTGGCAACTGTCCGTCCTGGCGGTCGAGCACCACCGCGCCGACCGGATCCGCATCACCGAACCCGCGCTCCAGATGCTCGGCCAGGCCGTGGAGGAAGCCCGATGACCACGCTCCAGCTCGCCATCGGCGCCCTGACCCTGCTCACCAACGCGTTCTTCGTCGGCGCCGAGTTCGCCCTGATCTCCGTGCGCCGCAGCCAGATCGAACCCCGCGCCCAGGAGGGCGACAAGCGCGCCCGCATCACCCTGTGGGGCCTGCAGCACATCTCCGCGATGATGGCCACCGCCCAACTCGGCATCACCGTCTCCTCCTTGGTGCTCGGCGCGGTCGCCGAACCCGCCATCGCGCACCTCCTGGAGCCCGCCTTCGAGGCGGTCCACATCCCGCACGCCCTGGTGCATCCGATCGCCTTCGTCATCGCCCTGACGGTGGCGACGTATCTGCACATGCTGATCGGCGAGATGATCCCCAAGAACATCGCGCTCGCCGCGCCCGCCAAGACCGCCCTGCTGCTGGGCCCGCCGCTGGTGGCGCTCACCCGCGCCCTCAGGCCGGTCGTCTTCGGCATCAACGCCTTCGCCAACACCCTCCTCAAGCTGCTCAGGGTCGAACCGAAGGACGAGGTCGAGTCCGTCTACACCGACGACCAGCTCGCCCGCATGGTCGTCGACTCCAGCGAGGCGGGTCTCCTCTCGGCGGCCGACGGCGAGCGGCTGCGCGACGCCCTGGAGCTGGGCACCCGGCCGGTCGGCGAGATCCTCGTGCCGGCGGCCAAGATGCGCACCGTCGACCACACGGTCACCCCGGCGCGCCTGGAGCGGGTGGCCGCGGACGCGGGCTTCTCCCGCTTCCCGGTGACAGGGCCCGAGGGCACCCTGCTCGGCTACCTCCACATCAAGGACACCCTCGGCATCGCCGAGCGGGACCGGCCCTTCCCGCGCGCCGCGTTGCACGTGGTCACGCGGGTGCACATCGACACCCCGCTCGACGACACGCTCACCGCGCTGCGGGCCGCGGGCAGTCATCTGGCGGCGGTCACCGGCGAGAGCGGCACGGTGCTCGGGTTCGTCACCATGGAGGACGTGCTGTCCGAGCTGGTCGGCCCCGCACCGGCGGCACTCAGCTGATTCACAGGTGGCGCGACTGTACGTGCGGGGGCTCCGGTGGCTAGGGTGCCCGTGATGTTCTACACAGGTGTAGCACCCGCACTGGACGTGAGACGCGAGACCGCGGGCCCGGGTTCCCCCGGGAGGTCCCGTGAGTGAGCCTGTCCGCTCGATGCACCGGACCGGGGCATTGCGCACGCCGCTGCCCGCCGCGCGCGATGCCCCTCCACAGGCTCCGGCGCCCCCCACGGTGGTGCCGGAGCCTCCGGTCAAACGCCGGGACTCGTTCTTCGACAACGCCAAGTACCTGGCGATCGTGCTCGTCGCGATGGGCCACGCCTGGGAGCCGCTGCGCGGCGACAGCCGGGCGGCCGCCGCGCTCTACATCACCGTCTACACCTTCCACATGCCGGCGTTCATCGTCATCTCCGGCTACTTCTCGCGGAGTTTCGACGCCAGCCCCGGCCGCCTCAAGCGCCTGGTGACGGGCATCGCGGTGCCGTACGTCATCTTCGAGGTGGCCTACACCTTCTTCAAGCGTTGGGCGGGTGACGACCCGACGTACCCGATCAGCCTGCTCGACCCCTGGTATCTCACCTGGTTCCTGGTCGCGCTCTTCGTCTGGCGGCTGACCACGCCGCTGTGGAAGGTGGTCCGCCGGCCGCTCCCCATAGCGCTGGCCATCGCCGTGCTCGCCTCCGTCTCGCCGGACATCGGCGACGACCTGGACCTCCAGCGCGTGCTGCAGTTCCTGCCGTTCTTCGTCCTCGGCCTGTGCCTGAAGCCCGAGCACTTCCAGATCGTGCGCCGCCGGGAGGCCCGCATCCTGGCGCTGCCGGTCTTTGCGGGGGCCCTGCTCTTCGCGTACTGGGCGGCGCCGCGCATGAACGCCGCCTGGTTCTACCGCCGGGACAGCGCGCAGGAGCTAGCGGCGCCCGGCTGGTCCGGGGCCGTCATGACGCTCGGCATGTTCGGCTGCTCGGTGATCCTCGTCGCGTGCTTCTTCGCCTGGGTGCCGGGCCGCAGACTGTGGTTCACCGCGCTCGGCGCCGGCACCCTCTACGGCTATCTGCTGCACGGCTTCGTCGCCAAGGGCTCCCGCTTCTGGGACTGGTACGACCTCGACTGGCTGCACACCCCGCTGGGCGAGATCACGGTCACCCTCTGCGCGGCGGCCCTCATCACCGCGCTGTGCACGCCGCCGGTGCAGCGCCTCTTCAAGTTCGCGATGGAGCCCGAGATGGAGTGGGCGTTCAAGAAGGACGCGAAGGCGATGGCACGAGGCCGGGGCGCGCACCGGCGGCGATGACCGGCGTGGATCAGGAAGTGGTCAGCTCGTAGAAACCCCTTCCGAACGTCGCGGCCACCAGGCGGTGGTTCCCCGCGTCGTACTCGATGTCGTCGACGGGCACCGCGGGCATCCCGCGGCCCAGGCGCTTCCAGTGGCCACCCTTGGCGCCGGAGGTGAACACCCCCTGGTCGGTGCCGATGTGGAGCGTGCCGCCCCGTGCGATGACGAGGTCGTTGACGGGCGCGTCCGGCAGGTTGCCGGACAGGTTCCTCCAGTGCGCGCCGCCATCCGTACTGCCGTAGACGTGCGGTGTGTTGGAGCCGGAACGGTAGGCGGAGTGGGTGGTGTACACGCGGTCGGCGTTCTGCGGGTCGACGACGACGCGGGTCACCCAGGGGAGCCCCTCGGCGAGCTTCGTCCAGTGCGCGCCCAGGTCCTTCGTGACCCAGACGCGGCCGTCGTCGGTGCCGGCGTAGATGGTGCGGCCGTCCGCGGCCGGGGCGATCGAGGTGATGGTGCCGTAGTTGGTGTAGATCGGGTCGGGGCCCGGGCCGCCCGACAGGTCCGGGCTGATGGCCTGCCAGGTGGCGCCGCCGTCCGTGGAGCGGTTGAGCACCTCGGAGCCGTAGTAGAGGATCTTCGGATCACGGGGGTCGAAGACGACCGGCGTGAACCAATTGCGGCGCAGATACGTGGTCTTGTCGGCGAAGTACGTGAGCGTGTCGCCGCCGTCGGTGGAGCTGAAGCAGTTGCCGTACTGGTAGCAGGCGTAGACGTTGTTCACGTCGGTCGGGTTGATCAGGTTCTCCTCGCCGTCCCCGCCGAGGTATTCGTTGAAGCGGTCGCCGCCCCAGGAACGCAGCGAGCCGTTGTCCTGCGAGCCCCCGGAGATCCGCGAGGTGTCCTGGGGGGAAATCGCCGCGCTGTAGAGCTGGGTGTACGGCTCGTGGCGCGCCTTGACCCAGCCGCCGTCGCCGTTCGCGTCGGAGCGGTAGACGCCGCCGTCGTTGCCCAAATAGACGCGGCCGGGGCGGCGCGGGTCCCAGATCATCGCGTGCTGGTCGACGTGGATGCTGGTGTCGTCGGCCGTCCAGGTGGCGGCGCCGTCCTTCGAGGTCATCAGCGGGACTCCGGCGACGTGCACGTGCTCGGCGTCGCGGGGATCGGTCCAGATCTTGCCGAACCACCAGCCGAACGTGGACTGCGAGTCGGTGAGCTTCTTGTCGGCCGGGGTCCGCTGCCAGGTGTCGCCCGCGTCGGTGGAGGCGTAGAAGCCCTCGAAGGGGCCGTCCGTCTTGTTCACGATGGCGTAGGCGCGCTCACCCGCGACGGCCAGACCGATCCGTCCCACGTCCGGGCCCTGCGCCGGCAGGCCCCCGCCGAGCCGCTTCCAGGTCTTGCCGTCGTCGCCGGAGCGGAAGATGCCGGAGCCCTCACCGCCGTAGGTGCGGCGTTCGGGTGTGCGCCGGTGGTCCCACAGCACGGCGTACAACTTCCCGCCCTGGACGATGATCTCGGTGGCGCCGGTGAACTCGTTCGCGCCCGTGAGGATGCGCTGCCAGGTTTTGCCGCCGTTCTCCGAGCGGTAGACGCCGCGGTCACCGCCGCCGTTGTAGAGCGAACCGGCCGCGGCCACGTAGATGCGCCGGGGGTTGGCCGGGTCCACCGTGATGGCGCTGATCGCGCCCGAGTCGCGCAGTCCGGACTGCTTCCAGTGCTTGCCGCCGTCGGTGCTGCGGTAGAGGCCCGTTCCCTCGTATGTGATGCTGCCGCCGCCGGGGTTGGGCTCGCCGGTCCCCGCGTACAGGGTGCCGTCGGGTCCGGTGGCGAGCGCGCCCATCGACTGCGTCCAGCTGTCGGGCCACGCGGGCTTGAAGGTCTGTCCGGCGTCGGTGCTGCGCCACACGCCGCCGCTGGCCGCGGCGGCGTAGAGGGTGTCCGCGCGCTTGGGGTCGAGCGCGAGCGAGACGACGCGCCCGCCGATGTTGGTGGGCCCGACGGACTTCCAGCGGCCGCCGGTGGTGGGAAGTTGCCGGGCCTGCGTGGCGGCGTCCGCGTGGGCGTGGCGCGGAATCGACTCTCCGGGGACGGTCTTTTGCAGGTAGCGGTACTCGGCGGGGGCAGCGGGGCCGCGTACCGGGCGGTACACGTCCCCGGGTGGCGGGGGCGCCGCGGAGGCCGGTGCCGTGACCAACAGGACTCCCGCGAGCGGGGCGAGGACCAGGTGAAGCAGACGTCTGCGCATGCGATCCCTCTTCTCGGCCGTCCTTCTTCGGCATGGCCATTTCAAGCGGTGACCTTAGGAGACGGGGAGGGGGAGCAGTAGGCCGCAAGTCGGCCGTTGTGGCGGAGGGGGGACGGGGTGGGCGCGGGGTGGAACGGTGCGATGCGCGCCTCGGCGTGACCCGTGCGGTGGATGATGGAGCCCGATGTCGGAGCCCACACCCCGGAGGCCGGACGTGCCGGAGAACAGTGACCCCCTGGCGGCGCGGACACCCGAGGAACTGCTCGACAGCTGCCGGGCGGACGCGGAGCGGATCGCGGGCCGGGTCGCGCGGTGGGACAGCGCCGATCCGGCGGTCCGCTCCGCCGTCGACGCGGGGATCGCCCGCCTCGCCGACGCGACGGCCGAGGATCTGCGCGCCCTGGCGGACTGGCGCCCGTCCCCCGAGCAGAGCCGCAACAGCGTGTACATGGACGCCACGACGGTCGGGATCGCCGACCGCCTGCTGGCCGGCGACCGGCGCTGGCTCACGCCGCTGACCCTGTGGGACCTGGCCGCGTTCGTGGACCGCGTGATCATGTCCGACCGGATCTACTACGCGGGCGAACACCTAGTGCCCGCCGACCGGCTCAACCAACTCCTCGGCGACGACGTCTTCGTGAGCCTTCCGCCGCTGTCTCTGTCGGAGGGCGGGGTGCCCGCACGCCTGTACGGCCAGAGCCTCGGGTCCTACCGCGCCCTGGTCTCCCCCCTCGCCCACCAGCGGGAGCCGCAGCCCGGCACGTACTGGGCGGACGCCGTCCGCGAGGTCGCCGACGCCTGGGCGCTGGTGACCGGGCGCCCCGTGCGGCCGGGTGAGGCACTGGCGGCCTGCGAGGCGCAGGGCTGGTTCACCCCGAAGCTGACGCTGCTGCGCGACCCCTACTGCGACGACCTGCCGTCGCTCTCGGAGGGGTACTGCGCCCCCGTCCTGGGCGATGTCACATACCGCGCCCACGCCGCGCAGTCCTTCGCGAACCTCCTGGGGCTGCCGTATGCGCCCGCGACCGCCCGGATGCCGTTCCGGCACTACTTCTGCGAGCGGGGCTGGGAGCTGGAGGACCGGCTGCTCACCAGTGAGGCGGCGGACCGCGCCTACCGTGAGCTCGCCCGGGAGCAGGACCTGGTCCTTCCGGTGTTCCTGGCCGTCGCGCTCGCCGACGCCCGGCGCATCGAGGACGTATGGCCGCGCCTCGCCGAACTCCGCACGCGGGCACGCCGCTTCCGAGCGCACCGCGCGGACCTCGACGAGGCCCTGGCGCTCGGCGAGGCGTCCGACACCTCCCGGCAACTGCTCATGGCGGTGCGCAGCGAGGCGGTCAACCTGACCGAGGTGTGCGGTCACGGCTTCTCGCTGGTGGCGAAGACCGTGGGGCGCCTCACCCGGGCCACGCCCGCGCAACTGCCCGAAGAGGTCGCGACGCTGCTGGGCATCGCCTCCTCGGAGGTCCCCGCCGACCTGCGGCGGCGCCTGTGGTGGCAGTGCTTCAGGCCTGAACTGCGCTTTTTGATCCAGGTCCGGTCACAGTCCCGGGAGATGACCGATGCGCTGCCGAAGATCGGCAGGCTGTGGGGGCTGCCGCAGGGGCGGGCGAACGGCTTCCGTGACCGCTTCGAGCAGCTGGGCAGGTTGCGGACGGTGAGTTGAGGCTCGTCCGTGCCGAGGGGTGAGGCCGGTCAGTCGAATCGGCTCTCGGTCGCCGCGATCCTCTCCCGGACGGCGGGATGCCGCGCAAGCTCCGGGTCGAGCCGGGTGGACTTGTAGATCCAGGCGGTGCGGAGCTGCTCGGCCTCCAGGCCCCACGCATCGGTCAGATCCGCGCTGTGCAGGTTGGCCTGGTCGAGGCGTGCCCCGGCGAGGTCGGCACGGTGCAGCAGGGTGTTGAACATGTACGTGTCGCTGAGATCGGCCCCGCGCAGGTCGGCGTACCGAAGATCGGCGGCCCCGAGGCCCGCGTGGGAGAGGTCGGCTCCGTGCAGATCCGCGTACTGGGCCTGGACGCGTACCACTTGGCAGCCCCGCAGCGAGGCGTACACGAACCGCGCGTTGCGCAACCGGGCCTGGGACAGGTTCGCGTTGTCCAGCCGGGCCTGCGACAGGTCCGCGTCGTCGAGCCGGGCCTCCCTGAGGTCGGCGAAGTGGAGCAGGGCGCCGTCGAAGCGGGCGTACGGCGCGGACGCGGCGTTGAGCGAGGCGAACGGCAGTTGTGCGCGCCGCAGGTCGGCGTGGTCGAGGTCGGCTCGGTGCAGGTCGGCGTATTCGAGGTTTGCGTCCTCGCCGTGGGCGTGGTGGAGTTCGGCTCCCCAGAAGCGGGCATGCGCTGCCCGCACGTTCCGCAGGTTCGCCTCCCGCAGGTGCGCGTTGGTGAGATCGGCACGGCCGAGCCGCGCGCTCGTGAGGTCGGCCCGTTCCAGGAAGGCCCACGACAGGTCGGCGCCCCGCAGGTCCGCTTCGCTGAGATCGGCGTCGTGCAGATCGCTGCCGGTGAGCCGGGCATGCGTCCAACGCCCGCCACCCGCGTCGGCGGACCGCAGGTCGAGACCGTTGAGTTCGAGGGGGCGCGCCTCCACGGCCTCGGGCCGCCGGCCCAGGGCGGTGAGAGCGGCCTGGACGTCGGCGGCCAGGCCGACCGGCTTCCGTCGGCGCAGGTACAGCGGGGCCATGTGCGAAAGCCGCGGGTGTTCCACGCCGCGGCGGGTGAACTCGACCAGTTCCTGGACGATCGCATCGTGTTCGCCGTCCGGCGCGGGGGCCGCGAGGAGCTGCCCGAGCGCGGTCACGGCGGCCACCCGCACCTTGAGTTGCGCCGACGTCAGATCCGCACGATGGAGGTCGATCGTCAACGCCTCGCCACCCCTCAAGGCCCGTCGTGTCCCCGAGCACCGAACGCACCAAGGCTAGCCCGCCTCAGTCCGGCGCGGGCCCGAACCGGCGCCGGTACGCCGAGGGGCTCAGCCCCGTCTCGCGGCGCATCAGGGCGCGCAGATTGGCGGAGGTGCCGAGCCCGCTGCGCCGGGCGACCGTCTCGAAGGGCGCCACGCCCCGCTCGATCAACCGGCAGGCCAGCGCGAGGCGTTCGCCGGTGAGCCAGGCCAGGGGAGTGGTGCCGAGCTGGGCCTGGAAGCGGCGGTGCAGGGTCGCGGGGCTGAGCGCGGCGCGCGCCGCCAGATCCGGCACGGACAGGGGCGAGTCGAGCCGTTCCTGGGCCCAGGCGAGGACCGGCGCCAGGGATTCGTCCTTCACCTCGGGCACCGGCCGCTCGACGAACTGCCGCTGGCCGCCGTCCCGGTGGGCGGCGAAGACGAGGCGGCGGCTCACCGCGTTGGCGACCTCGGCGCCGTGGTCACGGCGGACCAGATGCAGCCCGAGGTCCAGGGCGGCGGCGCTGCCCGCGGCGGTCAGGATGTCGCCGTCGTCGACGAAGAGGACGTCCGGTTCGAGCCGTACGCCGGGGAAGCGGGCCCGGAAGTCGTCCGCCCACTGCCAGTGCGCGGTGGCCCGGCGCCCTTCGAGGACCCCGGCCTCGGCGAGCGTGAAGGCGCCGCTGCAGAATCCGACGAGCCGGGTCCCTCGGGCGTGCGCCCGGCGGATGGCGTCCAGGACGGCCGGGCGGCGGGGCACCTCGATGTCGGGCCGGTTGGGCACGATCAAGGTGTCCGCCAAGTCCGCCGCGTCCAGTCCGGCGACACCCGAGAGCGTGAAGAAGCCGTCCCGCATCAGGGTGCGCGGCTCGGGCGAGCAGAGGGCGAACTCATAGATCTCCCGCCCGAGTTCGGGGCGGCGTAGGCCGAAGACCTCGGTGGCGCAGCCCAGTTCGAAGGGGTTGGAGTTCGCGTCGACGATCACGACGACGCGGTGCGGGGCCGGCCCCTTCGCGGACTGAGAGGATTCTTGCGGCATGGGCTATTTCTACCACTCACGAAGGCGACGGCGGATGACGGAAGGTTGCCGCATGAGCAATGGACCGATCGACCTCAGCAAGGCCCTGGCCTCCTTCGACGCCCTCTGGAGCCCTCGCATCGTCACCCGCGTCAACGACTACGACGTACGTGTGGCCAAGGTCGAGGGCGACCACCTCTGGCACGTCCATGACGACACCGACGAGTTCTTCCTGGTCCTCGAAGGCGAACTGCGCATCGGCCTGCGCGAGCCGGCGGGCGAACGCACGGTCACCCTTCCCAAGGGCGCCGTCTTCACGGTCCCGCGCGGCACCGAGCACAAGCCCTCGGCCCCGTGCGGCGCCGAGATCCTCCTCTTCGAGCCGACCGGCACCCCGACGGTCGGCGACCGCCACGACGAGATCCCGTCCCACGTCGACGCGACGACGGGCCACAGCCTCTGAGCGGCTGCGAACTCTGAGTGCGGTGCGTCGGCCTGCTGGGCAGCGGCACACAACAGCGGTATGCCAAGTGTTGACCCGTACACCACGAGAGGGTGGGCCAGACATGTGGACCGCTGGATTCTGGAAGGCCACCGCGGAGCGTGCGCTCCGTACCTTCGCGCAGTCGCTCGCCGCCGTCCTGGTCGCCGGGGCGACCACCCTCCTGGACGTCGACTGGCAGGCGGCGCTCGCCACCGCGGGGATGGCGACGCTGCTCGCCGTGCTCACGGCGGTCGGGGCCGCCAACGTCGGGGCGCGCGGACCCGGCATCACGGAGACGCCGACCGCCCGCAAGGGACGGGCCGCGGTCTAGGGGGGGCTTAGGGAAGGACCGGCCGCCCGGCCTGAACCGAGATCCGCTCGCCCCGGAACCGCTCCCGCAGCCTGCGGTCGTGCGACACCACGACCAGCGTGCCGCGGTATCCCGCCAGCGCCTCGTCGAGTTCCTCGACCAGGGCGGGGGAGAGGTGGTTCGTCGGCTCGTCGAGCAGCAGGAGGTCGGCCGGGCGCGTCACCAGGCGTGCGAGCGCCAGGCGGCGTCGCTGGCCCACGGAGAGCCCCTTCACCGGCACGGTCAGGTCCTCCTCGCGGAACAGGCCGAGGGACAGGAGCGCCTGCGTGTGGTCCTCGGGGAGTCCGCCAAGACCTGCCGCGAACGCGTCGAGCAGCGGCCTCGCCGTGTCCTCGTCGCCGAGGTACTCGATCTCCTGCGGCAAGTAGCCCACCCGGGCCGGGAGTTGGACCTCCCCGCGATCCGGGGCGAGCGCGCCGGCGAGGACGGCGAGCAGCGTCGACTTGCCCGCGCCGTTCACCCCGGTCACCAGCGTGCGCGAGCCCGGTTCCAGGGTCAGGCGCTCGACGGCGAGGCGCTCGCCCACCGCGACGTCCGTCAGCGCGACCGGGCGCACGAAGGGGTGATCGCCGCCCGCCAGGCCCTCGGCGGCCGTGAAGTGCAGGGGGTCGGGCGGGCGCGGCACCGGATCGGCGCGCAGCCTGCGCAGCCGCTCGCGCGCGTTGCGCACGATCCCGGAGAGCTGGCCCTCCACCGACCGGTTGTTGCTGGCGAAGCGAGGGCTCTCGCTCATCCGCCAGCCGACCGCGATCCGCTTGGAGCCGCCCTCGGCGAGCTTCTCCTGGCGCGCGATCTCCTCGCTCCACTCGCGGTAGCGCTCCTCCCAGCGGCGCCGGGCCGTGGCGCGCTGCTCCAGATAGCCGTGCCAGCCGCCGCCGAAGCGGGCCACGGATCTGCGGTCGCCGTCCACCTCGACGATCACCTCGGCGACCCGGTCGAGGAAGACCCGGTCATGGGTGACGGCCACGACCGTGCCCCGGTGGGCGCGCAGCCGCTCCTCCAGCCAGCCGAGCGCCTGGTCGTCCAGGTGGTTCGTCGGCTCGTCCAGAAGGAGCAGCTCGGGCTGCGGGGCCAGGACGCAGGCGAGCGCGAGGCGCGCGGCCTCGCCGCCGGACAGCGAACCCAGGGTGCGCGAACGCTCCAGGTGGGGTACGCCGAGACCGTGCAGCGCCGCGTCGAGGCGGGCGTCGGCGCGGTAGCCCTCCCGGGCCTCGAAGGCGGCGATGAGGTCTCCGTACGCGGCCAATTCGGCCTCACCGGCCGAGCCGAGTGTCTCCTCCGCCACCCGGATCCGCCGCTCCAGATCCCGGAGCTCGGCGAGCGCGTCGTCCACCGCGTCCTGCACGGTGGCGTGCGGCGGCAGGCGCAGGGTCTGCGCGAGGTAGCCGGTGCCGCCGTCCGAGACGACGGCCACCTCGCCGTCGGCGGGCGCGAACTCGCCCGCCATCAGGCGCAGGAGCGTCGACTTGCCCGAGCCGTTCTCACCGATGACGCACGCCTTCTCGCCGGGCCGCACCGACAGGGACACCCGTTCGAGCACGGGCCGCTCCGGATAGCCATACGAAACGTCGCGCAGGACCAGCTGACTCACCGTGCACATCCCCCTCGCCTCGGAGCCACGGCCGTAAGGCTTCGGCTTCGGCCTCAGACGGGCTGACCGGTCAGACGGGCTGACCGAACAGCTCCCGCAGTACGTCCTCCATCGTGACCATGCCCGCCAGCCTGCCGTCCGAGCCGAGCACCGCCGCCACATGCGTGCGGCTGCCGCGCATCGCGGTCAGTACGTCGTCCAGCGGCGTGGTCTCCCTGACCTGGGCGATCTTCCGCATGTCCGGCACGCGGAACGGCAGATCGCGCGGCATCCGGTCGAGCGCGTCCTTGACGTGCAGATAGCCGACGATACGACGGCCGTCGTCCACGACGGGGAAGCGCGAGAAACCGGACTCCGCCGACAGCCGCTCCAGTTCCTCGGGTGTCACGCCCACGCGGGCGTAGACCACGCTCTCCAGCGGGAGCACCACGTCCCTGACGGGGCGGCGGCCCAGCTCCAGGGCGTCGTGCAGCCGCTCCTGGGCGCGGTCGTCGAGCAGCCCCGCTTCGCCGGAGTCTCTGACCATCCGGGCGAGCTCGTCGTCCGAGAAGGACGCGCTGACCTCGTCCTTCGCCTCGACCCTGAGCAGCTTCAGCAGGCCGTTGGCGAAGGCGTTGATCGCGAAGATGACCGGGCGCAGCGCCCGTGCGATCGCGACCAGCGGCGGGCCGAGCAGCAGCGCCGTGCGCACGGGCTCGGCCAGCGAGATGTTCTTGGGGATCATCTCGCCGAGCAGCATGTGCAGATACGTGGCCAGGGTCAGGGCGATGACGAACGAGAGCGGGTGGACCAGGCCGTGCGGCACCCCGACGCCGTCGAACAGCGGCTCCAGGATGTGCGCGATCGCGGGTTCGGCGACGATGCCGAGCACCAGCGTGCACAGCGTGATGCCGAGCTGCGCGGCGGCCAGCAGCGCGGAGACGTGCCGCAGGCCCCACAGCACGCTGGTGGCACGCCGGTCGCCGTCCTCGGCGTACGGCTCGATCTGGCTCCTGCGCACGGAGATGAGGGCGAACTCGGCGCCCACGAAGAAGGCGTTGACGACGAGGGTCGCCAGGCCGATCAACAACTGGACGGCGGTCATCGCTCCTCCTCCTGGTGGTCGTCGTGCAAGGGCGCGTGCAGCAGGACGCGGGCCGCGCGACGGCCGCGCGCGTCCACCACGTCGAGCCGCCAGCCGCCCACGTCGAGGGTGTCGCCCTCGGCGGGGATGCGGCCGAGTTCCGTGGCGACGAGTCCGGCGAGCGTCTCGTACGGTCCGTCCGGTGTGCGCAGGCCGACGCGGGCCAGCTGGTCGGTGCGGGCCGAGCCGTCGGCGGAGTACCGGGTCCGGCCGTCGTCGTCCTTGCCGTCGGCCGCGATGTCGGGCGTCTCGTGCGGGTCGTGCTCGTCCCGCACCTCGCCGACGACCTCCTCGACGATGTCCTCCAGGGTGGCGACGCCGGCCGTGCCGCCGTACTCGTCGATGACCACGGCCATCGTGCGCTTGCCGGAGAGCCGGTCGAGCAGGCGGTCGACGGTCAGCGTCTCCGGTACGAGCAGAGGCTCGCGCATCAGCTCGGCCACGGGGAAGCGGGCCCGGCGCTCGGCCGGTATGGCCAGGACGTCCTTGATGTGCGCGACGCCGACGACCGAGTCGAGGTTGCCGCGGTAGACGGGGAAACGGGACAGGCCCGTCGCCCGGGTGGCGTTCGCGACGTCCTCGCAGGTGGCCATCACGTCGAGGGCCATGACCTGGACGCGCGGCGTCATCACGTTCTGCGCGGAGAGGTCGGCGAGGTTCAGGGTGCGGACGAACAGCTCGGCGGTGTCCGGCTCCAGTGAGCCCTCCTTGGCGGAGTGCCGGGCGAGTGCCACCAGCTCCTTGGGACTGCGCGCGGAGGCCAGCTCCTCGGTGGGCTGGATGCCGAAGCGGCGTACGGAGCGGTTCGCGGTGTTGTTCAGGTGCGCGATGAAGGGGCGGAACACGGCGCTGAACAGGCGCTGGGGGGTCGCCACCCGTTTGGCGACGGCCAGAGGGGATGAGATCGCCCAGTTCTTGGGGACCAGCTCGCCGACGACCATCAGGAAGACCGTCGACAGGGCCGTGCCGATGACCAGGGCGATCGACGAGGCCGCCGACGTGGGGATGCCCATGGCGCGCAGCGGGCCCGAGATCAGCTTGGCGATGGAGGACTCGGAGAGC
This sequence comes from Streptomyces sp. NPDC055099, assembly GCF_053607685.1. Lineage (NCBI taxonomy): Bacteria > Bacillati > Actinomycetota > Actinomycetes > Kitasatosporales > Streptomycetaceae > Streptomyces > Streptomyces sp. NPDC055099. Next base: position 435,952 of record NZ_JBSGUA010000004.1, on the reverse strand, counting down.
ATGCCGACGACCAGATTGGTGACGGTGATGCCCAGCTGGGCCCCGGAGAGCTGGAAGGTGAGGTTCTTGACGGCCTTGAGGGCGCCCGCGGCGCCGCGCTCACCGCGTTCGGCGGCTCGCTCCAGCTCGCTGCGCTCGACCGTGGTGAGGGAGAACTCGGCCGCGACGAAGACGCCACAGGCCAGCGAGAGCAGCACCGCCACCAGGAGCAGGAGTACTTCGGTCATCGGGTCACCTCCGTCCCATGATCAGGCAGGGACCGAGGGAATGCGCGATGTCGGGTACTGGGAGGCTCGCCCATCGGCGGACGCTCACACCTTTCGTAGACGTTCGAGTGGTCCGTCCATATTAAAGGATCAGCAAAGCCCACTCCTGCGGTCACGTACGGGTACCCCCGGCTCGGCCGCTCAGTCGAGGAGGTGCTTCACCCAGCGGCTCCACTGCGGCTGGGGCGCGTAGCCCGCGGCGTGCCACACGTGATGGGCCTGTTCGTTGCCGTCGAGGACCATGGCGTCGCCGCGCCGTCCGCCGAGCTCCACGAAACGCTCCTCCGCCGCGGCGAGCAGCGCCGAGCCGATGCCCTGGCGGCGGTGGTCCGGGTGCACGGCGAGGCGGTAGAGGTGACAGCGCCAGCCGTCGAAGCCGGCTATCACGGTGCCCACGAGGAGACCGTCGCGTTCCGCGAGCAGCAGGGCGTCGGGGTCGCGGGCGATCAGGCGTGCCACTCCGTCGTGGTCGTCGCTGACGCTCGTCCCCTTCGCGGCCTCGCGCCAGAACCGCAGTACGTCGTCGATGTCCGGAGGGGTCGCGCCGCGGACGTGGAGATCACTCATGGGGAGAGGTAAGCAGTGCGGCCGCTCGGTGGGCGAGCGGTTTCCGCTGCCCGCTGCTGCCCTCCGGCTCGTGGCGGAAACCTGCGGTGGAAACTTTTTCTAGAAAATGTCTCTAGAAAGAGCGCGGGTTGGTCCAGAATCTCGTTCATGGTCAATCGTGAGTCCGAGCCGGTGCGTCAGCCCGTGCCCGGCAACCCCTACGCCCAGCCGGCGCCCCCGGCGCCCCCGGCGGGCACCACGCGAAAGCTCCGCCTCGCCCTCGGCGCCGGTGCCTTCGCCCTGATCCTGATCGGCGTGGGCTTCTACGCCGTCACGCAAGCGGACGGGGACGGGGAGGGGAGCGGTTCCCGTGAGCCCGTGGCCGGGCAGACACGGCAATCGCCGGACGAGGGGCCGCAGTCGGCGGACCCGGACGGTGACGCCGGCGCGAAGGACGACGGGTCGGCCGCCGTGATCGACGTCAACGCGGGGCGCAAGGCCGGTGAGGCCAAGGCGTGGGTCGCCATGAACGACATCAAGCTGCCGGGCAAGGGCGCACAGCTCCTCGATCTCTGGCACGTCCCCGGGATCGTGGCCCAGGCCGAGTACGACGAGGTCACCGGCTACCGGACCAAGGACGGCTCGAAGGCGTGGTCGGTGCCGCTGCCCGGCACGGTGTGCGACACCCCGGTGAATCCCACGCCGGACGGCAAGGTCGTGGTGGCGTACACGAAGAAGAAGTCCGAGCAGAACGCGTCGTGTGACCAACTGCGGATGATCGACCTGAAGACCGGCGAGAAGGGCTGGCACAAGGAACTCGTCGACCGCGGCTTCTGGGACGACACCAGCGCGACGCACGTGTCCATCACGGGCAGCACCGTCTTGGTCGACCAGAGCGCCACCATGCGGGCCTACCGCATCGGCGACGGCAAGCGCCTGTACACCACCGAGCGGGAGCGCAAGGGCGGTTGCTCGCTCGACGGCGTCGCGGGCGGCGCGCGGCTGCTCCAGGTGGAGTCCTGCCAACTGGGCAGCCCCAGCACGCACGGCAGGCTCAAGAAGCTCGACCCCCGTACCGGCGACGTCGAGTGGAGCTACCGGACCAAGAAGGGCTGGAGCATCCAGAAGGTCTACTCCGTCGACCCCGCCGTGGTCGCCGTCCGAAACCGCGACGAGATGGACAAGTGGGCCGTCGTCGCTGTCGACGACAAGGGGGACCAGCGCTCCTGGATCAGTGTCGACAAGGGCCCGCAGGAGTTCGAGATGTGCGCGGGGGCCGGGGACTCCGGCGAGGGCGTGCAGAACTGCCCGGGGGCCGCCGCCGACGCAGACACGTTCTACCTGGCGAGCGAACCCAAGGACGGCGTCCTCGGACCGAACAAGATCGTCGCCTACGACCTCCGTACGGGGAAGTCCAAGTGGGCCGGATCGGTCGACGGCGGGCGGCAGATCGTGCCCGTGACCGTGGCCGGAGGCGACCGGCCCGGGTTGATCGCGTACGCGCGGGCGCAGGACGGCAAGAACGGGCAGACGGTGTGGTTCGGCCCCGGCGGAGGCAAGCCCGACGTGCTGCTGCGGCACACCTCGGCGGCCCAGAGCACGGAGGCCGCGATGTTCGCGGGCAACGTCCTGTACGCCGACCAGCGGTTCTTCGTGACTCCCACGCGCCTGGACGGCAAGAGCCACGGCGGCGACGGCGAGGAAGGCAACGCCCGCATGCTCTCCTTCGCCCGGTGAGGCCTCCGGCCGAGCAGTACGCCCCCCTACCCTCACCAGCAGTGGAGCCTCGATGACGCAGCCGCCCCCCGAACAGTCCCCGCAGCAGCCCCAGGGCCCGGTGCCTCCGCAGGGCGCGTTCGGCCCGCCCCCGCAAGGCGCCTTCGGTCCGCCCCAGCAGGGGAACACGCCGGGCTTCGGCCCGCCGGTCGCCCCGCCGCCCAGTGGCTTCGGCCCTCACCAGGTCTACCAGCCGACTCCGGCGCCCGTCCCGTCGCCGGGCTCCGGGGGCGGACGGCCCGGTCGGCGTACCGCGATCGTCGTCTTCGTCGTCGCCGCGCTCGCCCTGACCGTCGGCGGCGGCCTCTGGTACGCCACCTCGGCGGGCGACGGCTCGAAGGACAAGACCGCCGCCAAGCCGGGCGGCGACGGCGGGGCGCCCGCCTACGAGAAGCCCGAGGAGAAGGCGCCCGCGGACCCCAAGGCCTTCTTCAAGACCAAGGCCGTGCAGCCCAAGTTGCCCAAGGGGCAGACCACTTGGAAGGCACAGGGCTCCTGGCTCACCGACAAGGTGTACGCGAAGTCCTCCGTCGAGGCGATCGTCGGCGTCGACGCCACGACGGGCAAGGGGCTGTGGCGCCTGCCGAAGCCGGGGGAGTCGTGCGCGGGCTCACCGGACGTCGGCAAGGGCAACATCGCCGTCGTCGTCACGGGGGCGAAGGTGGAGGACGACAGGGGCTTCAAGGACGCGTGCACCGAGGTGACCGCCTTCAACGTGGACACCGGCGACAAGCTCTGGACCAAGTCGATCACCATCGGCTACGAGAAGAAGAAGACCGTCTTCAACCAGGTCACCATCAGCGGTGACACGGCGGCGGTCGGCGGTCTGTACGGCGGCGCGGCGTTCGACCTGCGCAGTGGCGAGGTCCTGTGGAAGCCGCAGCAGGGGGACACCTGCCGCGACGTGGGGTACGGGGGCGGCGAGCGGCTCGTGGCGGTCCGCTCCTGCGGTGACTACGGGGCGGAGCGGTTCCAGGTCCAGGTCATCGACCCGGCCACGGGCAAGTCGAAGTGGACCCACAAGCTGCCGGCGGGTGTCCGCAGCCCCAGCCTGGTCTCGACCAAGCCGGTGGTCGTCGCCCTGGACTCCGGCGAGATCACCTCGTCCGGTGCCACGGACGTCTTCGCCATCGACGAGAAGGGCAAGCGGCACACGCGGATCGCCCTGACGGATGGCAAGTACCTGCACAAGTGCGGCACCGTCTCCATCGTCCAGGACTGCCGGGGCATCGTGGCGGGCAACGGCAAGCTCTACGTCGCCACCGAGAAGCGCGAGGGGGCGGAGGAGTTCTCGTCGGTGAACGACGTCGTGGTCTTCTCCCTGGCCACCGGCAAGACCACCGGGGAGAAGGTGGAGGGGGGCGACAGCTCCCCCGTCTTCCCCATCCGCATGGATGGCGGGAACGTGCTCGTCTACAAGAGCGGCCCCTACGCGCAGGTGGTCTCCCTCGACGGCAGGAACCTGAAGAAGGAGACGGTGCTCATCGACCTCGGCACCCGGCCGTCCGCGCTGCCGCCCCTGATCTCCGAACTGCGCTACCACCGCAACAAGTTGTTCCTCAGCTCCGAGCTGCTCGGCCAGTACTCCGCGGACAAGAAGACGATCATGATGTTCGGCTTCGCGGCCAAGTAGGCACAGCGGCGGCGGCGCCTCACTCGTGCGCGATGGCCGCGAGCACGTTCATACGTGAGGCGCGCAGCGCGGGCAGCAGGGCCGCCGCCAGACCGACGATCACCGAGCCGGTCAGCACCGCGATCACCGTCGTCCAGGGGATCGCGAACGCCGTCATGCCCTGCAGCGCGAGCACCTGCTGGGCCGCGACGCCCCACACCAGGCCGAGCGCGAGCCCCAGCAGCGCGCCGAACACCGCGATGACCACCGACTCCAGGCGGATCATCCGGCGCAGTTGGCGCCGGGCGAGTCCGATGGCGCGCAGCAGACCGATCTCGCGGGTGCGCTCGACGACCGACAGGGCAAGGGTGTTGACCACGCCGAGGACCGCGATGATGATCGCCAGGCCGAGCAGCGCGTAGACGAGGTAGAGCATCACGGCGATCTGCTCGCGGATCAGTTCCTTGTAGTCGGCCTGGTCGCGGACCTGCACCTGGGGATACGGGTCCAGCGTCTTCTCGAGGCGGTCGCGCAGGGTGTCGGCATCCGTGCCCGCTGCCGCGTTCACGTACAGCGCGGAGTCCTGGCCGCCCGGCGCGAACTCCTCGACGGTCTCCATGCCGAAGTAGATCCCGCCCTCGACACCGAAGCCCTCGGCCCCCGGCTGGTCGGTGAGCGCGCCCACCGTCAGTTCCGTCTTGCGGCCGCCGGGGAACTGTACGGGCAGCTCGGAGCCCATGCGGATCTTGTGGTCGCGGGCGAAGTCCCGCTGCATGGCGATGCTTCCCGGCGCGAGCGCCCGTGTGGTGTCGCCGTCCACGTAGGTGACGCGGGCCACGTCGTCGAGGCGCGGATCGTAGCCCGCCGCGGTGGTCTCCACGCTCCTGCCGTCCGGCATGGACACCTTCACGGGCGTGAACCGCTGCCGCACGACGAGTCCGGCGCCCTCGGTGTCCCGCACCTTGTCGGTGATCTCCTGCGAGAAGGGCAGGAAGTTGCTGTTCTGCACGACGAAGTCGGCGCCCAGCGTCTTGTCGATCTGCTCGTCGAACGACTTGGTCATCGACGCGCTCGCCACGGACATGCCGCTCACCAGGGCGAGGCCCACCATCAGCGCTGCGGCCGTGGCTCCCGTACGGCGCGGGTTGCGCAGCGCGTTGCGCTGGCTCATCCGGCCGACCGAGCCGAACACCGCGGGGAAGGCGCCGCCGAGCACCCGGATCACCGGGCGGACGAGGAGCGGTCCCGCGATGACGGTGGCGACCAGCGTCAGGACGAGACCGAGGCCCAGCAGGGACGCCGCCGACGCGGTCTCCTGCGCGGTGGCACAGCCCACCAGGGCCGCGGCGCCCGCCGCCCCGACGACCGCGCCGACCGCCGCGCGGACCTTCAACGACCGCCCCACGCCCGCGATCTCCGCGTCGGTGAGCGCGGCCATCGGCGACACCTGCGCCGCGCGCCGCGCCGGGAGATACGCCGCGACGAAGGTGACGCCGACCCCGACGACGTACGAGGCGACGGGAGTTCCCCACCCGATGACCATCTCGGTGGACTTCAGGTTCATCCCGAACACGCCCATCAGCTCGATGAGCCCGGCCGCGAGTCCGATCCCCGCCGCGAGACCGACCGTTGAACCGACCACGCCGAGCAGGACCGCCTCGGTGAGCACCGAGCGGCGGACCTGCCTGCGGTCGGCGCCGAGGGCGCGCAGCAGGCCGAGTTCGCGGGTGCGCTGCGCGATCAGCATCGAGAAGGTGTTGACGATCAGGAAGATGCCGACCAGGACGGCGATCCCGGCGAAGCCGAGCATCACGTACTTGATGACGTCCAGGAAACCGCCGAGCTCGGACGCCGCCGACTCGGCCTGTTCGTCCGCGGTCTTCAGGTCGTAGCCCGAGCCCAGTTCGGCCGCGACACGACGCTTCAGCTCGGTGTCGCTCACGCCGGGGGCGGCGTCCACCGAGATGCCCGTGACCGCGTCCTTGTCACCGAGGAGCTCGCGCTGGGCGGTCGGCGTGTCCAGGTAGACCAGCGCGGCGCCGGGGTTGGTGGTGGTGAAGGTGACGATGCCGACGACCTTCACCTTGAACGAGCCGGGCGCGGCGAGCACCGTGAGGGTGTCGCCGATCCGTACGTCCTTCTTGTCGGCGGTGTCCTTGTCGAGCAGCGCCTGGTCCTTGCCGCGCGGGGCGTGTCCCGAGGTCAGATCCACCGGGCTGCGGTCGTTGGGCTCCCAGTTGGTGGCGATGGTGGGGGCGCCCGTGGTGGAGCCGACCGGGTCGTTCTCGCTGTCGACGACCGTGATGTTCTCGACGGCCGCGTCGACGCGGGTCCGCGCGACCCCGTCGATCCCGCTGATGCGGTCGGCGAGATCGGCGGGGATCGTCGGTGTCCGGCCCGACGGCACGGCCTCGTCGAGGTCTTCCTTCGGCTCGACGGTCACGTCCGCGGACGTCGAGGCGAAGAGCCGGTCGAAGGTGCGGGCCACCGTGTCGGAGAAGATGAGGCTGCACGCGACGAACGCCACCGAGAGGATCACGGCGAGCGCGGAGAGCAGCAGACGGCCCTTGTGCGCGAGGAAGCTCCTGAGCGTCGCCTTCAGCATGTCCCCGACGCCTCAGTCCTGGTCCGGCGTGCTGTCGATGTCGACGCCCCGACCGCTGTCGGCAGCCCCGGGCGGGTTCTCCTGGGGCTGCGCGTGGATCACGTCGAACCGTTTGAGGCGTTCGAGGACCGACTCCGCCGACGGGCGCGGCATCTCGTCGACGATGCGGCCGTCGGCGAGGAAGAGCACCAGGTCGGCGTGGGCAGCCGCGCCGGGATCGTGGGTCACCATCACGACTGTCTGGTCCAGTTTGTCGACGGCCTCGCGCAGGAAGCCGAGCACTTCGAGGCCGGCGCGCGAGTCGAGGTTGCCGGTCGGTTCGTCGGCGAAGATCAGCTCGGGGCGCGAGGCGAGCGCCCGTGCGCAGGCCACGCGCTGCTGCTGGCCGCCGGAGAGCTGGGCGGGCCGGTGCTTGAGGCGGTCGCGCAGGCCGAGCGTCTCGATGACGTGGTCGAGCCACTGGCGGTCGGGGCGCTGGCCCGCGATGTCCATGGGCAGCGTGATGTTCTCGGCGGCGTTCAGCGTGGGGATGAGGTTGAAGGACTGGAACATGAACCCGATGCGGTCGCGCCGCAGTTGCGTCAGCTCCCGTTCCCTGAGCCCGGTGATCTCGGTGTCGCCGAGCCACACCTGTCCCGCTGAGACCGTGTCGAGCCCGGCGAGCAGATGCATGAGCGTGGACTTGCCCGAGCCGGACGGGCCCATGACCGCCGTGAAACGGCCGCGCGCGATGTCTACGTCGACCGCGTCGAGGGCGAGCACCGTGGTCTCGCCGGAACCGTAGGCCTTGGTCAGGGCGCGTGCCCGCGCGGCGACCTCGGCGGGCTCCGCGAGGCCTGTGGCCGATGCCGAAGCAGGTGTGGACAAGGCCGCCTCCTGGGTCGTGGCCGCTCCAACTCCCGTAATCCTGCCGAGAGTAGAGGGTCGGGGCGAGCGCCGGTATCCCTCCAAGGTCGTGAACCGCAGACGTATGTAAGGGGCACGGGGGACCGGTCCGCGCGTGCGCCTCTGCGCCCTCCCGCACTCTCCTGCGCCCTCTTGCCGGTGCTAGCACCCCGGCGCTAGCTTGAAGGCATGGCGAAGACCCAGTTGAACGTGCGGGTGGACGAAGGCACCGCCCGGGCCGCGCGCGAGCGAGCGCTCGCCCGCGGGATGAGCGTGAACCGCTACATCGAGGAACTGGTCAAACAGGACGCCGGCGAGGTCGGCCACACCTTTGTCGAGGCCGCCGCCGACTTCATGAAGCAGTACGAATCCGTGTTCGCCGAAGAGTTCGGTGCTGAGCGCGAGGGTCGTCGTTAGCCCTTGAACCTCAGAATTGATCTTGCCTGGCTGTTGATGATCGCCGAACACAAGACGCCCGGAGACCCGCAGGTCACCGACTGGGGTGCCCTGGTGGCCGCCGTCAGCCGGCACGAGGCGGAGATCTTCGGCGTGCCCGTCTACGAATCCCCGCACGACCGCGCCGCCGCCCTGCTCCAGGTCCTCCTGCACATCCCCGCCCTGGAACGCTCCAACGCCCTCTTCGCCTCGTCCGTCGCCTACGCCTATCTGGTCGCCAGCGGCATGAAGGTCGTCACCTCGCCCGAGCAGGTGCGCGAACTGGCCCGTCTGGTGAAGGAGGACGGGGCGAGCGTGCGCGCCATCGCGGACGAACTGCGCAAGTGGAGTCTGTAGCGGCCGAGCTCGCACGAGCCGGCCGGATGCCGAGGCGCGCACCAATGATCATGCGGCGGGGATAGGTTCGGCGCAAAGGAGCCGCACTCCAGGAGGACGCCCATGCCTGCCGCCATCCAGCCGATGATCATCACCCCGGACATCGACCGCCTGGTGCGCTTCTACCAGGAACTGCTCGGCGCCAAGGAGGTGTCGAGGACCCCGGAGGAGGGGCCCGCGTTCTTCGTGGACCTGCGCATCGGCGACGCGGAGCTCGGCGTCGTCTCGGACACGAGCGTGCCGCTCGACACGCCCCAGCGCATCCTGCTGAGCGTGGCGGTGGAAGCCGTGGACGACCTCGTCGAAAGGGTGGAGTCCCTGGGCGGCGAGGCCCTCGGGCCGGCCAACGACATGCCGTGGGGCCAGCGGGTCGCGCACATCAAGGACCCCGACGGCAACGCGGTGAACCTCACGCAGATGATCTGACGTCCGCCGGGCACGCCGACTGCGGCCACCGCGGTCAGTCGCTCTCCGGCCGCCGGGCCGTGCCGAGGACGCAGTAGGAGGTCGGCAGCCGCGGGCCCTTCGGGGGCACCAGCAGACTCCGGTACGGGCCGATCTCGAAGCCCGCCGTACGCAGCGCGCCCAGGGTGTCCCGCGCGACGTGACAGCCGCCGAAGAGCAGGGGCCACACCGTGCGGTCCAAGGCGCGCTGCGTGGCCGCCATCGCCGCGCCCGGAGCCACGCCGTGCTCGAAGAACCGCAGCTCGCCGCCCGGCCGCAGGACGCGCCGCAGCTCGCCGAGGGCACGGGGCACGTCACGCACGCTGCACAGCACCAGCGAGGCCACGGCGCCGTCGAAGGCCTCGCTCTTGACGGGCAGCGCCTCGGCGGCACCGGGCACCACGTCCACCGGCACACCGGCTCGCACGGCCGCGTCCACGGCCAACTGGCGCAGGATGCGCTCCGGTTCGATGGCCACGACCTCGGAGACGGCCGCCGGATAGTGCGCGAAGTTCAGCCCGTTCCCCGCGCCGACCTCGATCACCCGGCCGGAGAGCCCGGCGAGCAGCTCCTTGCGGTACGTGGCGATGACGCGCTCGGCGGCCACGCTCTGACGGGCGTAGAAGCGGGCGAAGACGGGATGGTGCACCGCGTCCCGGGACGCGGACCTGGCGGAGCGAGGCGACATGAACCCTCCTCGGCGGGACGACCGGACACCGCAATGGTGCCCCGGCAGCGCCCCCTTTCCCCCCGGCCGAAGCCCGCGAGTCCCGGCAGGTGCCCGAACAGAAGCCGCCGGGGTCTCAGGCGCTGCGCGGCGCCTCACGCGCCGTGAACGCCGCGCTGTCCCACGTTCCCCCGAGCTCCGGACCGAGCCAAGTCCCGGCGCTGGTACGGAAGGTGGCGGGCGCGAGCGCCGCCGCGCCCTGCGGCAGGGCGCCGAGCAGGGGAGCGCCCGCGCACCGTGGCAGGTCCGCGACGTTGCAGCGTGACGCGAGGTCCGGTGCCGCGGGCCAGCTGCCGATCAGCACACCCAGCGGGGCGAGTTCGCGCGCCCGCAGGGCCTCGGCCGTGAGTTCCGTCGTGTTCAGCGTGCCCAGGCCCGCCGTCGCGACCACCAGGACCGGAGCGGACAGGAGGCGCGCGGCGTCGGCGAGGGTGGCGCCCTCGTCGTCGTAGTGGACCAGCAGGCCGCCCGCGCCCTCGATCAGGACCAGGTCGTGGTCGGCCGCCAGCTTTTCCGCCGTCGCGGCCACCTCGTACGGACGCACCTGCGCCATGCCCGCCCGGCGCGCGGCGGTGTTCGGGGCCAACGGCTCGGGGAAGCGGGCGAGTTCGAGCGTGGTGATCGTCTCGCCCGCGAGCCGCCGCACCTCTTCCGCGTCGCCCGGCTCACCGGGCGCGACCCCCGTCTGCGCGGGCTTGAGCACCGCGACGCTGCGTCCCGCGGCGAGCGCGACGGCGGACACCGCCGCCGTCGTCACCGTCTTGCCGATCTCGGTGCCGGTCCCCGACACCACGATGACCGTCATCTCAGCCCTCCTTCGCCGCCGCGCACACCGCGCGGCCGATCCGTGCGACGTCGTCGTCGCCCGTGATGAACGGCGGCATCGTGTAGATGAGGTCGCGGAACGGCCGCACCCACACGCCCTCGCGGGTCGCGGCGCGGGTGGCCGCCGCCATGTCCACGCCGTGGTCCAGCTGTACGACGCCGATCGCGCCGAGCACGCGTACGTCCCGTACGCCCGGCAGCTGTGCCGCCTCGGCCAGGGAGCCGCGCAGGCCCGCCTCGATGCGCTTGACCTCGGTCTGCCAGTCCTGCCCGAGCAGCAGGTCGATGGAGGCCAGGGCCACCGAAGCCGCGAGCGGATTGCCCATGAACGTCGGGCCGTGGGCAAGGACGGGAACCTCGCCCTGGGAGATGCCGTCCGCGACCCGCGAGGTGCACAGCGTCGCCGCCAGCGTCAGATAGCCGCCGGTCAGCGCTTTGCCCAGGCACATCACATCGGGCGTGACACCCGCGTGGTCCGCGGCGAACAGCGCGCCCGTGCGGCCGAACCCCGTGGCGATCTCGTCGAACACGAGCAGCACGTCGTGCTCGTCGCAGGCCTCCCGCAATACCCGCAGATAGGCGGGGGAGTGGAAGCGCATGCCGCCCGCGCCCTGCACCACCGGCTCCACGATCACACCGGCCAGCTCGTCGGCGTGGCGCCCGATCGTCTCGCGCAGATGGTCGGCGTAGGCGTCGTCGTACGCGTCGAAGCCGGCGGGCGGCATGTCCGCGAACAGTTGCTGCGGCAGCGCCCCCTGCCAGAGCTCGTGCATGCCGCCCTTGGGGTCGCACACCGACATGGGCTGCCAGGTGTCCCCGTGGTAGCCGCCGCGCCAGGTCAGCATCCGCCGCTTGTCCGGGCGGCCGAGCGAGCGCCAGTGCTGCAGGCACATCTTGACCGCGACCTCGACCGACACCGAGCCGGAGTCCGCGAGGAAGACATGCTCGAGGCCCTCCGGAGATATGTCGACAAGGCGCTTCGCCAGGCGGACGGCGGGTTCATGGGTGAGCCCGCCGAACATGACATGGCTCATCCGGTCGAGCTGGCCGCGCACCGCGTCGTTGAGCACGGGGTGGTTGTAGCCGTGGATCGCCGACCACCAGGAGGACATGCCGTCGATCAACTCGCCGCCCTCGCCCGCGAGTCGCAGCCGCACACCGCTCGCCGCCTCGACCACCAGGGGCTCCTGGCGGCCGGGCATGGGGCCGTACGGGTGCCACACATGACGGCGGTCGAGATCGAGGAGTTCGGGAACGGAGAGGTCAGGCATTGGGCGCCAGGTCCGTTCCCGCACCCCGGCGGCGTACCGCGACCAGGTCCGTGCGCGCCTCGGAGGCCTCGTCCTCGGAGATCCCGGCCGATGCCGATGCCGATGCCGATGCCGGTACCGACTCTGCCTCCGGCTCCGAGGAACCGCACGGCCCGCAGCCGCCCCCGGCCTCGCCGTGCGACCCGCAGCCCGCGGCCGCGACGGCGTCCGCGCGGTGCTCCGGCAGCGTCACCGTGTCGGTGCCCTCGACCTCGAAACCGGCGTCCGCGATCATCTCCAGGTCGGTCTTGCCGGCCTGGCCCTCGCTGGTCAGGTAGTCGCCCAGGAAGATCGAGTTGGCGAGGTGAAGGGCCAGGGGCTGCATCGAGCGCAGGTGCACCTCGCGGCCGCCCGCGATGCGGACCTCGACGTCGGGGCAGACGAAACGGACCATGGCGAGGATGCGCAGGCAGCGCTGCGGGGTGAGGTTCCACTCCTTGGCCAGCGGCGTGCCCTCGAAGGGGATCAGAAAGTTGACCGGCACCGAGTCGGGGTCGAGGTCACGCAGCGCGTAGACCACGTCCACCAGGTCCTCGTCGCTCTCGCCCATGCCCGCGATCAGACCCGAACAGGCGGAGAGGCCCGCGGCCTGCGCCTGCTGCACGGTGTCCACGCGGTCGGCGTAGGTGTGGGTCGTGGTGATCTCGCCGTACGTGCTCTCGGACGTGTTGAGGTTGTGGTTGTACGCGTCGGCGCCCGCGGTGCGCAGTTTGTCCGCCTGGCCCGCGGAGAGCAGGCCGAGGCACGCGCACACCTCGACGCCGTCGTTCTGTTCCTTGATGGCCTCGATGGTCTGGGAGACCCGGTCGACGTCACGATCGGTCGGACCGCGCCCGCTGGCGACCAGGCAGACCCGCTTCGCGCCGCCCGCCACTCCGGCGGCCGCGGCCTTCGAGGCCTCGTCGGGCTTGAGCCAGGTGTACTTGAGGATGCCCGCCGTCGAGCCCAGACGCTGCGAACAGTACGAGCAGTCCTCCGGACAGAGACCCGACTTGAGATTGACCAGATAGTTGAGTTTCACCCGGCGCCCGAACCACTGCCGCCGTACCTTCCCGGCGGCGGCCACCACGTCGAGAAGCTCGTCGTCGGACGTGGCCAGCACGGCCAGCGCCTCTTCACGGGTCGGCAGCTCGCGCCGAAGCCCCTTGTCCACCAGCGTGTTCAGCAGATCCATGGCGCTGATCCTTACGCACGGGGGCCCCGCTTTCCAAGGAGACTTCGCACAACAGAAACGCTGAGAGGTGTGGGTATTGCCACATCCTGGCCCGGTGGCCGGACGGCTAGGGTCTGTGCACTGTCTACAAACCGGCCCGTGCCGGCGACCCGGAGGGGACCCCCATGGCGAGCTCGCCGTTCGACTGGATCGACGAGCAGGCGAGCCTGCGCGCACGGGCCGGACTCGTCCGCACCCTGCGCCCCCGCCCCGCCGACGCGGGCGGCCTCCTGGACCTGGCGAGCAACGACTACCTGGGCCTGGCCAGGCACCCGGAGATCACCGAGGGCGCGGCGGCCGCGGCCCGGCGCTGGGGCGGTGGAGCCACCGGCTCCCGTCTGGTGACCGGCTCGACCGAACTGCACGCGGACCTGGAGCGCGAGCTGGCCGCGTTCTGCGGCTTCGAGGCCGCTCTGGTCCTTTCGTCCGGATACGCCGCGAACCTCGCCGCCGTCACCGCCCTTGCCCCGCACGGTTCGCTGATCGTCTCGGACGCGGGCAACCACGCCTCGCTGATCGACGGCTGCCGCCTGGCGCGCGGGACGACGCAGGTGGTGCCGCACGCCGACACCGAAGCGGTGCGCAAGACGCTGGACGCGCACGCGGGTCCGGCCGTCGTCGTCTCGGACACCGTCTTCTCGGTCGACGGAGACGCGGCCCCACTGGCCGAACTCACTGCCCTGTGCCAGGAGTTCGGTGCCGGTCTGGTCGTCGACGACGCCCATGGGCTCGGCGTGCTCGGCGACGGCGGACGCGGCGCCCCGCAGGCGGCCGGGCTCGCGGGCACGGACCACACGGTGGCCACGGTCACCCTGTCGAAGTCCTTCGGCAGCCAGGGCGGTGCGGTCCTCGGCCCCGCCAAGGTCATCGACCACCTGGTCAACGCCGCACGCACCTTCATCTTCGACACGGGGCTCGCGCCCGCCGCCGTGGGGGCGGCCCTCGCGGCCCTGCGGTTGCTGCGCGCGGAGCCGGAGCGTGCCGCACGGGCGCGCGCGGTCGCGGCCGAGCTGCATGAACGCCTCACGGCGGAAGGGCTTTCGGCGGTACGCCCCGACGCCGCCGTCGTCTCCGTGAGCGCGCCGTCACCGGAAGCCGCCGTGCGGTGGGCCGCCGACTGCAGGGGCGCGGGCCTGGCCGTCGGCTGCTTCCGTCCGCCGTCGGTGCCCGACGGCATCTCGCGGCTGCGGCTGACCGCCCGTGCGGATCTCACCGACGGACAGATCGCCGATGCCGTACGAGTGATCAGCCGCGCCGCACCCCGGTAGTCACCGGAGGCCGTGGACGAAGGCCTCCCATGTCGCGGGCGAGAAGAGCAGGGCGGGCCCTGCCGTGTTCTTCGAGTCGCGCACGGCGAGCAGCCCCTGCTTCGGCCCTGAAGCGAGCGAGGCTGTCTCCACACAGTTGTTCATGCCGTTGCTCCGACTGCTGCGGTACCACCGTGCGCCGTGCAGAGAAGTGCTGGAAGGTACGTGCCGAGGCAGTGCCGTCATGGTGCCCCCTTACGCGCCGTCACGTATCCCGGCGATGTGATCCGTTGATTCCTCGGGTGAAAGTGCCTTTCTCTGAAGGGAGTTGAAGGCCTCCGTGTAGGCCTGAAGGTCTTCTTTCCGTTCGAGGTAGAGGCTACTCGTCAAGTGGTCGAGAACAACCACATCCAGATCAGCAATGTTCGGAAAGGAGAAAATAACGAAAGGGCCGATGAGGCCCACGTGCTCTCCGGCGGCGAACGGCAACACCTGAAGTCGTACATGAGGCAACTGTGCGGCCTCCAGTAACCGTTTCAACTGGCCCGCGAGCACCTCGCTGCCGCCCACTGGCCGGTGTAGCACCGCCTCGTCCAGGATCACGCTCAGTCGCAGCGGCGGGGCCGCGCGCAGCACGTCCTGACGGGCCAGACGCACCTCCACCAGCGTGTCCACCTGCTGTTGGGGCAGTCCGTCGAGCGCGGCCCGCGTCACCGCACGCGCGTAGTCCGGGGTCTGCAGCAGGCCCGGCACGACGGTGGTCTCCAGGGTGCGCATCCGGCAGGCCTGCGACTCCAGGCTGATGAAGTCGCGGTAGGCGGGCGGCAGCAGCTCGCGATAGGCGTGCCACCAGTGGCGCCGCCCGCCGTCGTCGTCCGAGCCCGCCAATGCCACCAGCAACTGACGGAGCTGGGGGTCCGCCACCTCGTACGCGTCGAGCAGCAGACCTACGTCGGCAGCCTTGACGCTGCTACGTCCCGTCTCGATCCGGCTGACCTTCGACTGATGCCAGCCGACCCGGTCCGCTGCCTGGCCACTGGTGAGCCCGGCGTGCGTGCGTAGCGCACGCAGTTCGGCGCCGAGTTTCCGGCGGCGCACCGCTGGGCCGTACCGCATGGTCCGTCTCCTTCCCGACGGAGCGTTTCTTTTCGGCCTCCCCCGGGCCGTTCAGGGGCGACAGTAGAGGAAGCGCCGACCGCGCGCCCAAATACGGTCTCTCGTAGCAGAGTTCACCGTTTTGAGCGACAGATATATGCACATCTTGGTGGATGGCCACCTCTGAGGGGTCCAAGAGTGGCAGTCTGGCGCGAAGCACCATTCCGGGACTGTCCTCGTGCCTTCGTTACGAGTCGGAGCCGAGCCCCGGTGGGAAAGGGACAGCGTCGCCATGGCAGACCTTCAGGAAGCATCCGTCACCCTGCCGAGCGATCCTGCCTCGGTCTCCGCGGCCCGGAAATACGTTGCGAGCATCTTGGCCGAGTGGGGTCTGCCGGGCGAGACCGAGGCGGCCGACACGATCCGGCTCATCGTCTCCGAGCTCGCCACGAACGCCGTCCAGCACACCCGGGGCCAGTCGCCCACCTTCCGGGTGGACATCGAGCTGGACCGGGACGAGCAGCTGCGCATCGGGGTCACCGACAGCCACCCCCGTTATCCCAAGCGGCTGCCCGCCGCCGTCCAGCAGGACAACGGCCGCGGTCTGGTCATCATTCGCTGGCTGACCATGGAGTGCGGCGGCAGGCTGTCGTTCACGCCCACCCCCGAGGGCGGCAAGACGGTCTGGATCGAGCTGCCGTGGACGGCACCCGTCCGCGGTGAGGCCGCGACCCCCTCGACCTCACCCCGCTGACTCGACCTCACCCCGCTGAGCGTGCTCGGGCTGGGGCTCCTCAGCGGGGTCGTGAGGCCCTGACGTCGTCCGAGCTGTCCGAATCCTCGTCGTCGCGCGCACGGCGCAGCAGAAGGGGGAGCAGCCCCCACAGGCCCGCGCACACCAGCAGCGTGGCCGCGCTCGCGATGATCCCGCCGGTCCGGCCCACCGCCACGTCGACGACCAGGAGCACGGCGCCGGAGACCGCGAAGACCAGGACACCCAGACCGATGCCGGCGAGGCGGGACGACACCCGCACGATCAGTGGCTTGGAGTGCTGACCGAAGAGAGACCTGTGCACGGCCGCCGGGGCGGTGAACAACGCCGCGGCGAGCACCGCGAGCAGCAGCGTGGCGACGTAGGTGGTTCGCTGCACCGTGTCGAGCGAGGGGAAGCGCTCGGTGAAGGCGAGCGTCAGCAGGAAGGCGAAGAGGATCTGCACCCCGGCCTGCGTGACGCGCAGCTCCTGGAGGATCTCCGCGAAGTTGCGGTCGGCGCGTTCGAAGCGCGTCTCGTTACGCGATGGGTGGTCCGAGGCGGGAGAACTGTTGTTTTCGGCCATGGCGCACGAGTATCCGCGCCGACGCGCTCCACGCCTGGCGGGCGCGCCGACCGGAGGGCCGGGCGGGGGTCGCCCCGCCCTCCGGCCGATGACGGATGATCAGCGCACCCTGCCGTACCAGACGCTCTTCGTCCAGATCTTCTCGAGCCGCACCTTGGTGTTCGACTTGGGGGCGTGCCAGATCCGGCCCTTACCGGCGTAGATGCCGACGTGGTAGACGTTCCGGCCGGAGTGGAAGAAGACCAGGTCGCCGCGGACGCGGTTGGACGCGGAGATGTGGCGGGTCTTGTTGTACTGCTGGGCGGCGGTGCGTGGCAGCTTCTTGCCCGCGCGCTTGAAGGAGTACTGGGTCAGGCCCGAGCAGTCGAACCGGTGTGGTCCCGTGGCTCCGTAGCGGTACGGAGAGCCTTTCTTTGAGGCGGCGATCTTGAGCGCCTTCGTCCCGTGTGTCGCGGCCTCCGCCTCCGACGTGAGCCCCGGGGCCACGAGGGTGCCGCCTACGACGGCGAGCGTGAGGGCGGATACGGACCCGACCCTGGTGAGCAGCGACGGAACATGATTCAGCGCAGTCATGCGCAACCCTTCGTCAACCGCCTGTGAAGGATGACCTGTCGGATTCGGGCTGACAAAGTTGCCCGGCCGCGTACTGCGGCTTCACCCCAAGGGTCGTTGTCCGGACCTTCCGGACCGACCCGTCATGCCTGGGTCCTCCACTCCTGCCGATGCACCGATGTCGACCGGTCATCCGGGTGGCGGCAGGACTCGGCGTCCGCCCGGACCGCCCCGCCGCTGTGGCGGGGGCTTGTCGTCGGAGAGGATCTTGACCCGACATGGGGTCGAAAACCGAGCCGAAACGGCGTTTTGTGAGGCTCCTCACGGCTGAACCGTTCGGGTGGACACGGTCGGATTCGGGAGCGGGAGAGCGCGCCGGACGATCGTTCGACCAGCACCGGAACGACGAATTCCGGCCCACGCGTACACATCTGACGCAACCGAAGACGTCTCGAAAAAGGAGGAATGTCTACGCTGAATGAGGTAGCCCGTTTGGTTCGTTTGAGATCGGCCCCGGACGCTACGGAGTTCGCAGCCCGGGGTGACGGCTGCTCAGGGGGCGGATGGGGGCGGCACGGTGACCCGCCCGGCCCGCCGCTCTCCGTCGAGCACGCGCAGCGCACGGGCCAGCGTCGGTGCGTGCACGGCGCTTTCACCCCGCTGGTGCATGAGCGTCAGCGCGTCCCGCAGGGCGGTCGCGCTGCCGACCAGGGCCTGGGCCGCGCGCAGTCCTCCGTAGGTGTCCGAGGCGCGGGCGGGGTTGATCCGGCCGAGCAGGTCGACCACTTCGAGGTACCGGTCGATCAACTCGCCCTCGGCGCGGGTGAGTGCGGGCAGCGGGGGAAGCTCGGGCGGCAGCATCGGTGGCTCACCTCGCGTCCGGGGTGCGTGGTTCCGGGCTGCGCGGATCCGGGGAGCGCGGGGAGGACTTGCGGTTCGCGATGATCCCGTCCACCAGGCCGTAGTCGACTGCCCCCGCCGCGTCGAGGATCTTGTCCCGCTCGATGTCGGCCGCGACACGATCGGCGCTCTGCCCCGTGTGCCGGACGAGCAGCTCCTCCAGTCGCGCGCGGGTGCGCAGGAGTTCGTCGGCCTGGATCGCCAGGTCGGAGGTCTGGCCGTGGACCGGCTCGGTCAAGGCGGGCTGATGGAGCAGCACTCGGGCGCCGGGCAGCATGAACCGCTTGCCGGGGGTGCCCGCGGCAAGCAGGACGGCGGCCGACGACGCGGCCTGCCCCAGACATGTCGTCTCCACGTCGCAGGTGACGAACTGGATCGTGTCGTAGATCGCGGTCATCGCGCTGAACGAGCCGCCGGGGGAGTTGACGTAGAGCGCGATGTCGCGGTCGGGCGCCAGGTGTTCGAGGTGCATGAACTGTGCCGTCACGTCGTTGGCCGACGTGTCGTCGATCGGTGTGCCCAGAAAGACGATGCGCTCCTCGAGCAGCTTCGCGTAGGGGTCCAGCGTGCGTCGGCCCGTACTGGAGTGCTCGGTGAACTCGGGCAGGACATGACGGGCGAACGGTCGGTTCATGGCGCGTCTCTCCTCTGTCGGGGTCGGCTGCTCCCATGGCTTCCTGTAAAAAATGTACAGGACGTACGTAACGCCGTGGTGAGAATCGGGGACGGCGTGGGCATGCTCCGCCTCGTCGCGATCTCAACCGCCCCCAGCCGAAAGCGCCGTATGACTGCGTCCGAGCTCGTCCACCTCACCGCCCGCGAACTCGCCGCCAGGATCCGCACCCGCGAGGTGTCCGCCCGCGAGGTCGTCCAGGCGCACCTCGACCGGATCGAACAGGTCAACGACCGCGTGAACGCGGTCGTGACGCTCGTGGCGGAACGCGCGCTCGACGAGGCGCGCACCGCGGACGAGGCCGCCGCGAGCGGCGCCGCCCTCGGCCCGCTGCATGGACTGCCCGTCGCCCACAAGGACACCCACGACACCCGCGGCATCCGGACCACCTACGGGACGCCGCTCCTGGCCGACAACGTCCCGGACCGGGACGAGCTGATCGTCGAACGCATCCGCGCCGCCGGGGCGATCACCATCGGCAAGACCAACGTGCCCGAGTTCGCAGCCGGTTCGCACACCGTCAACCCGGTCTTCGGGGCGACCCGCAACCCGTACGACCTCCGCCGGTCCGCGGGCGGCAGCAGCGGGGGAGCGGCGGCCGCGCTCGCGTGCGGCATGCATCCCCTGGCCGACGGCAGCGACATGGGCGGATCGCTGCGCAACCCCGCGTCGTTCTGCAACGTGGTGGGCCTGCGCCCGTCGCCGGGCCGGGTGCCGAGCTGGCCGGACGCCGCGCCCTGGTCGACGATGGCCGTGCAGGGGCCGATGGCACGCACCGTCGCCGACGCGGCTCTGCTGCTCTCCGTCGTCGCCGGTCCCGACCCCCGCTCACCGATCGCCCTGGAGACGCCGGGGAGCGCCTTCGGCGGGTCGCTGGAGCAGGATCTGAAGGGGCTACGGATCGCCTGGTCGCCCGACCTGGGCGGAGCGGTCCCGGTCGACCGCGAGGTCAGGGAGGTGCTCGCGCCCGCCGTCGCGGTCTTCGCCGACCTGGGGTGCGCCGTCGAGGAGGCATGCCCCGAACTGGGCGGCGCCGACGAGGTGTTCCGGACTTTCCGCGCCTGGCAGTTCCACCTGGCGCTCGGCGGGCTCGTGGAGAGCGCGGCGGACCGGATCAAACCCAGCCTCGTCCGCAACGTACGGCAGGGGCGCGCCCTCACCGGCATCGACCTGGAGCGGGCCACCGTGCTGCACGGTGAACTCTTCCACCGGATGCGGGCGTTCTTCGACCGCTACGACGCGCTCATCCTGCCGACGAGCCAAGTGCCACCCTTCCCCGTGGAGTTGGAGTATCCGGACAACATCGACGGGGTGCCGATGGCCGACTATCTGGACTGGATGCGCTCGGCGTACCTGGTGTCCGCCACCGGCTGCCCGGCCCTGTCCGTGCCCGCCGGATTCACCCCGGGCGGACTGCCGGTCGGGCTGCAGATCGTCGGCCCGCACCGCGGCGACCTACGTGTTCTGCGGATCGGCCACGCCTTCGAGCAGGCCACCCGGCACGGCGAGCGCGGGCCGGGGCAAGGCGTTACGCGCCCGGACGGACGGGTACTCGGGCGCCATGAATCGTTTGGAGCATCTGGACAAGAGCCTCGTCGACGAACTGACGCGTGAACTGACACACGCGGCCCGCGAGGCGGTACGCGACGAACTGAGGGAGCAGACACGGGGGCAGCGCCGCAGGGCCGCGCTGTACGCCGGTGCGGGAGCCGCCGGCCTCTACGCGGGCGCGGCACTGGCACTCGCCCTCGGCCTCGCGCTCGCTCTGGGACTGCCCGACTGGGCGGCGGCGCTGATCACCGCGGTGGTGCTCGGTGGCGTGGCCTATCTGTTGCGCAACGCGGCGCGCCCTTCCGCGGGCCGCCCGTCCGCCGATCGCGCTTCCACTGACCGGACTTCCACGGACCTGCCCTCCACGGATCACCCCTCTCCGGACGTGCCGGCGGTGGACGGGCCGGCCATGACCCCGCCGCCCGTGACACCGCCGGCGCCCGAGCGGCCGACGGCGCCGCCGACCGTGGACGCGGCGCATCCGGGCGGCGTGGAGCCCGAGGTGCCGCACCGCTGGGGACAGTGATCCGGGCCACCCCGAACGAAGATGTTTGGCCAACGGGTTACGGGCCACTCGGGGAATTGAGGTGGCCATATTGAACACATCATCGGAACCAGAGAAGAAGAAGACGAGTTCGCAGAACTCGCGTAATTCGACCGAACAAGCGGAAAGCGGCAGCGCGAAGCGCCGCCCGGGCCCCATGGAGGTGCTGCGCATCGCACGCACCCAGCTCGCCGAGCTGACCGGGATGGCCGCCGAGTCCGTGTCGTCCTTCGAACAGACCGAGGACGGCTGGACGTTGGAGATCGAGGTCCTGGAACTCACCCGGGTGCCGGACACGATGAGTCTCCTCGCGAGCTATCAGGTGGAGTGCGACCCGCAGGGCGAACTCCTGGGTTACCGGCGCATCCGCCGCTACGAACGCGGACGCGCCGACGGCAGCAAGTCCGGCGGCCGCTGAGACGGCTGTACGCGCGGGTTTCCGCGACATGTCCACAGATATCCCAGACTAAGGAGGGTCGATCGGCATGACCGTTGTCCCTGCACAGCAATCCGGCGGATCGGGCGGCACCAGTGGTCTGTATGACGTCCTGGAGCTGGTACTCGACCGCGGCCTCGTGATCGACGCCTTCGTGCGTGTCTCGCTCGTGGGCATCGAGATCCTGAAGATCGACGTGCGTGTGGTGGTCGCGAGTGTCGACACCTACCTGCGCTTCGCCGAGGCGTGCAACCGCCTCGACCTGGAGGCAGGTCCGCACAAGAACCCCGGACTCCCCGACCTCATGGGCGAGATCACCGAGTCCGGTGCGCGCGGCAAGTCGAAGGGCGCCCTTTCCGGTGCGGCCGAGACCATTTCCGACGCGTTCAAGCAGTCGCGTGAAGAGAGCCAGTCGGAGTCCCGCCCGCGCGCCCGCAAGAGCACCTCGGCGCGCCGGAAGGAGGAGCAGGAATGAGCACGTACGTCTACGGCATCACCGCGGGTTCGCACCCTTCGCTCCCCGAGGGCATGGAAGGCGTGGGAAAGCCGGCCCGCCCCGTGCGCATCCTCAAGGAGGGCGACCTGGCGGCGATCGTCAGTGACGCCCCCGAGGGGCTGCGCGCCAAGCGCAATGACCTCCTCGCCCATCAGAACGTGCTGAACGAGGCGGGCGCGGCCGGTCCGGTCCTGCCCATGCGGTTCGGCAACGTCGCCCCCGACGACGCGGCGGTCACGAGCGTCCTCGCGGAGCGCGCCGAGCACTACAACGAGCGGCTCTCGACGCTGGCCGGCAAGGTCGAGTACAACGTCAAGGCCAGCCACGACGAACAGGCCGCACTGCACCGCGTGATGGCGGACAACCCCGAGGTGCAGGCGCTCGCGGAGGCCAACCGGCAGGCGGGCGGCGGCAGTTACGAGCAGAAGCTGCAGCTCGGCGAGATGGTGGTGGCCGCGCTCCAGGCCCGCGAGGCCGAGGACGCGGTGGAACTGCACCGCACCCTGGAGCCGGCGGCGCACTCCGTCAGCGTGGGCCCCGAGTCCACGGGATGGCTGGCCAACCTGTCGTTCCTCGTGGAGCGCAAGTCGGCCGAGGTGTTCCTCGCCGCCGTCGAGGAAGCCCGCAAGGCCCACCCGCACATCGAACTGCGCGTCAACGGCCCGCTGCCGCCCTACAGCTTCGTCGAGCCCGGTCCTTCCGAGCCGACCGGGGCCACGCCGGAGTCCGCGAGCTCGCAGGCCGGCCGGGAGTAGCTCATGGGATTGATCGGCGAAGTACTGATGCTGCCGCTCGCCCCGGTGCGCGGCGGCCTGTGGGCGGTGAGCCAGGTACTCGCCGAGGCCGAGCGCCTGTACTACGACCCGGCCACCGTCCGGTCCGAACTCGCCCTTCTCGAGCAGCAGCTCGAGGCGGGCGAGATCGGGGAGGAGGAATTCGACCGCCGGGAGGACGAGTTGCTCGACCGCCTGGAAATAGGCCTGCGCCCCGGCGCGGGAACCGACAACGGGACGACACAATGAATCGAGTGGGACTTGGCCTCGCCGTAGGGGCCGGATACGTCCTCGGACGTACGAAGAAGATGAAACTCGCGTTCGCCGTCGGCACCATGGTGGCCGGCAAGCGGATGAACCTGAGCCCGCGCGCCCTGGGTGACCTGCTGTCTCAGCAGCTGCAGAACAACCCGCAGTTCAAGGAGATCGGCGACCAGCTGCGCGAGGACATGCGCGGGGTCGGAAAGGCCGCGACCGGAGCCCTGGTCGAGCGGCAGATCTCGGGCCTGGCGGACCGGCTGCACGGCCGGACGGCGGATGTGCGAGACCAGCTCTCGGGCGTGAAACCGGACCTCCCGGGCCGCGACACCGAAGAGGACGAGGACGAACCGGACGACGCGTACGAGGAGTACGACGACGAGGACGACCGGGACGACGACCGCGACGAGCGGGACCACGAGGAGTCCGCCGAGGCGGAGTCCGACGAGGAGCCCGACGAGAAGCCCCGGCCGCGGAAGAAGGCCGCGGCGCAGAAGGCCGCCCCCAAGAAGGCGGCCGCCAAGAAGACCCCCGCCAGAAAGACGACGGCGAAGAAGAGCCCTGCGAAGAAGACGGCGAAGAAGGCCCCCGCCAGGGCCGCGACGAAGACGTCCGCGCGCCGTTCCACCGGGGCCCGGTTGCCGAAGGAGGGGGGCCGCGATGAGTGACACCCTGAAGTCCGCCTCGGGCAAGGCGAAGGAGAACCCGCTCGCCGGCATCGCGCAGAGCGAGGCCGCCGACCGCCTGAAGGCCGAGTTCCAGGAGTACCTGAACGCCCAGGCCCAGCGGCTGCTCGTCGGAGTGGGCCACAAGCTCGGCCAGACGACGGGCAAGCTCAACGACATCGCCGAGGGCAACAGCCCGGGCTTCGCCAAGCTCGCCCTCGACGGCGGCCGCAAGATCGCCGAGGGCAAGGGACCGCTGCGGTCCGCCGTGGAGATCGGTGCCGGCCGCGCCAAGGACAGCGTTGTCGGAGCCTTCAAGAACATGACCGGTGGCAAGGGCCGCCGCAAGAGCGGGGCCGGCAAGAAGCCGACGGTCATCATGGAGTTCATCGACGTCGGCGTGCCGCTGCGCACCGCGTACGACCAGTGGACCCAGTACCAGGACTTCAGCACCTTCGCCAAGGGCGTCAAGAGCGCCAACCGCGCCGACGACACCACCACCGACTGGCAGGCCAAGATCTTCTGGTCCAACAGGAGTTGGAAGGCCCACACCACCGAACAGGTCGCGGACGACCGGATCGCGTGGACCTCGGAGGGCGCGAAGGGCACCACGAAGGGCGTCGTCTCCTTCCACTCGCTGGCGGAGAACCTCACGCGCGTCCTGCTGGTCCTGGAGTACTACCCGAAGGGCCTCTTCGAGAAGACGGGCAACATCTGGCGCGCCCAGGGGCGCCGGGCCCGGCTCGACCTGAAGAACTTCGCGCGCTTCATCACCATCAAGGGTGAGGCGGAGGACGGCTGGCGCGGCGAGATCCGCGACGGTGAGGTCGTCCACAGCCACGACGACGCGGTCGCCGAGGAGGAAGCCGAGGGCGAGCAGCAGGACGTCGCCGAGGACGAGTACGAGGGCGACGAGGAGCAGCCGGAGGAGTCCTACGAGGACGAGGAAGGCGAGCACGAGGACGACGAGCACGACGAGGAAGCGCGCGACGAAGAGGAGCGCGACGAGGAGGACCAGCCCGAGGAGCCCTACGAGGACGAGGACGAGGAAGACGAGGCGAAGTACGAGGACGCCGAGGACGCCGATGAGGCCGACGAGGACGACGAGGCGAAGTACGACGAGTACGAGGACGAGGACGAGGCGAAGCACGACGAAGACGCCGAGATGAGCGGGAGCCGTCGATGACGATGGCTGGCCGGATGCCGGAGCCGTACGGGCAGGGCGGCGGCGCGAACCTCGCCGACATCCTGGAGCGCGTGCTCGACAAGGGAATCGTGATCGCCGGGGACATCCGGATCAACCTGCTCGACATCGAACTCCTGACGATCAAGCTGCGGCTCATCGTCGCCTCCGTCGACAAGGCGAAGGAGATGGGGATCGACTGGTGGGAGGACGACCCCGCGCTTTCCACCCGCGCACGTCGGGACGAACTCACCCGTGAGAACGCCGAGTTGCGCGCCCATGTCGCCGCACTGGAGCAAGGCAGGACGGGGCAGGAGAGCGGAACGGAGCGAGGCAAGGTGGAACAGGGCACGACGAAGCGCGGCAAGGCGGAGGAGAGCACATGAGTGGACTGCGGTACGTCTACGCGATCTGCCGGCCCTTCGACGCTGCGCTTCAGGCGCAGGTGACCGGGGTGGACGGCGCTCCCCCCGGTCAGCTGTCGCACCACGGTCTGATCGCCGTGGTCGGCACGGTGCCGGAGCAGGACTTCGCCGAGGAGCCGCTGCGGCGCCACCTGGAGGACCTGGACTGGCTGAGCGCCACCGCGCGCGCTCACCAGTCCGTGATCGACGCCCTCACGGCGGTGACCACGCCGCTGCCGTTGCGCCTGGCCACGGTGTTCCGGGACGACGCGGGGGTGCGCGCGATGATGGAGGCACGGGAGGACTCCTTCAGGCGCACACTCGACCGGCTCGACGGCCGCGTGGAATGGGGTGTCAAGATCTACTCCGACGCGCAGGCCGCGAGCCCGGCCGCCGAGTCGGAGAAGCCCGCGTCGGGCAGGGACTATCTGCGCCAGCGACGGCAGCGCAACCGTGCGCACGAAGAGATGTGGGAGAGCGCCGAGAAGTTCGCCCACCGGCTGCACGGCACGCTCTGCGAGCAGGCGGAGGACGCCCGGCTGCATGCGCCCCAGAACTCCGCGCTCTCCAAGGTGTCGGGCCGCAACGTGCTCAACGCGGCCTATCTGGTGCCGCGTGCGGACTCGGAGG
Organism: Streptomyces sp. NPDC055099; assembly: GCF_053607685.1. NCBI lineage: Bacteria > Bacillati > Actinomycetota > Actinomycetes > Kitasatosporales > Streptomycetaceae > Streptomyces > Streptomyces sp. NPDC055099. The sequence continues at coordinate 410,168 of NZ_JBSGUA010000004.1, read as the reverse complement.
CCTTCGTCGAACTCGTGGAACGCGTGAAGACAGACGAGCCGGGCATGCGCGTGGAGCTGACGGGGCCGTGGGCCGCGTACTCCTTCGCGGGGGTGGAGGCCGAGGGGGACGACGCGGCGGGGGAGGCGGGACTGTGACCGTCATCGAACGCCGCGAGGTCGCCCTGGTCGACCTGCTCGACCGGCTGCTCGCGGGCGGGGTCGTCATCAAGGGCGATCTCACCCTGCGCATCGCGGACGTCGATCTCGTCCGCATCGACCTGAACGCGCTCATCAGCTCGGTGAACGAGCAGGTCCCCTCGCCCTTCGAGGAGTTGCTGTGAGCGAGGGCGAGGCCGAGCGCGAGGTCGAGCAGATCCGGGAGCAGGTCCGGGAGCGGCCCGCGGGCAAGAACCGGCTGGAACTGGAGCCGGACACGGTCGAACGCGATCTGATCAAACTGGTCCTGACCGTCGTGGAGCTGCTGCGGCAGCTCATGGAACGCCAGGCCGTGCGCCGGTTCGACACCGGCGAGCTGGACGAGGACCAGGAGGAGCGCATCGGCCTCACGCTGATGCTCCTCGACGATCGCATGGCCGAACTGCGCGACCGCTACGGCCTGCGGCCCGAGGACCTGAATCTGGACCTCGGGCCGCTGGGGCCGCTGCTTCCCAGGGACTGACTCCCTGGGACCGGCTCCTTGGACTAGCTCTTCGCGAACTTCGCGAACTCCGTGAGAAAGGCCTCGCAGAACGCCTTCAGGTCGTCCGGCTTACGGCTGGTGATCAGCGCGTTGGGCCCGTCATGGCAGACCTTCACCTGCTCGTCGACCCAGGTGCCGCCCGCGTTGCGGATGTCCGTACGGAGGCTGGGGAACGAGGTGAGTCCACGGCCCGAGACGACGCCGGCCTCGACGAGGACCCACGGGGCGTGACAGATGGCGGCCACCGGGCGGCCGCTGTCGAAGAAGCCCCGCACGAAGGACACGGCCCCCTCGTCGAGGCGCAGCGCGTCCGGGTTGGCCACGCCGCCCGGCAGCACGAGCCCGTCGAAGGACTCCGCCGACACCTCCCCGACGACCTCGTCGACGGGGAACGTGTCGGCCTTGTCGAGGTGGTTGAAGGCCTGGACCTGACCCGCCTCGGTCGACACGAGGACGGGCTCGCCGCCCGCGTCCTTCACCGCCTTCCAGGGGTCGGTGAGTTCGATCTGCTCGACGCCCTCGGGCGCCATCAGGAATGCGACACGCATGGCTCTTCACTCTCCTTGTGAGGGGTTTCGGTGGCTTTGTCAGCCGGTCGGTTCCGTCAGCCGGCCGTCTCGCGGACGACCCGCACGGTGTCCAGGCCGGGATCCGCCGCGTCGGGCAGGTTCATCCCGGCCGTCCTGCCGGTGCGCAGATAGCGCAGCACCGGCTCGGTGAGGCGTTCGCCGGGCAGCGCCGCGGGAATGCCCGGCGGGTAGGGCGTCAGCATCTCGGCCGCCACGCGCCCCGCTGCCTCGGCCACCGGCACGTCGACGGTCGGTCCGAAGTAGGCGTCCCGTGGCAGATCGACCTGGGAGAGGCGCAGCGCGGCGGGGGAGGGGACCTCCACCTCCGGCACCGGACGCAGGCCGGGAGCGGCCTGGGACAGGGCCCGCAGCGCGGCCAGGAGCTGATCCGTCGTCTCCCGGTCGTCGGCGTGCGTGAGCTGGGTGCTGATGCGGCGGTGGTCGGCCAGATGCGCCTCGATCGAGCGGTGCTCACGCAGCCAGTCCGCCGCCCGGAATCCCGAGGTGCCCAGGCCGCTCACGTCGATGACGACCGGCAGCGGGTCGAAGTCGGCGGCGGGACCGCAGAAGTCGGAGCGGTCGTTCACGTGCAGCCCGTCGACCTCCTCGATCTTCGCCCGTACGTCGGCCGCCAGATCCAGGGCCGCCCCCATCAGGTCCTTGCCGCGCAGGGCCATCTGGCGGCGCCAGCCGTCGAGACCGGCGTAGATGAGCACGGACGGGCTCGTGGTGCCGAACAGGTCCGCCCGGGACTTCAGCACCGTCGGGTCGATCAGGTCGCCCTGGAGGTGGAAGACGGAACCCTGCTCCAGGCCGCTGCCCATTTTGTGGATGCTCGTCACACAGATGTCGGCGCCCGCGTCCATCGCCCACGACGGCAGGTCGGGGTGGAACGGCAGATGCGCGCCCCAGGCCTCGTCCACGATCAGCGGACGGGAGTGCCGGTGGCAGACATCGGCGATGCCCCGCAGATCGGCGCAGCTTCCGTACGGAGTCGGGCTGGTGACCAGGGCGCCCATCGCGTCGGGATGGGCGGCGAACGCCTCGGCATAGGCGTCGGCCGACGGCGGGTGGGCCAGATGCCGGTCGGGGTCCCAGCTCGGATCGACCCAGACCGGGCGGATGCCGGAGAGGATCAGGGCCGACACGACGGACTTGTGCGCGTCACGCCCGATGAGCAGCTTCTCGTGCGGTCCCGCGGCCGAGAGCATCGCCGCCTTGACCGACAGGGAGCTGCCGCATGTGGAGAAGAAGGTGTGCGTCGCGTGCACGGCGTCGGCCATCAGCCGTTCGGCCCGTTCGAGGACCTGACCGCGGCCGAGGCGGTCGTCGAGGCCGCCGGAGGCGAGGAGATCGCCGTGGAAGACGGCGTCGCCGAGCACCTCCCGCACCAGCGGATCGGCGCCCCGGGCCTGCTTGTGGCCGGGCGGGGTAAAGGAGATACGGCCCTTTCTGCGGTGGTCCGCCAGGGCTTCGAGTACGGGGGCTCGGGCGTGATCGACGGTCATGGATCACGAGTTCCCTGGTGCCGCGAAGGTCAATCAGAGTGACTGAGCTCAGACCTCTTGGGTACTCAGTGTCACATGCGGATGAGTGTGATGGATGTGGGTTCGAACGCGGTCCGGCTGGTTGTCGTGGACGCGGAGGACGGTGTGCCCTTGCCGGTGCACACCGCCAAGTGGAAGGTGAGACTCTCCGAGGAGATCGGGCCGAGCGGGGTGATCCCCGAGGAATCGGTGGGACAGCTGGTCAAGGCGGTCGCCGAGGCGGCCGGTACCGCCCGCAGATGGGGCTCGGCGGAGCCCCTGGCCTTCGCGACGACGGTGGTGCGCAGCGCGCCCAACCGACTCGACGTGCTGCGGGAGATACGCGAGGAGACGGGCATACCGCTGTGCACACTGCCCGGAGAGGTGGAGGCCGAACTCACCTTCCTCGGCGCCCGGCGGTGGATGGGCTGGCGCGCCGGGCCCCTCGCCATGTTCGACATCGGCGGCGGTTCGCTGGAGGTGGCCTTCGGACGTGGCCGGCTTCCGGACTACGTCGCTTCGCTGCCCCTCGGCGCCCGTCGGCTGACCCGGGAGTTCTTCGACGGGGAGGACCCGCCGACCGAGCAGAGCGTGAAGGCGCTGCGGCGCAAGGTCCGCCACCAGCTGCGGGACGTCGCCGCACGAATCCGCTGGGAGGGGCCGCGTACCGCGGTCGGGACATCGCGGACGTTCCAGCAGCTGGCGCGGCTCGGCGGCGCCGCTCCCGGCCGCCACGGGCCGTTCATGGCGCGGCAGTTGAGCCGGGCGGACCTGCGCCGATGCCGCGACCGCCTCGCCGCGCTGCCGGTGGCCGAACGTGCCGCGCTGCCGGGGGTCTCGGCGCCGCGGGCCGCGCAGAGCCTGGCCGGGGCGATCGTGGGCCACACGGCGATGAAGCTGACGGGCGTCAAGACGGTCACCCTCTGCCCCTGGGCCATCCGTGAGGGCGTACTGCTGCGCCATATGGAGGACGGTGGGGCGTGGTGGGCGGACGTCAGCCAAAGCGAGGTCACGGTGCCCGCCAGCCTGCCGGTGCCCCTGCGGATCGCGGCCCTGCAGAACTGAGAACTGAGAACTGAGAACCGAGAACCGAGAACCGAGAACCGAGAACTGAGAACAGATCCGGAGGCTTTCCTGAGGCTCTTCTAAGGTGGCGTCGCCCGCGTCGCCGGAGCCTGCGGTGCCGCCTGGAGCCGGGCGATCGTCGTGGACAGTTGGCGTCGGAACGGCTTCGGGATGTGCCCTCCCGTGACGGCGCCGACCAGTTCGTCGGCCACGATGTGCAACTTGGTGTTGGAGTTCTGGGAGATCGAGACCAGCACGTCCCACGCGTCATCGGGGCTCAGCCCGAAGGAGGCCATCAGGACTCCGCGGGCCATGTCGATGACGGGCCTCGTCTCCATGGCCCGCCGCAGCTGGACGAGTTCGACGCGCGGGTCCTGCTCCAAGTCCGCGTCCGCGACGGAGACCAGGTCATCCGGTAGGGACACCAGGTCATCCGGCAACGACATCAGATCCTCCGCGATGGCCGGCTCCTCCGCGACCTGCGCAGTAAGTACACGTTCTGTCATGGCGGCCACTCCGTAGACGTCCGGGCGTCATCACCTCACCCAGCGTCGGTCCGGCACGGCATACCCGTCAAGTGATACAGGAAATGGGGTTCGCCCTTTTGAATGCGTGAATCAAACGCCCTATCTTGTAGGGATGGGAGCAGTACCTGAATCACACAGCGGTTGGACCTTCCTCACCAACCACGCCCGCGTGCTGGCCGCGATCGCCGATGATCCCGCGACCCGCATCCGTGACATCGCGGCTCGCTGCCGCCTCACGGAGCGCGCCGTGCAGAAGATCGTCTCCGATCTGGAGGAAGGCGGATATCTCTCTCACACGCGGCAAGGCCGTTCCAACACGTATCGCATCGAATCGGGGACCATCCTGCGTCACCCCGCCGAATCGGGGCTCGCGGTGGCGGAGCTGCTCACGCTCCTGGCCCAGCACGACGTCGACCACGGTGACGGCTCCCGGCAGTTGGAGTCGTCGCCACCACATGCGCGCGACCCGAAGCCCGGCTCCTGATGTACGGGCTGACCTGCGACGCATCCGGTCCTCGCGGGCCGGATGGCCGCACGGGGCGCCGGTAGGCTGGGGGGCATGGCCTACGAGATTCCGGTGACGCAAGCCCGCGCAGAGCTCGCCGACCTGATCAACCGCGTTGTATACTGCGGTGAGCGGGTGGTCGTCACCCGTCATGGCAAGCCACTCGTGGCCCTTGTCTCCGCCGCCGACCTGGAGCGGCTCGAGGCGCTGTCCGAGGCGGCGCCCGAGGCCGACGAGGAGCAGGTGATCAGCTCCGTCTCGTCGTTGCGCCCGACGTCGTCCCCGTCCGGCGCGGGCGAAGGCCGCCGTTTCGGCATTGCGGCCGAGCACCGGGGTCCCAACGCGACGTAACGGCCGGTTGATTGCTTGCGGCGACCGCAGGAATGGCCGTACGCCCCCGTCCGCTACAGCGGGGGTGTACGGCTGTCCGAGTGCCGGAAGCGTTGCGAGGCGTGCCGCCGGATCAGGAGACCGGCACCGCTTCCCTCGCCGTCGGCGCCTCGTCGCGCGTCGCGGCAGCGGGACGGCGGCGGAGCGCACCCAGCAGCACGGCGGTGAGGCCGAGCAGGACCCAGACGGCGAGGGTGACGAGCGGACCCGTGACGCGCGCGCCGTCGAAGAAGGAGACCGAGCGCAGCAGGGTGCCTCCGGCGCCCGGCGGCAGCAACTGCCCGATGAAGCCGACCGGTTCGGGCAGCAGTCGTGGCGCGGACGTCACGCCGGAGAACGGGTTGCCGAGCAGCACCATGGTCAGCGCGCCGATCCCGATCCCCGCCGGGCCGAAGAGCGCGGCGCATCCCGCGACGGCGCCGCCCAGCGCGAGCGTCAAGAGCCCCAACACCCCGGCTTCCGCCCACCAGTTGCCCGTCAGGACGCCGAGCCAGCTGTGCGTCACGGCTGCGGCGACCACGCCGACCGCCCCGGCGGCCAGCACGAGGGCGGTCACCGCGCGGACGCCGCGCAGGCCGAGCATCGTCACCATCGCGCCCGCCGCGACTCCCGCGATGGCCAGCGGCAGGATGCTCGAGCCGAGGGCTGAGCCCCGTGGGTCGGCCGCGGGCGCCGGCACCACGTCGGTGGTCCGCACCTCGGCCCCCTCGGGAGCCTGACCGGCCACCGCCTGCTCCAGAAGCTGGGCGACCACCGGGCTCGCCGCCGTCGCGGTCAGCAGCTCCATGCCCTGCGGCGTGACGACGACCGCCCCGTACACGGCCCGGTCCTCGATGGCGTCGCGGGCCGCGGCCTCGTCGGCGTACTGATGAACCTCGAACGCGCCCTTGTGGTCGGCCAGTTGCGCCTTGAGTGGGGCTGTCGCCGCAGCGGGTCCCGCGACGCCCAGGGGCAGATCGCGCGGGGTGGTCCTGGTGGCGGGCCAGGCGAAGGCCCACAGGGCGAGGGCCACGACGGCGGAGACCAGGACGGCCACCATCACCATGCGGCGGGCCTGAGGAGGCGAGGTAGCGACGGGCGTCGACATGAGCTGAGCCCCTTCCGGGATTCTCGGACCGGGATTCCGGGATTGACTAAAGAGAAGGATCGTTCGTTTTACGTGATGTCCTCACTGTGCTGCCGGGTGTGGAGCTTGTCAAGAAGGAATGTTCGTTTTAGTTTGGCGGCATGGCCCGCGTATCCCAGGAGCACCTAGACGCACGCCGCCGCCAGATCCTGGACGGCGCCGCCCTCTGCTTCGCCCGCAACGGTTTCCACGCCACCTCGATGCAGGACGTGCTCAAGGAGGTCGGCCTGTCGGCCGGAGCGGTCTACCGCTACTTCCGGGGCAAGGAGGAGCTGATCGGGGCGATCGTCGGCGAGGTCCTTGAGTACATCCAGGCGACCTTCGAGGCGGCGGCCGAGGAGACCCCGCCGCCACCGCCGGACGTGCTGGTCGGCCGCGCGCTGTCCCAGGTGCTCAGTCGTAAGCCCGGTGTCCGGGAGGGGGAGGCCTCGTACTTCCCGCGGCTGATCGTCCAGGTGTGGGCGGAGACCTTGCGCAACGAAGAGCTCGCGGCCGTGATGCATCAGGGGTACGCCAAGGTGCGCGTCGCCTGGGTGAAGATCGTCGAGGGGTATCAGGCGGCGGGCATGATGCGCGGCGACGTCCCGGCCGACCATGTCGCGCGGGTGATGGTCGCGACGGCGCAGGGGTTCGCCGCCCAGCTCGCGCTGTTCGACGAGGTCCCGATCGAGGCGCTGCAGGACGGTCTGCGCGGTCTGATGAGCATGGGCCGGCCCGGCTGACCGGTGCGGGGCGGTCCGGCTGAGGGTCGTGGGTCGGCCCAGCGGATGAGTATGGGTCTGCCCAGCTGATGGTCATGGAGCGGTCAAGCGCTGGTTAACCTCGTTGAAACTCCTCCCAACTAGCCTGCGATCCCACGCCACCAGGGGATTTGGTAACCGGGGTGCGCAAGATCATGCGTACTGTCTGTGTGTTACATCTATATCCGTCGCGGTGGCCGCGGCAGCCGGACCCCGCACGGTCCGGAGCGAGGACTGTGAGGTGGGACGCGTGCAACTGACCCCGCACGAGCAGGAGAGACTGCTCATCCATGTGGCCGCGGACGTGGCCGAGAAGCGAAGGGCGCGGGGGCTGCTGCTCAACCACCCCGAGGCGATCGCGCTCATCACGTCCCACATCCTCGAAGGTGCCCGCGACGGCCGCACCGTCTCCGAACTCATGTCGTCGGGGCGCAAGGTGCTCACCCGCGACGACGTCATGAGCGGCATTCCCGAGATGATCCACGACGTCCAGGTCGAGGCCACCTTCCCGGACGGCACCAAGCTCGTCACCGTCCACGAGCCGATCGTCTGACGGGGGCCGGCCACATGAGTTCCGCGCAGAGCCCCACGCAGAGTCCCACGCAGCCCACGCAGCCCGTGATCCCCGGCGAGATCCTCTTCGCCGACGAGCCCGTCGCCTACAACGAAGGCCGCGAGGTCACCGCTCTCACCGTCCTCAACGCCGCCGACCGCCCCGTCCAGGTCGGCTCCCACTACCACTTCGCCGAGGCCAACCCCGGTCTCGACTTCGACCGCGGTGCCGCCCGCGGCAAGCGGCTCAACATCGCCGCCGGGACCGCCGTGCGCTTCGAGCCCGGTATCCCCGTCGACGTCGAACTCGTCCCCCTGGCCGGTCTGCGCATCGTGCCCGGACTGCGCGGCGAGACCGGAGGCCCCCTCGATGCCTGAACTGTCCCGCGCCGCGTACGCCGACCTGTTCGGCCCCACCACGGGCGACCGCATCCGGCTCGCCGACACCGACCTCCTCGTCGAGATCGAGGAGGACCGCTCCGGCGGCCCCGGACGCTCCGGCGACGAGGCCGTGTTCGGCGGTGGCAAGGTCATCCGTGAGTCGATGGGGCAGTCGCGCACCACGCGCGCCGAAGGCGCCCCCGACACCGTCGTCACCGGCGCCGTGGTCATCGATCACTGGGGCGTCGTCAAGGCCGACATCGGCATACGCGACGGCCGCATCACCGGCATCGGCAAGGCCGGCAACCCGGACACGATGGACGGCGTGCACCCCGATCTCGTGATCGGCCCGGAGACCGAGGTCATCTCCGGCAACGGCAAGATCCTCACCGCCGGCGGCATCGACACCCACATCCACTTCATCTCGCCGACCATCGTCGACGAGGCACTCGCCTCCGGGGTCACCACCCTCATCGGCGGCGGCACCGGACCCGCCGAAGGCAGCAAGGCGACCACGATCACGCCCGGCTCCTGGCACCTGGCCCGGATGTTCGCCGCGATGGACTCCAGCCCCGTCAACATCGGCTTCCTCGGCAAGGGCAACACGGTCTCCGCCGAGTCCATGCACGCCCAACTGCGGGCCGGAGCCGTCAGTTTCAAGATTCACGAGGACTGGGGCGCGACCCCCGCCACCATCGACGCCTGCCTGAACGTCTGCGAGGACACCGGCGCCCAGCTCGCCGTCCACACCGACACTCTGAACGAGGCGGGCTTCATCGACGCCACGTTCGCCGCCGTCGCGGGCCGCACCCTGCACGCCTTCCACGTCGAGGGCGCGGGCGGCGGGCACGCCCCCGACATGATCACGGCGGTGTCGCTGCCGAACATGCTGCCCAGCTCCACCAACCCGACCCGGCCGCACACCGTCAACACCGTCGAGGAGCACCTCGACATGCTGATGGTCTGTCACCACCTCAACCCGGCGGTCCCCGAGGACCTCGCCTTCGCCGAGTCGCGGATCAGGCCCACCACCATCGGGGCCGAGGACATCCTGCACGACATCGGCGCCATCTCGATCATGTCGTCGGACTCGCAGGCCATGGGACGCATCGGCGAGGTCGTCATGCGGACCTGGCAGACCGCGCACGTGATGAAGCGGCGGCGCGGCTTCCTGCCGGGGGACAGCCGCGCCGACAACCGGCGCGCGCGGCGCTATGTCGCCAAGTACACGATCAACGCGGCGGTCGCCCAGGGCGTCGACCACGAGATCGGTTCGGTGGAGAGCGGCAAGCTCGCTGACCTGGTGCTGTGGGACCCGAAGTTCTTCGGCGTCAAGCCGCAACTGGTCATCAAGGGCGGCCAGATCGCGTACGCGCAGATGGGCGACGCCAACGCCTCCATCCCCACCCCGCAGCCGGTTTTGCCACGGCCCATGTTCGGCGCGCACGGCAAGGCGCCGGGGCTCAACTCGCTCAACTTCGTGACCCAGTCGGCGCTGGACGACGGGCTGCCGGAACGGCTGGGTGTGGCCAAGGAGTTCACCGCGATCCGCTCCACGCGCGGACGCTCGAAGGCGGACATGCGCGAGAACGACGCCCTGCCGAGGGTGGAGGTCGCCCCCGACAGCTTCGCCGTCACCATCGACGGTGAGCTCGTCGAGCCGTCGCCCGCCGCCGAACTTCCGCTCGCGCAGCGGTACTTCCTCTTCTGATGGTGATTCTGGTGGTGGTTGCTCTGATGACGGTCGACCGCGATGTCTAGAGCCGCACTTCTCGTCCTGGCCGACGGCCGGTTCCCCGCCGGAGGGCACGCCCACTCCGGCGGGGCCGAGGAAGCGGTCAAGGCGGGACGCGTCACCGGCGCCGCGGACCTGGAGCAGTTCTGCCGGGGGCGGCTGCACACGACGGGGCTCGTCTCCGCCTCGCTCGCGGCGGCCGCGGCGCTCGGGATCGATCCGCTCGAACTGGACGAGGCCGCCGACGCGCGGACCTCGTCGGCCGCACTGCGCGGTGCAGGGCGGCGGCTCGGGCGGCAGATGATGCGGGCCGCGCGGTCCGCGTGGCCCGACCCGTCCCTGGACCACCTGGCTGCCGCCCGGCCCAAGGGCGCCCACCAACCGGTCGTCCTCGGCCTCGCAGCACGGGCGGCGGGGCTCGGCGCCGAGGACGCCGCGTACTGCTCCGCGTACGAATGCGTCAGCGGGCCCGCGACGGCGACCGTGCGGTTGCTGAGCCTTGACCCGTTCGACGCGACGGGGGTCCTGGCCCGCCTCGCGCCCGAACTCGATCTCGTCGCGCGGGCCGCGGCGGAGGCCGCACGGTGCGCCCTGACCGAAGGCGTCGACGCGCTGCCCGCGGCGTCCGCGCCGCTCCTCGAGATCGGGGCCGAGGCACACGCGGCCTGGCCCGCGCGGCTGTTCGCGTCGTAGCGGACCGCACCACCGGGCGCTCGCCCCCGGAGCCCCGCCGTACGGGGCGAAACGAACTGCTGAACCATAGGAGTCGCACCATGCATCTCGACCACTCCCACGACGAGTCCACCGCCGTGAGCGCCGACGCACACCGCGCCGACGGGCGCCGCCGCGCCCTGCGGATCGGGCTCGGCGGGCCCGTCGGGTCCGGCAAGACCGCCACCGTAGCCGCGCTCTGCAAGGATTTGCGGGCCGAGCTGTCCCTCGCCGTCGTCACGAACGACATCTACACCCGCGAGGACGCCGAGTTCCTGCTGCGCGAGGCCGTGCTCCCGCCCGAGCGGATCACCGCCGTGGAGACCGGTGCGTGCCCGCACACCGCTATCCGCGACGACATCTCCGCCAACCTGGAGGCGGTGGAGGACCTGGAGGACGAAGTCGGGCCGCTGGACCTGATCCTCGTCGAGTCGGGCGGGGACAACCTCACCGCCACCTTCTCCAAGGGCCTGGTCGACGCGCAGATCTTCGTCATCGACGTCGCGGGCGGCGACGACATCCCGCGCAAGGGCGGCCCCGGCGTCAGCACCGCCGACCTCCTGGTCGTCAACAAGACCGACCTCGCCCCGCACGTCGGCTCCGACCTCGCGCGCATGGCCGCGGACGCCAAGGCCCAGCGCGCCGAACTGCCTGTCGTCTTCCAGTCGTTGAGGTCGGAGCAGGGTGTCGGTCCTGTCGCCGCCTGGGTACGCGCCCAGTACGCGGCGTGGACCGCGTCCGCATGAGCGTGGACGCGGTCGTGGCTTCGGGGGTACGCGGCACCGCCCGCATCACCGCGCGAGGCGACGGGCGGGGCGGCACCGCCCTGCCCGTGCTCGACGGTGAGGGGCCCCTCGTCCCGCGCCGCACCCGGGCCGCAGGAGCGGGCGCCCACGTCACCCTCGTCGGGGCGATGAGCGGCCCCCTCGGGGGCGACCACCTCACCGTCGAGACCACCGCCCACGACGGGGCCCGGCTACGCGTCGGCTCGGCCGCCGCCACCCTCGCCCTGCCGGGGCAGTCGAAGGAGACGGCGCGCTACGACGTGCGGCTCACGGTGGGCGAGGACGCGGAACTGCTCTGGCTGCCCGAGCAGTTGATCTCCGTACGCGACAGTGATCTGCGGGTGACCACACGGGCCGAGCTCGCCGCGAGCGCGCGCCTGGTGCTGCGGGAGGAACAGGTACTCGGGCGGACCGGCGAGGACCCGGGACGCCTCACCAGCCGCCTCACCGTGCGCCGGGCCGGCCGCCTCCTGCTCGACCAGGAGCTCTCCTGCGGACCCGGCGCACCCGCCGGCTGGGACGGCCCCGCTGTCCTGGCGGGGCATCGCGCGATCGGCCAGCTCGTCCTCGTACGCCCGGAGTTCGACCAGGAGCGCCCAGGGCCGGCCCTCCTCACCGAAGGCGCCACGCTCACCCCCCTCGCCGGACCCGCGGTACTCGTCACCGCCGTCGCCCCCGACGCCCTACAGATCCGCCGCATCCTCGACGAGGCGCTACGCACACTCACGTGAACGGGGTCATATCCGCTCAGCGGGGTTCCCGGCATGTCCATGGGCGTTCGCGGCTGTGCGTCGGCGTTGACACGCAGACAGACACGCATCGGAGCTGTCGCGCCAGCGGTAGTACGCGTCCTTGTGGTGGTGCCGATCCGCTGTTCCCATGGCCTTGGGGGTTGTGCCGCTGCAGGGGGGTGCTTCTATCTGTTCGGTCAAGGTCTGGGGGATTGATCAGGCTGTTTGTTCGTGCCGGGGTTGGTAGAGGGTGCGATGTTTGAGCATGGCGTGCAGGACGTCGACGCGGCGGCGGGTGAGGCAGATGAGGGCTGCGTTGTGGCGTTTGTTCTCTGCTCGTTTCCTGTCGTAGTAGGCCCGGGATTCGGGGCTGCTCAGTGAGGCGAACGAGGCGAGGAACAGGGTCCGTTTGAGCATCTTGTTGCCGCCGCGGGGTGGTCCTTCGCCCCGGATCGAGGTCCCGGACCGACGTGTGGTGGGGGTCAGTCCCGCGTAAGAGGCCAGGTGGGCGGCGGTGGGGAACGCGCTGGCGTCGCCGACCTCGGCCAGGATGCGGGCTCCGGTCCTGACCGCGACCCCGGGCATGGAGGTCAGGACCTTCGCGAGAGGGTGGGCCTCCAGCAGCGCGGCGACCCGGCTCTCCAGGAGATCGCGGCGCTTGAGAAGGACGGCGAGGGCTTCGGCCAGGCCGGCGATGATCTCGCCGGCCGAGGCCGTGCCGGGGACCTGGACGGTCTGCTGGGCCAGGGCGATATGAATCTGTTCGGCCAGCTCCCGCGGGGTGCGCATGCGCGGGGCAGCGTTGGTCATGACCTCGATGAGCTCTTCGGTGCGGGCCCGGGCCAGTGCGGCCGGGGAGCCGAACGTCTGGAGCAGGGCCAGGACGGCCGGATGGCGCAGGCGCGGTCCCAGGACGCGTTCCAGGGACGGATGGATCGAGGTGAGCAGGCCGCGCAGCCGGTTGGAGGTGCGGGTGGCGTCTTGGGCGAGGTCGTCGTCATAGCCCAGGACCATGGTCAGTTCGGCCCGCACGCTCTCATCGACGTCGATGGAGTGCAGCAGGTGGGGCAGGGTGCGGGCGGCATCGGCGATGACGTGGGCATCACGGGCGTCGGTCTTGCCGCTGCCCGGGTGCAGGTCGGCCCGCCGGCGCATCGACAGGCCGGGCAGATAGGCGACATCGCAGCCGCAGGCGCGGGCGACGGTCACCGCCAGCGTGCCGATGGAGGCCGGCTGATCGACCACCACCAGGACCCTCCCCTTGCGCTTGAGACGGGTGAACAGTTCCCGCAACTGGGGCTCGCCGTTGGGCAGCGGTTTGTCGAAGGTGGTACGGCCGTCGGCCAGCAGAGCCGTAGCGTGGTGGGCGGACTTGCCCACATCCAGGGCGCAGAACACATCGATTGACGTGAAGTCATTGCTGGTCACCGGGTTTTCCCTCCCCGGAGTCACCACCGGTGGCCCAGCCGGGCACCGGAGATCGGCAGCCACATTACGCAGCCCTGCCTGCCGGCGGACATGCTTCCATCAGCGACCATCCGGTGCCGCCAGGACCGGCGACAGCACCCCCCGGATCATCAAGGACAGGGGCAACGAGTCATACCGGCCCTGAAGGCCACGAACCCGAACCGGGCTCTACGAAGACGGTAATGGGCGAACATGGGTGATCTCAAGGTCGTTCGGTGGAAGCGGCATGGGCAGGATCGGCTCTATGTGAATCTCCCTGACGGCTCCGCCGTCGCATGGGCCGACTGCCGGACGGGCAAGGTCACGATCCTGGTCGAGCCGTATCGGCATGAGGCACTCGGGTTGCTGCGTCCGCTCCTCACGCGACCTTCTCCCGCACCGAGATCGAGCGCCGCCGCGAAGCCCAAACCGCGTAGATCGGTAGAGCCGCAAGGTGTACCGGAGTTGCCTCCGCTGACGGCGCCGGACGATCTCGCCCTGAATCGGCCGGGGGAGGGCCTTAGGTGCTTGCTGGCGGAGAAGGGCCCCAGCGCTGCGCAGAGGGTGCTCTCCTGGCTGTTGCGGCGTGAGTCTGAGTGGGATTCATGGCGCATGGGGCTCGCCGGTGAGCGTCGGGTCGGTGGCGAGTTACAGAGGCTCTCGCGGTATGGCTGGCGTGTGCTGCACTCTGTGCCGCTGCCTCGGGACGTGGACATCGACCACCTCCTGATCGGTCCCGGCGGAGTGTTCAGCATCAACACCAAGCGCCACTTCGGGAAGACCGTATGGGTCGGCGATGAGATGGCGAAGGTCAATCACGGCCCGCCACAGCCGTACGCACGCAAGAGCAAGGCGGAGGCTGGTCGGGTCCAAGCGGTGTTGCGGCGTTACACCGACATCCCGGTACATGTGCAGCCGGTCATCGTGTTCGTCGGCGTGACGGAACTGACCAAGGCAGCAACGCAGTTCACCGTCCGCGTGTACCGCGAGCGGGAGGTCTCTGCGCTCGGCCCGCTCAGCGGGGTGCTTGATGCCAGGCAGATCGATGAGCTGTACGCGGTTGCCCGGCATCGGCGCGCTTGGCTGTCCGCCTGAAGGAGACCTCGCCGCTCGTGGGGCACTCCAGCCAGGCCGCAACCAGGACCGCGTACCGGAAGCAGCACCGCCCGGTGATCGAGGGAGCAGGCCTCCCCACATGGACAAACCGCTCACCGGTTCCCCCGACCCGGTTATCGGATTGGCAATTGGGGGTGGGGGCTGGCCTCGGGTTGGTGTGCCTGTCACCTGCGCTGATGGTGCGCTGGCGTCCATGGTTGTTCGCGGGTGTGCGTCGGCGTTGTCACGCAGTTAGCTACTCATCGGATTGGCCGTTCCAGCGACAGTATCGCCACAACTGATCATTGATGGCCGTGACGTGCGGCCGTCTACTCGATCACCGCTCTGAACTGCTGCTGTGCTGTTGGCAGTTGTCAGCGTTGGTCACCAACGAGCGCCCTTCTACGGCCCCATGACGGCCCGAGGAGGGCGCTTGCGCGTTGGGCGACACGCGCCTTGTAAGTCAGGCGCCCTCTGATCCGCAGCTCTAGCGGGGCCGGTCGCCGACGGTCATTCCGGCCTCCACACGGTCCTGGGGGAATGCTATCGGGCGTGGATGGTTGCTGCGGTTGTCGTACTTCGCTGCGGTGCGCCGAGACCTATGAACGCTCCTGAGCACACCGCCCGTGTGCCAGGCTCGTGCGGTCGCCCCACGGAACTCTCTTCCGAATGATGCTTCAAGGAAGTGCTGTAACAACTTCTCAGTCGACTCCTAATTCGGAGCGAGCTGCCGCGACAAAGAGACTGTACTTTTCGAGGAAATCCGTCGCCGCTAGGTTCCGTGCCCTGACGTGTCGAACGCTTCTCGCTCTCGGCGATGCACTGAGGACGGTATTCTTAGCACGCTGCGCGGAACCCAGAAGATCGCGAGCCGCCTTACTGGTTTCTTTGGAGCCGATTAGAGTGACCCTGCTGCGGATGTTCGCTAGTTGACTAGTTGCATTTTGTAATTCATTCGCATCAGCGCGAATTGGATATAGCGTGTACTTTTCGATCTCTACCCCTACGGACTGCGCAGCGGCGATGTATGCATCGTATGCCTCTCTGCGTTGGGCCCGGAGCCAGTGTGCATGCTCAGTCGCTGCCTGGTCTTGCACTTGTTGACGGAGCGCTTGAGCGCTTGTTTCTGCCCCGGCGCGGGTCCCTCTGACTGCTGCCATTCCTCCTGCAATGGCTCCACCAAGCGCGCCAACCATGGACGCTAATCCAGCGATCACGGCAGCCATACCCTCATCCATACTGGTGCATTTAAATACACCTTGCGTCGAATGCCTAGGTCGGTGGAGCGGCTTTGGGCGGGAGCTGCCATGGGGTGAGTGATCATGGCCCCGTAAGCTCATCGCGAGTCGGGCGGTCTTTGGACCTGCCCGGTAAAGCACGACGGTGGGGCCATGATCTTCGAGGCTCGCCCCATGGTGGCTGCGTAAAGCCGTGGAGCCGACCGCCTCAGCCGACGGGCCTCGTCCATGGGAGCGGGTTCGACGGCATCGCGTCGCCGCCACGATCCGGCCTCGGTTTGTAAGCACAAAGCGTCTTTTGCCTGTACGGCTCTTCCCCCTTGCCCCATGCTTGCTCTTCTCCCCTTGTGGGTGCGGATGGGCGACGACGCGTGCGACCCGCTGGCGGAGACATGCGAAGGGCGTGCGCGTCGGCGGCCATCCGGCGCCGACGCACTCTGTGCGGCTCACGATTCCCTGCGAATCGACCTAACTCTGTTAGGCCTTTGGTTTTTGGGGTCTATGGGTTCTGCCTGTACGTATGCGACTAGGCCATGTTGTGGCTCTTGGTCTTTTCCCTCTTCAGAGGCCGGATCGTGGCGGCGGCGCGATGCCGTCGAACCCGCGTCCCCGTGGACGTTGGCCCGCGGGCATGGGCAGTGTCGGCGATCCTGGCGGTACGACGGCCGGCGAGCGGGGCGAGCCCTTGATGATGTAGGGAAAGTCTGTCCGCGCGATACGGGCTCAAGGAGCGCCCCGCTTCACGGCAGGCTCCCGCGGAGCCCCGTTTGCCGCTACCTTCAAAGGTGAAGGTGAAAGGCTGGGTGAGGCTGACGTGGGTTGGGTCGATCGCGAGCACATCCCGATGCTTCAACACGATTGGCGGTACAGCCGTCTGCTCAACCTGACCCAGCGGCTCCTGGAGGATCGAGTGCCGAAGTGCGGCAACTGCGTCGGTGGCACGATCACGCTCCGGGACGACGCGGGTAACGAGACGACCGTGACATGCGATGGCTGCGGCGGTACGGGTGAGGTCGGCACGCCGGTCGATAACGAGGACAACGGCCAGGCATCTGGCGGCCGTTGAACGAAGATCGAACGGACCCGGCAAAGGTGCAAAGGCACACTGTTAGTGCTCACACTGCTGCTAAGTCCTGCTACGCGTCAGCCTGTTGGCGCGACGAAGCAGAGTGCAGGGGTCTCCTGGCCTTCGCCATAGTTGTGCCTGGTCGTGCCGATGAACTGGCAGCCAAGCCGCTCATAGAGTCGGATCGCGGAAGCGTCCTTGGTCATGACGTCGCCGACGAGTACGAGCCCGTGCTTCTGGGCGTAAGCAACGGCCGCCCGCGCGAGACGTTCGCCGGTGGAGTTTCGCCGCGCTTCCGGAACGACAAACAGCCTTGCCATTACGGCCACTTCATCCTTGGACTTTTTGCTTCGCTCAAGGAAGAGGTTTACTGCCGCTTCACCTTGTCCGCGCGTGATGCACACATGCCCGACGATATTTTCTGCCAGCTCGGCAACCCAGCTTTGAATCAAACCGCTAGGCCTAAGCCACTCCTCGGGGCGCTCCACCCCCTCTACTGGATAGCCATCGGAGGAATGGACATCAACGAGTGCTGCGGCGGCACCCGGAATATCTTTGTCTATCCGGGGCCTGATCAAGGTTTCACGCAGTGCGTCACTGGGCATGGCTGCTACTCCTTGGCTGGGCGTCACTCAATGGGAACGTTGTAAACCAGTCCGTTCATGTCGGCACGCATGACGAACTTGGTCAACTCGTACGGCTCGCCATCTTGATCAATGCTGGTGTGTAGCACCTCGATGACTGGCACACCTCCCGGTAGTTGCAGGTACTCAGCCTCCGTGGGGGTGGGCATGCGCGCGGTCACCTCATCGTTGATGCGCTCCATTACATGCCCTTGGTCCTCAAAGACTCCGTGAATCCCATACTGGTGGGGAACCTCCTCTTCGACGAGTCCAGTACCTTGAGCAATGCTCCACGGAATCCAAGTTGTGACGCGATAGACAGGATCATCGCCAGCATGAAAAACGTTCTCACGGCGAAGTACCGACTTAGTTTTGTGGGAGACTTTAAGTCGGTTCGCTAGGTCACTGTCCGGCTTGACTCGCTCAATGCCTAGCACTTCAAATCGGCCGGTCTTCCCTTGCTTGGAACATTCGACCAAGAAGGGGGACAGCCCGCTCTCGCGGTACTTCGGCGAATAGCGGTCGCTGCCCAGTCGGATAAGAGGCTGCCGCTTGCGGACGAAGGAGCCTCGACCATGTTCGGTCGTTACGAGCCCTTCCTGATTCAGGATTTCCGTCGCGGCATCGATCGTGTTTCGGACCACTCCGTAGCGCTCCGCTAGCTGACGGCTGGATGGCAGCTTCTCCCCTGGCGCGTACTGGCCAGCCTCGATCGCTTCGCGCAGTTCATCCGCAATTCGCCTACTTGCAGGCCTCTTGTCTTCGTCTCGCCCTGACATCCACTCTCCCGTTTCTGACTGCCACCACCATAGCGGGTGGCTCAAGCCAGTTCGCTCGGAGGGGTTGACGCAACTGGCTCAAGCCAGTTCACTGAACCATGTCAGGTCAACTGGCTTGAGCCACTTGCGAGTTGACGCTTCCTTTCGATCAAGGAGTGACCGCTATGCGTCTCCTGCCTCTGAACCCGGAGCGCTGGACGTCTGTGATGTTGATGCAGGCTCCGGAGCCGAAGTTGAAGAACAAGAAGACGGAAGAGAAGGCGTACGACACGAACACGGGCGAACTGCTGATGAGCGTCAACGTCGCCCTGATCAACATCGACGGCAAGCCGGACGTGGACACCTTCACCATCCCCGAGTCAGGGATCGCTGACGGTCTGGTGCCGGGGACGCAGGTGACGTTGGTCGAGCCGTTCGGCCGCCCGTGGGAGAACGAGTACGGGCACGGCATCACCTACCGTGCGACCGCCGTGATGGCCGCTCAGGTTCCGGCCATGGCCAACGGCAAGGGCTGATCGCGATGACCGAACTCTTAGTGCTCGCCGCCCTGGTGGTGCTGGTGGCCCTGATAGCACGGGCCAAGGCTCCGGCCGTGTACTGGTCTCTGTTCGGCCTTCCGGCCGCCCTGTACCGGATCTTCTCCTCCTACCGCCAGACCATGGAAGCCTGTGAGCTGACGGTCTCCCCGCCCTGGTGGAGGGTGCTGGCCAGGAACGTGACCAGCCATGAAGAGTCGCGGCCCGGCGTCCCGAAGGTCCGGGGGATTGCCCCGACCACTACCGGCCTGCGGCTGCGGCTTCATCTGGCGGCGGGTCTGGCCCCGGACGATGTGGTCAAGTCGGCTGAACGCCTGCGGCATGCCTGGCGCGTGTACTCGGTGCATGTCGCCGAACTCAAACCTGGTGTGGTCGAGCTGCGCATGACCGGCTTTGACCTCCTGTCTCGGGTCCGTATGCCGCGTCGGCTGGCGCCCGGTCCGCTGTCCGCGGTGGTGGCCCTGCGCGAGGACGGTCGGCCCTTCGTCCGCGACTACCGGCAGATCCCGCACGCGTTGACGCTGGGCGCCAGCGACTCGGGTAAGTCGATGTACCAGCGGTGTCTGATCAAGGCGCTCGCCCCGCTGGATGTGGCGCTCGTCGGGATCGACTGCAAGCGCGGTGTGGAGCAGGCGCCGTTCGCGGAACGTCTCTCCGCACTGGCCACCGACCCGGAGCAGGCACAGGGGCTGCTTAATGCCCTGGTGACGGAGATGGAAGAGCGCTTCGACCTGCTGTGCCTGCATCAGGGCATCGACCCCAGCACCCCGCTGGAAGACATCACGTCCGACATCTGGGGTCTGCCCAAGCACCTGCGCCCGACGCCGATCGTGGTCTTGATTGATGAGATCGCCGAGCTGTTCTTCGTGGTCTCCACCGATGACCGCAAGCGCCGTGACCACGTCGTCACCCAGCTCGTGCGCCTGGCCCAGTTGGCTCGTGCGGTCGGTATCTACCTGGAAGTGAACGCGCAGCGCTTCGGCACCGATCTCGGCAAGGGCGCCACCGCTCTGCGTGCCCAGCTCACCGGGCGTGTGGTGCACCGCTGCAACGACAAGCAGACTGCGGAAATGGGTCTGGGCGACATCAGCGATCTCGCCGTACCGGCCGCTACCGCTATCGCCCCGGAGCGCCGCGGTACCGCGATTGCCGGGGACACCTCGGGTGGCTGGACCCGGATCCGCACCCCCAAGACCAGCTTGGGCGAGGTGGCCACGGTGTGCCGCCAGTACGCCCACCTGGCCCCCATGATCCCGGCCCTGCGCCCCTTCCGCCCGGCCCGCACCGAGGTCCCGGCGCCCGCGAAGGCTCTGTAGCCACACCCCGTCAACGGTCGGCGTGACCGCCTCGCGCCAACTCCCTACCCCCGCCATGCCTGATCACAGAGAGAGGAACCGTCATGAGGTTGCTGCGCAGGAAGCACAAGACCGAGGTCTACGACGCCGGGTTCGGCTACTTCAACTTCCAGTGCTCGTGCGGCGTTACCGGCCGCGCGATCACGCATCGGGACGAGATTGTCACCAAGGCCCGTCTGCACGTTGAGGGCGCCGCACGCCAGAGGCGGTGACCGGAGATGGCCCAGAAGAAGCCCCCGGCTCGCAAGCCCACGCTCGTGAGGTGCAAGCCGTGCAAGGGCACCGGAGAGGTTCCGATCACGGTCCGCGTCGGCCGCCAACGCCGCGACGTCGGTAAGCAGACCGGCATCTGCTTGGCCTGTTTCGGCACTGGTGCAGCCCCCACCGACTGAACACCGCTGGTGCCGGGCGGCTGGCCTCCATACCCCGCCCGGTACCGGCTCCAACTACGCGAAGGAGGTGAAGACATGTCCCGCTCGATCCGCTGCGATGCCGTCCTCGTGCAAGCCGTGATCGCCGGTGCTCTGTCCTTTGCCCACCTGCACGACATCGCCGCCTCGGCCGGACAGACCGGCTGGAAAGCCTGGGCCTACCCGATCTCGGTAGACCTGCTGCTGGTCGCGGCGTGGCGCCGACTTCGAGCCGGGCAGACCCCGCGCTTGGCCTGGTTCTGGTTCGTGGTCGCTCTGATCGCCTCGCTCGGTGCGAACGTCGCCACCGCCGGATTCCTCGACCTCCAACAGCCCCCGGCCTGGTTGCGGTTCCTGGTTGCCGGGTGGCCCGCGCTCGCCTTCCTGGGCGGCACCCTCCTGGCCCACCACCCTGACCGCGCCCCCGACCCGGCCCCGCTGCCCGACGCGTCCACCGAACCGGCCCCTGCCGAGCCCGCACCGCTGGTCGAGCCGCTCGATATCCCCGAGCCTGCCCCCGAACTTCCCGCTGCTGTGCCTGCGGTGAAGGTTCCGCCCGCGCTCGCCGACCGCGCCCAGAAGATCGCCGATGCCCACCGCGCCTCGACCGGTGAGCCGATCGACTCCACCACCCTGCGTGCCCGCCTGGGTGTGCCCGCTCCGATGGCTGAGGCCATCACCCTCCAACTCGCCTGAAAGGAGTGACCCGTCATGACCGTTCCGCTCTGGCTCGCACTCGCGGTCGTCGGCTACCTCGGCGTCAAGCTCTTCCGGCCGCCGCTCTGGCTCGTCGCCCTGCTCCTGCTCGGGGGCTACCTGCTGTCCGACAGCATCTTCGCCCCGCTCAGCGACACCCAGGTCAAGTAACCCAATCCAGAAGGGAGATCCACCGATGTTCAAGCCCAAGTACCCGACCCCGGACACCTACCCCACGATCACCACCGCCGTGCCCCCGGCCACCGACCGCACCCCCGCCCCGGCACTTCAACCTGTGCCCCTGGCCCGCACGTCGGCCGCGGTCGAGCTGGTCAAGAGCAACCCCGTCCTGGTCGTTGCCGGGCTCGTCGTCGGCGGGCTGCTGCTGACCTCGATGTTCCTGGCCATCGCCATCACGGCCGGATCACTGGCCCTGCTCGCCGTGGTCATCCGCTCGCTCATGAACGACCGACGCTGACCGGCCCCCGGGGCGGCCTCAACCGCCAAGTCTCGTCCGCCCCGGACGGCACAGCCCCTACCCGACCAAATGAACCGGAAGGAAGTCCCATCATGCCCGACCGCACTCCTGCCGCTGCCCGGATCTGCCCGGACTGCGACGGCTTCGCCTCCGTCGCCATTACCCTGGGCGGTCGCAACGCCGCGGGCCACCTGCACACCATCACCGCCGACTGCCCGGCCTGCCGCGGCACCGGAACCCTCCCCGTCCGCCGCACCACCACGGCCCCGGCGGGGGTGACGGCATGAACACCGCCACCCTTACCGCTCACCTCGAAGCCGACACCCCGACCCGGCTCATCATCTTCGGCAACCGCGCCCCCGGCGAGGCGTTCGTCAGCCTGCGAATCGGCAGCGGCCTGATCGACATCTCCCTTATCGCCGTTCCCGGCACCGCTGATGCCCTACGCGAACTCGCCACCCAGGCCGCCCAAGCAGCACAGGTCCTGGACGACATAGCCAAGGACCCTGCGGCGGTGACGCCATGAGCACACTGCCCGCTATTCAGGCCCTCACCCTGTGGCAGCCCTGGGCCTCGGCCATCGCGTATGGCACTAAGAAGATCGAAAACCGCACGTGGCCCACCGGCTACCGCGGCCTGCTCCTTATTCATGCCGGACTCACCCAGGACCGCCACGCCAGGAACGCCCCGCTGGCCCGGCCGTTCCTGAGTCGGCCACAACCCACAGGCGCCGTGATCGCCGTGGCCAGGCTTGTTGACTGCCACGCCCCGGACGGCTACTGCACCCTGTGGTCCGTTCCTGGTCAGTGGCACTGGAAACTCACCGACGTGGTGCGGCTGTCCGAGCCGCTTCCCTGGCCTGGCGCCCGCGGGCTGTGGACCCCACCTGACGGCCTCCTGTCGGCTCCCCTCCTCACTGAGGCAGTCGGGGTGGCCCATGACTGACCTCACCCCGACGTCGGACAGCCCCGGCCTGCACGTCGTCAAGCCGTCCCCGTACGCCCCGGCCACGGGCTCCTACGTCTGCGGCTGTGGTGACACGGCTACCGCCGACGGAGACCCCGATGCCTGGGCGCTCGTGCAGGACTACACCTACTTTCACGGCCTCGCCCATGTCAGGGAGGGTCACTGATGAGCGACACGGCCACCCTGGCGGGCCTCGATCCGGTCACCCTCGGCGATCTGCTGCGGGTGGCTTCCGCCCCCGACTTCGACAGCTGGCGCGAGCAGATCCGCCGTACTGGAGGCTGCGCCAACCCCATCCACCTGACCGGCTGGACCAGGACCCAGGACAAGACCACCGGCAGACTGCTGCACCACACCACCAGTGACGACCAGCCTGGCGGACGGCTCCGGGTCGCCTGCGGAAACCGCCGTGCTTCGCGCTGTGCGCCCTGCTCCTACCTGTATGCCGGGGACGCCTTCCGGTTGATCCGTGCGGGTCTGTGCGGCGATGACGCCATGCACATCCCTGCCACCGTGCGCGAGCGCCCCCGCGTCTTCCTGACCCTGACCGCCCCCTCGTTCGGGCCCGTCCACAACCAGCCCGATACCGGCCGCTGCCGCTGCGGAACCCGCCACCGCGACGATGATCCGGCCCTGGGCACGGCGCTCAACCCGAGCACGTACGACTACACGGGGGCGGTGCTGTTCAACAACCATGCCGGGGACCTGTGGCACCGCTTCATCAACCGGCTCCGCCGTGAGATCGCCTTACGCGCCGGACTCACCCAACGGGAGTTCGCCGACGTAGCCCGGCTGTCGTACGGCAAGGTCGCCGAATTCCAGAACCGCGGCGCCATCCACTTCCATGCCGTGATCCGCCTCGACGGACCCGAAGGCTCTGCCAGCCCGCCCCCGGCCTGGGCCACGCTCGACCTGCTGACCGACGCCATCGCCGCAGCCCACCACCACCCGTACACCACGGTCCGCGTGCCCGCCGTTTCCGAGCAGCCCGCCCGTGATCTGTCCTGGGGTGCGGTGCTCGATGTCCGGCCCATCACCGCGTTCGCCACCGACGACATCAACGAAGGCAAGGTCGCCGCGTACGTCGCCAAGTACGCCACCAAAGCAGCCGAATCTACCGGTGCCACTGACCGCGCCGTGTACTGCGCCACCTGCCGGGGCTCTGGCGGCTTCCCCACCATCCAGCACGCGGACGGTACCCCGGTCTACTGCCGCACCTGCGAAGGCTCCGGCATGGGCCAAGACCCTGCCACTCTGCCCGTGCCCGACCACATCCGGCGCCTGATGCTGGCCTGTTCGGAGCTCCAACGCGTCTACCCGAAACGGATGTTCGCACGCTGGGCGCACATGCTCGGTTTCCGCGGCCACTTCCTGACCAAGTCCCGCGCCTACTCCTCGACCTTCACCGAACGCCGACAGGTCCGCGCCGACTACCGCGCCGACCAACAACGCCAAGCCCTCGGCCTGCCCGACCCGGACACCACCCTGGTCCTCGCGCACTGGAGCTATGCCGGACACGGATACACCCCCGGAGAATCCTGGCTCGCCGCCGGGATCGCCGAAGACATCCGCACCAACCGCGAAACCGCACGCGAAGCCCTGCAAGACCAACATGGACCGGAAGGAGCCGCAGCATGACCACCACAACCGCCCAACTCCTCACCGTCCCGGAGGTCATGGCGCGACTCAAGCTCGGACGCTCCAAGGTCTACGACCTGATCCGTTCCAAGCGCCTCGTCTCCATCACCGAGGGGCGCGCCCGCCGCATCCCCGAAAGCTCGATCCAGGACTACATCCGGGAACGGCTCGTGGAGGCGGCCTGATGACGAAGCGACGCAGTAGGGGTGACGGCGGCCTCCATTGGGACGCCAAGCGGCAACGCTGGATCGCCACCGCGAGCCTCGGCCATGACTCAAGCGGCAAGCGGATCGTGAAGCGGGCGAGTGGCACGACGAAGACAGCAGCCAAGAACAAGCTCAAGGAGGTGCTGCGCGACTACGAAGACGGGCTCGCCATCGCGCCCACCGACTACACGGTCAAGGACGCCGTGACCAACTGGCTCACCTACGGTCTCCCTGGGCGGGACGAGCGCAGCACCCTCGGCACCTACCGGAGCCTCTGTAAGAATCACCTGATCCCCGATCTTGGAGCAAGGAAGCTGCGCGACCTCAGTGCCGACGATGTGGACAGGTGGTTACAGAAGAAGGCTGCAGTCCTCAGTACGTCCTCGCTCACGATGGTGCGTGCTTGTCTGAACCGCTCCGTGAAGCGAGCCATGGCGCGGGACAAAGTGAAACGCAATGTAGTTGAGCTGTGCGATGTGCCGGAGGGACAGCCTGGGCGCCCCTCGAAGTCCTTGTCTCTGGCGCAGGCTGAGGGGATTCTCGTCGCGGCGGAGGACTCACGGCTCTACGCGTACATCGTCGTGTCGCTGCTCACCGGGGGCCGTACCGAAGAACTCCGCCCACTGCGCTGGGAGCACGTGGACTTGGAGGGTGATCCGGACGCGGTGCCCGCGGTCCCTCCACACATCGCGGTGTGGCGTTCGGTCCGGCGTACGGGGGACACCAAGACCCGGAAGTCCCGTCGCACGCTGGCCCTGCCCGGACGGGCCATCGATGCTCTCAAGGTTCAGCGGGAGCGTCAGGACCTGCAACGCCAGGCCGCGGGTGCCAAGTGGCAGGAGAACGGGCTCGTGTTCGCCTCGGCTGTCGGTACGCAGTTGGACGCGACGAACGTGCGACACGAGTTCCGCCGAGTCCTCGGGCGGGTTAAGGCTCAGGGGGTCAAGATCGAACCTCACGAGTGGACTACGCGAGAGACCCGTACGTCCTTCGTGTCGATCCTCTCCGACAACGGAGTGCCGATTGAGGAGATTTCGCGGTTGGTGGGTCACTCCAGCCAGGTCACGACCGAGACCGTGTACCGGAAGCAGCTCCGTCCGGTGATCCAGACCGGGGCAACCGTCATGGACGACATTTTCCGGCGCCCTCCGGAGACGTAGTCACTCAGTTAGACACGCATGCAGTGGTCGAGGCCTGATTCCTCAGGGGATTGGGCCTCTTACCTGGACGAACCGCTCACCGGTTAAACCGACCCGGTTATCGGATTGGTAAAGAAACCCCGGCTGCGTCTGTCGCACTGAACCCGAAGACCGACAGGATCCTCCTACTGTTCGAAAATCGACAGGCAAATCGACAGGGGGAGGAACCAGTTGAGACGCACCACAGCATTCGGCGCAGCCGGCACGCTGATCACGGGCTCGCTCATAGCGGGCGCGATCATGGCACCGGTCGCCAATGCCGACGCCCGTCAGGGCAGCGGCAGCGCTGACGCCCGCCAGCGGACCAGCTCCGAGGCGCGCGGTGTCGCGCTCGCCGCGCAGCGTGCCGCCAAGGCCGGCATCGACTGGCAGACGTGCCCCGACGACTGGGGTCTGGACAAGGCCATCAAGTGCGGCTGGGTCACCGTCCCGCTCGATTACGCCAAGCCCAACGGCAAGAAGATCAAGCTCGCCGTCGACCGCGTCGGCAGCACCGGGACGAAGAAGGAGCGCCAGGGCGCTCTCCTCTACAACCCCGGCGGCCCCGGCGCCTCCGGTCTCCGCTTCCCCAACCGCGTGGTCACCAAGGCCAAGCTCTGGGAGAAGACGGCGAAGGCGTACGACTTCGTGGGCTTCGAGCCGCGCGGCGTCGGTCACTCGGCGCCCATCTCCTGTGTGGACCCGCAGGAGTTCGTCAAGGCCCCCAAGCTCGACCCGGTGCCGGACTCCGAGGCGGACAAGCGCGCCCAGCGCAAGCTCGCCGCCGAGTACGCGGACGGCTGCGCCGAGCGCAGCGGCGAGATGCTGCCGCACATGACGACGCCGAACACCGCACGCGACCTGGACGTCATCCGGGCCGCGCTCGGCGAGAAGAAGCTGAACTTCCTCGGCGTCTCCTACGGCACCTACCTCGGCGCGGTCTACGGCACGCTCTTCCCGACGCACGTGCGCCGCATGCTCTTGGACTCGGTGGTCAACCCGTCGAAGGAGAAGATCTGGTACGAGGCCAACCTCGACCAGGACGTCGCCTTCGAGGTCCGTCTCAAGGACTGGATGAAGTGGGTCGCCAAGTACGACGCCACCTTCCACCTCGGGGACACCGCGGACAAGGTCGCCAAGAACTGGGACAAGCTGCGTGCCGCCGCGAAGAAGGAGCCGCTGGGCGGAGTCGTCGGCCCCGCCGAGCTCATCGCCTACTTCCAGAGCGCCCCGTACTACGACTCCGCGTGGGTCGGGATCGCGACGAACTTCAGCAAGTACGTCGCCGGTGACCCCAAGCCGCTGATCGAGGCAGCCAGCCCCGACCTGTCGGACACCGCGGGCAACATCGCGTCGGAGAACAGCAACGCCGTCTACACGGCCGTCGAGTGCGCGGACGCCAAGTGGCCGACCAGCTGGAAGAAGTGGGACCGGGACAACACCCGCATCCACCGCGACAACCCGTTCATGACGTGGGCCAACGCCTGGATGAACCTGCCCTGCGCGACCTGGTCGAGCAAGCAGCACGAGCCCGTCGAGGTCAAGACCGGCAAGGGTCTGCCGCCCGTGCTCATCGCGCAGGCGACGCGTGACGCGGCAACCCCGTACGGGGGCGCCGTCGAGCTTCACAAGCGGTTCAAGGGCTCGCGTCTGATCACGGAGAAGGACGCCGGCTCGCACGGCATCACGAACCTGGCCAACCCGTGCCTCAACGAGCGTGTCGACACCTACCTGCTGACCGGCAAGGTGGACAGCAAGGACGTGACGTGCGCACCGCACGCCGAGCCCAAGCCGTGACGGTCCGCCACTAGGCGACCGACAGGCAGCGACACGAGGGGCGACCGGGGAAACCCGGTCGCCCCTTCGGCGCTACAGCTCCGGTCGCTACGCCGCCTGCTGCGCGATCTCCGCCGTACGCGGCTCCGCGATCGCCACGTAGTCCGCGGTCCGCAGCGCCAGCGAACGGTCCAGGCGGGCCGCGTTGAAGAAGATCTCTTCGTGGGCGAGCAGCGCCGGGTCCACGACCAGTTCGAGCTCGGGTTCGAAGGAGAACGGCAGGATCGTGCCGCTCACACTGCCCGCGAGCCGCTCGGCCGCCTCGTGCGTCGCGAAGCCCGCGTACGTCCCGCCCAGGAGCTGCTTGACGGCGTTCAGGTCGACACGGCGGTCGCCGGGCACCACGGCGAGCACGTACCGCTTCGTCTTCTTGCCGATCTTCACCATCACCACGATGCACTTGGCGGCCTGCTGCAGCGTGTTGCCCCGCAGCGCGCTCACCGCCTCCGTGGCGCCCTCCGCCTCGTGCTCGATGACGCGGTACGCCGCGCCCCGCTCGTCGAGCAGCCCGACCAGCTTCGTGTACAGGATGTGTTCGCTCATGGGCGCGACCGTACGTCAGGGCATCAACTCAGCGGCATCCGGGGGAACTTCCGTCCTCTCGCGGCGGCGGCGCGCTCGGCTTCCTCGGCCTTGACGACCGCGGCGTACTTGTCGACGTACTCCTGCCCGGAGAGCCCGAGAATGGCGTACATGATCTCGTCCGTGACGGCGCGCAGGACCGCCTTCTCGTTCTCCATGCCCGCATAGCGCGAGAAGTCCAGCGGGGCGCCGAAGCGGATGGAGACCTGCCGGAAGTTCGGCACCTTCTGGCCCGGCGGCTGCGCCTCGAACGTGCCGATCATCGCGCAGGGGATCACCGGCACCTGCGCCTTGAGCGCCATCGCGGCGACGCCGACCTTGCCCTTGTACAGCCGCCCGTCGTGCGAGCGGGTGCCCTCCGGATAGATGCCGAGCAGCTCACCCTTGCGCAGCACCCCGAGGCCCTCGCGGATCGCGGCCTGGCCCGCCTCCTTGCCGGAGCGGTCCACCGGGATCTGCCCGGCGCTGCGGAAGAACGCGGCCGTCAGACGGCCCCTGATGCCGGGGCCCGTGAAGTACTCGGCCTTCGCGAGGAAGGTGATCCGCCGCTTGATGATGGCGGGCATCAGAAAGTGGTCCGAGAACGAGAGGTGGTTGCCCGCCACGATCGCCGCACCCGATTCCGGTACATGCTCCAACCCCTCGATGCGCGGGCGGAACATGAGCCGCAGCAGCGGCCCCAGGACGACGTACTTGAGCAGGTAGTAGAACACCCGTTGCTCCTTGACGTAGGTGGACCGGCCTGGGTGCTGCGTCGTCGCAGGTCACGGGTCCTCGCGCAGCGGTCAGTTTAGGTGCGCCGCCGCGACGGGAGAAGGGACCGTGGCCGGGTGGCCTCGGTCGTTGGCGTGATCGTGCGCCCGGCCGGTGACGCGCCCGTCCGGGCCTCGCCGCGCACACGTCCGGGTGAGTGCCCGGCGTGTCGCTCGCGCGGGCGGTGGGAGCGGGGGTGGCCTGGCCTCTCTCCGACGCAGTACGTCACCGTCACAGGAGGTCCCCCATGAGGTCTCGTCCCACGTCCCGCCTGCGCCCGGCCGCGGCCACCGCCGCCGCGCTGGTCTCCCTCGCCGTCGCCGCGCCCGCCCACGCGGCGGGCGAAACGGCCCCCGAGCGGGCGAGCGGCGTCTTCCTCACCGTCACGGGGCAGGACAACGCGTGGGTCCGCGGGGTGCTGCTCGACTGCGTGACCCAGCGGCCCGCGCACCATCCGCACGCGGCCGCCGCCTGCGCGGCGATCGACAAGGCGCAGGGCGACTTCGACGCGCTGCCGACGACGAAGTCGGGGATCTGCACCAAGCAGTACGCCCCGGTCACCGTGAGCGCGACGGGGCTGCACCGGGGCAAGCCGGTCAGCTGGAACAAGACGTACGGCAACGCCTGCGAGATGGCGCACTCGACGGGCGCCGTCTTCCGCTTCTGACGGCACCGGCCGACGGTCCACCCGCGCTCCACCCCAGGCGCCGCCCGAGGGCCCACCCCGGGTGCCGCCCCGCAGTGCACCCGGGCGCCGCCCCGCACCTTTCCTCGGCGGTGCGCGGCGCCTAGGGCGTACTGCGCGAGAGCACCATCGCCAGCGTGAGCATGCCGATGACGACCCAGCCGAACCACAGCCAGCCGTTGCTCCCCAGCGCGACCGTGTACGCGGTCACCGCGACCAAGCCTCCGATGGTGAATACACCCATCGTCTTCGTAGAATCAGGCATCGCCCTGCCTCCTCCCGGCAGCCCGGCGCCTCGACGCCAAGACCGCGGCCTGAGACCATCCTCGCCCGCGAAGACCCTTCGCCGCTAGCGCCCGCGCGCGGCCAGTGAGGCGAGATAGGCGTTGTACGCCTCGAGCTCCTTGTCGCCGTCACGGTCGGCGGCCCGGTCCGTGCGCCGCGCCTGGCGCTGTTCGGAGCGGTACCACTGGAAGAGCAGCGCGAGCAGCACGAGGACCGACGGCACCTCGCTGAACGCCCAGGCGATGCCTCCGGCAGCCGTCTGATCAGCGAGTGCGTCGATGCCGAGCGAGGACGGCGGGTTCTTGTAGGTGCCGACCATCGGCTCTGACGCCATCATCAGGGCGATGCCGAAGAACGCGTGGAACGGCATGCCCGCGAACAGCTCCAGCATCCGCATGATGTATCCGGGCCGGTGCGGACCCGGGTCCACGCCCATGATCGGCCAGAAGAAGACCAGGCCGACGGCGAGGAAGTGCACCATCATCCCGATGTGGCCCACCTTGGACCCCATCAGGGTGTCGAAGAGCGGGGTGAAGTACAGCGCGTACAGGCTCGCGATGAACAGCGGGATCGTGAACGCGGGGTGCGTGATGATCCGCATGTAGCGGCTCTGCAGGACCCACAGCAGCCACTCGCGCGGACCCTTGCTGCCGCGGGCCGCGACCGGCAGCGCGCGCAGGGCGAGGGTGATCGGGGCGCCCATCAGGATCAGGATCGGCGAGAGCATGCTGATGATCATGTGCTGCACCATGTGCACGCTGAACATGACCATGCCGTAGTCGTTCAGCTTGGTGCACATCACGAGCAGGATGGTCAGCACGCCCGCCACGAAGGAAAGGGTGCGACCGACCGGCCACTTGTCACCGCGCCGTACGAGCCGGACCACGCCCCAGCCGTAGAGCGTGAGGGCCACCAGGCAGCCGATGAGGAAGAAGGGGTCGGCCGAGAGCTCGAGCCCGCGCCCCAGCGTGAACGGCGGCAGATCCATGTTCATGCCGTGCCCGCTGTGATCCATCCAGTGGCTCCTGATTCGTGCGGTTGTGCGCTGTGTGTCCGCACCAGACTAGAACGGCCCCCGGACGCCGACGCGTCCGGGGGCCGTTCCTTCAGCCTTGAATCAAGGTCCTGCTCCAGAGAAGATCCGGAACAGCTCTAGAGCACGCACTCCGCCTCGGCGTAGCGCTCGTCCGGCACCGTCTTCAGCGTCTCGACGGCCTCGGCGAGCGGGACCATGGTGATGTCCGTGCCATGCAGCGCGGTCATCTTGCCGAACTCGCCGCGGTGCACCGCCTCCACGGCGTGCCAGCCGAAGCGGGTGGCGAGGACACGGTCGTACGCGGTGGGGGTGCCGCCGCGCTGGACGTGCCCGAGGATCACCGGGCGGGCCTCCTTGCCCAGGCGCTGCTCCAGTTCGATGGAGAGCTGGCGGGCGATGCCGGCGAACCGCTCGTGGCCGTACATGTCCTTGACGCCCTCGTCGAACTGCATCGTGCCCTCACGGGGCTTGGCGCCCTCGGCGGCCACGACGATCGCGAACTTCTTGCCGGCGGAGAACCGCTCGCCGACCTTCCGCGTCAGTTCCTCGATGTCGAAGGGCCGCTCCGGCACGACGATCGCGTGCGCGCCCGCGGCCATGCCCGAGTGCAGTGCGATCCAGCCGGTGTGTCGGCCCATGACCTCGACGATCAGGACCCGCTGATGCGACTCGGCGGTCGTCTTGAGCCGGTCGAGGGCCTCGGTCGCCACGCCGACCGCGGTGTCGAAGCCGAACGTCACGTCGGTGACCGCGATGTCGTTGTCGATCGTCTTGGGCACCCCGACGATCGGCAGACCGGCGTCCGACAGGAGCCGGGCCGCCTTCAGTGTGCCTTCGCCGCCGATCGGGATGACCGCGTCCAGGCCCAGGTCGGCGAGGTGGCCCTTGGCCCGCTCGACGCCGTCGCGCAGGTGCGCGGGCTGGACACGGGAGGAGCCGAGAATCGTTCCGCCTCGCGCCAGGATGCCGCCCACCGCGTCCAGGTCGAGCTTGCGGTAGTCGCATTCGAGCAGACCACGCCAGCCGTCGTGGAAACCGATGACCTCGTCGCCGTGGTCGACGACGGCGCGGTGCACGACCGAGCGGATGACGGCGTTGAGACCGGGGCAGTCGCCGCCGGACGTGAGGACACCAATGCGCATAGCCCGCCAACGTCTTTCATAAAGAGGGGCCCTTGTGCTGCGTGGGCCGAAGTCCGGACCACGTCGTCCGGCGGGAACCCCGCCACCCTATAGGCGAGAGGGGGCGGGGCCGCACCGGGCGTCCGACTGCTGGACTGTGCCGCTCACCTGTGCGGCGACGGCCTCAGGCGGGCTGCTGCGCCGCGTTCATGCGCTCGGCGCGGAGCGCCTCGTACCAGCGGTCGTCCGTCGGCGGCAGCGCGTTCACGTCGAGCGCCAGCTTCAGGAGCAGGTCCGCGATCAGCGGGTTGCGGGCCAGGACGGGACCGTGCATGTACGTGCCGAAGACGGTGCCGTTGTAGGCGCCCTCGGTGCCGTCGCCGGTGCCGTTGCCCCGGCCGAGCGTGACGCGTGCGAGCGGCCGCGCGGACGGACCGATGTGCGTGATGCCCTGGTGGTTCTCGAAGCCGGTCAGCGGGGGCAGGCCCAGCTGCGGGTCGATGTCGCCGAGGACGTCGCCGACGCACCGGTCGCCCTCGCCGCGGGTGGAGATCACGTCGAGCAGGCCGAGGCCCGGCTCGCGCTGGCCGAGGTCGTTGATGAACTCCTGGCCCAGGATCTGGTAGCCCGCGCACACCGAGAAGACGATCGCGCCGTTGCCCACGGCCCGCTGCAGGCCGCCGTCGCGGCGCAGCCGCTCGGCCGCCAGGCGCTGCGGGCGGTCCTCACCGCCCCCGATCAGGTAGATGTCGCCGGAGGTGGGCACCGGCTGGTCGCTGCGCACGTCGTAACGCTCGACCTGGAGGCCGCGCTGGTGGGCGCGGCGCTCCACGACCAGGGCGTTGCCCTGGTCTCCGTACGTGCTGAGCAGGTCGGGGTAGACCCACACCAGCCGCAGGCTGTTGTCGCTCATGCTCATTCGTCCCTACGAGGGTCTAGAGGGTCCGGTGGGGTCAGTTGCCGACGCGGCGGCGCAGGTCCTGGAACGCGGTGTAGTTCGCGATGGTCTCGATGCGTCCGGGCGGCGCGAGCTGCACGGCCTCGTCGAGGGACTCGCAGACCCGGAAGTCCAGGCCCGCGACCTCAAGACGCACGGCGAGGTCCAGCTTGCGGTCGCCGAGCACGAAGATCGGGTGACCGGCCAGGCGCGTGTAGTCGACGTCCCACAGCCAGGAGGTGTCGGTGCCGTCGGCGCCGCGGGCGTTCACGGACAGGACCACCGGGGTGGGCGGCGGATCGATCAGCGAAAACGTTTCGAGCCAGCCCGCGGGGTTCTTCGCGAGGAGCAGGCGCAGGTCACGGCCCTGGAACTGCACGACGTCATAGCGTCCGGCGACGGCCTGCACCTGGTACATCCGCTCCAGGGCGACCTGCGGCGGCACACCGAAGACGGCGGCGACGGCGGCCGACGTGGTGGCGTTCGCCTTGTTCGCGCGGCCCGGCAGCTGCAGATGGATCGGCCAGGCCGAGCCGTGCGGGTCCAGGACGTGGTCGCCGGAGAGCACCCAGCTGGGCGCGGGGCGGCGGAAGCCGCACTCGCCGCAGAACCAGTCGTCGCCGGGTCGCTGCATCACACCACCGCAGGAGGGGCACGACCAGGCGTCGTCCTTCCACTCCTGTCCGGCGGCCACCCACACGACGTTCGGCGACGAGGACGCCGCCCAGACGACCAGCGGGTCGTCCGCGTTGGCGATCACGACCGCCTTGGAGCCGGCCAGGCCCTCGCGCCAGTTCTCGGCCATCATGCGGGTCTCCGCGGCGCGGTCCAGCTGGTCGCGCGAGAGGTTGAGCAGCGCGATCGCCTTGGGCTCCACGTCGCGGGCGACACCGGCGAGATACTTCTCGTCGACCTCGATCACGCCGAAACGGGCGTCCGAGCCGCCCGCGAGGGCCGAGGTGATCCCGGCCGGCATGTTCGCGCCCAGCGCGTTCGACACCACGGGCCCGCTGGCGCGCAGCGCCTCGGCGAGCAGCCGGGTTGTGGTCGTCTTGCCGTTGGTGGCGGAGACGAGCACCACGTCCAGGTGCGTGGCGAGACGCCCGAGCAGGTCGGGGTCGAGCTTGAGTGATACGCGGCCGCCGATCACCGATCCGCTGCCGCGGCCCGCCGCGCGCGACACCGCCGCGGCCGCCTTGCCCGCCGTCACGGCCAGCTTGGCCCGCGGCGACAGCGGGTCCGTGTTGCCTGCCATCAGTTCTGGATCCTCCTTGCTTACGGCGCCGCGCCTGCCCCCGGCAACGCGATGAACCTCAGCCTATCGAGATCCACTGTCCAGCCCGAACCGCGGCACCACCCCGACCCCGGGGTTCACCAAGGACCGTACCCTTGCGGCCATGCGACACGGCTCGATCCCGGGCGCCTCGGGGCGCGTACGACCTCTGACACTGCTCGGTGACCCCGTGCTGCACAAGCCCTGTGAGGAGGTCACCGACTTCGGTCCCGAACTGGCCCGGCTCATCGAGGACATGTACGCCACGATGTACGCCGCCCAGGGCGTGGGTCTGGCCGCCAACCAGATCGGCGTGAACCGGCGGGTCTTCGTGTACGACTGCCCGGACGACGACGATGTGCGTCATCTCGGGTACGTGGTGAACCCGCGCCTCGTGGAGGCCGACGGGGTGGTCGTGCGCGGACCGGAGGGCTGTCTCTCGCTGCCGGGCCTGGAGGCGGGCACGCCACGCTTCGACCACGCGGTGGTGGAGGGCGTCACGATGCTCGGTGAGCCGGTGCGGGTGCACGGGACCGGCTGGTTCGCGCGCTGTCTGCAGCACGAGTGCGACCACCTGGAGGGCGGCGTCTACACCGATCACGTCACGGGCTGGCGGCGGCGCAGGGTTCTGCGCGCCGCCGCCAAGGCGCCCTGGAGCAACTGACCTCCCGCGCCGGGCCGCCCCTGAGGAGTCTTCAGAAGCCGGGGCCGCCGACGCGGTCGCCCGCCGCCGCGAGGCGTCCCCACAGCAGGTCGGCCAGGCTGCTGACCAACTCGGCGCGCGGGCAGGGGCGTTCGCCCAGCCACCAGTCGCCCGCCGCGTGCATCATGCCGACGATGCCGTGGCCCCACACGCGCGCGAGCTGCGCGCTGCCCGGTCCGAGGTCGACCCGCTCCTCGATGACCTGCGCGAGCTCCTCGCCCATGCGGCGCAGGACGGGCGCGGAGTGCAGACCCACGTCGAAGCCCTGGTCGCCGGGGGCTGCGGCGTCCGAGGGGTGCATGAGGAAGCGGTAGACCTGCGGGCGGGCCTCGATCGCCGCGAGGTAGGTGTCCAGGGTCTGCTCGACCCGCTCGCGCCGCTCGGCCGGGGCGTCCAGGGCGGCCCGCAGCGCTTCGAGGAGTGCGTCGGTGTGCCGCTTGGCGAGCGCGGCGTACAGCCCGCCCTTGTCGCCGAAGTGCCGGTACAGGATCGGCTTGGTGATGCCGGCCTCCGCGGCGATGGCGTTCATCGAGGCACCGGGGCCGTCGCGGAGCACCACCCGGTCGGCGGCCTCCAGCAACTCGCGCCGCCGGCGCTCGGCAGACCGTTGCTGATCGGTCTGCTGTGTGGTGGTCTCCATAGCGATTCTCTCCCCGCCCGTGCGATTGCGTGACGCACGCGCAACGTAACACCCCGCGCGCGACGACGATCGAACGGGCGGCCGGGAGTTGACATCGGCTACCCGCCAGTAACAGACTCCAGTTACCGCAAGTAACGCACGTCTTCACCGCAGGTCCTGGAGGGGTTATGGCCGAGTTCACCATGGAGCTCAACGACGAACAGAAGGAGGTCCGGGACTGGCTCCACGGGTTCGCCGCTGACGTGATCCGGCCTGCCGCCGCCGAGTGGGACGAGCGCGAGGAGACCCCGTGGCCCATCATCCAGGAGGCGTCGAAGCTGGGGATCTACTCCCTCGACTTCTACGCCCAGCAGTTCTTCGACCCCACGGGCCTCGGCATCGTGATGGCCACCGAGGAGATCTTCTGGGGTGA
This sequence comes from Streptomyces sp. NPDC055099, assembly GCF_053607685.1. NCBI lineage: Bacteria > Bacillati > Actinomycetota > Actinomycetes > Kitasatosporales > Streptomycetaceae > Streptomyces > Streptomyces sp. NPDC055099. Next base: position 374,171 of record NZ_JBSGUA010000004.1, on the reverse strand, counting down.
CGCGGGCATCGGCCTGTCCATCATGGGCACCGGCCTGGCCGCCGTGGGCGTGCTCGCCAACGGCACCGAGGAGCAGATCGGCACCTGGATACCGCAGATGTACGGCGACGTGAACGACGTCAAGGTCGCCGCCTTCTGCTCCTCCGAGCCCGACGCCGGCTCCGACGTGGCGGCGATGCGCACCCGCGCCGTCTACGACGAGGCCAAGGACGAGTGGGTCCTCAACGGCACCAAGACCTGGGCGACCAACGGCGGCATCGCCAACGTCCACGTCGTCGTCGCGGTCGTCGACCCCGAGCTCGGCTCCAAGGGGCACGCCTCCTTCATCGTCCCGCCGAACACCCCCGGCCTCTCCCAGGGTCAGAAGTTCAAGAAGCACGGCATCCGCGCCTCGCACACCGCCGAGGTCGTCCTGGAGAACGTCCGCGTCCCCGGCCACTGCCTGCTCGGCGGCAAGGACAAGCTCGACGAGCGCCTCGCCCGCGCCCGGGAGCGCGCCAAGACCGGCGGCGAGCGCGTGAAGAACGCCGCGATGGCCACCTTCGAGGCGTCTCGCCCGGCGGTCGGCGCCATGGCCGTCGGCACCGCGCGCGCCGCGTACGAAGAAGCCCTGGAGTACGCCAAGACGCGTACGCAGTTCGGTCGCCCGATCATCGACAACCAGGGCGTCGCCTTCCAGCTCGCCGACATGCGTACGCAGATCGACGCAGCCCGTCTGCTCGTCTGGCGCGCCTCGTGGATGGCGAGCACGGGCAAGAAGTTCGAGTCGGCCGAGGGCTCGATGTCGAAGCTGTACGCGAGCGAGGTCGCCAAGAAGGTCACCGCGCAGGCGGTGCAGATCCTCGGCGGCAACGGCTTCACGCGTGAGTACCCGGTGGAGCGGATGCATCGGGACGCCGCGATCTACACGATCTTCGAGGGCACGAGCGAGATCCAGCGTCTGGTGATCGCGCGCACGCTTTCGGGGATGCCGATTCGCTAGCCACCGCTGGGTGCCGCCTGGGGCGGGCAGATGGATCACGTAGGAGATAGACAGGCAAGTTTGCAAGTTTGCCTGTCTATCTCCTACGGTCGTTCCATGACCGACAAGCCCGGCGACCCGGCCCCCGAGCAGCTCGCCGCCGATCTCACGGCCGTGCTCGGACGCGTCGTGCGGCGGCTGCGGACGGCGTCACCCGGGGCCGGGCTCAGCGCATCGCAGCGCACCGTCCTCGCTCTCCTGGACCGGGAGGGGCCCGCCACCACGGCCGCCCTGGCCCGCACGGAACTCGTACGGCCGCAGTCGATGCGGATGACGGTGGGCGCCCTGGAGAGCATGGAGCTGGTCGAGCGCGCCCCCGACCCGAACGACGGGCGGCAGTCCGTCGTCTCGGTCACGGAGAAGGGGCGCCGCACCCTCGCGGACGCGCGCGCCGCCAAGCACGGCTGGCTGTCGGGCGCCATCGCCGACGGCCTCGATGCCGACGAGCAGCGCCAACTGGCCGACGCCGTCGTGCTGTTGGAGCGCCTGGTGCAGCAGTGAGAGTGCTGTTTCTGTTTCCGGCGCCTCCGAGACCGCCGAAGCCCGACGCCGCCGACGACCGGCTCCCCGGCCGCCCCCCCCACGCAAGAAAGATCTGAGCCATGACCGCCACCACCCTTGACCCCACCACGGCCCTCGTCCTCGTCGACCTCCAGAAGGGCATCACCGCCCTGCCCACGGCCCACCCCTCCGCGGAGATCGTCGAACGCTCGGCCCGTCTCGCCGGTGCCTTCCGCGAGCGCGGCCTGCCCGTGGTCCTCGTCCGGGTCACCGGCGGCGCCCCCGGGCGCACCGAAAGCCCCGCCCGCGGCGGCGACGTGCCCGCCGACTGGGCCGACCTGGTCCCCGAACTCGGCCGCCAGGAAAGCGACATCGTCGTCACCAAGCAGCAGTGGGGCGCCTTCTACGGCACCGACCTCGACCTCCAGCTGCGCCGCCGCGGCGTCACCCAGGTCGTCGTCGCCGGCATCGCGACGAGCATCGGCGTCGAGTCGACGGCCCGCGCGGCACACGAGCACGGCTACCACGTCACGGTCGCCGTGGACGCGGTGACCGACATGGACGCGCAGGCACACCGCAACAGCATCGAGAAGATCTTCCCGAGGCTCGGCGAGACGGACACGGCGGAGGCGATCGCGAAGCTGCTCCAGGCGTCCTGGATCAGTGCACCTGGGGCGCGTAGACGTACGGCGTCGTGACGCTCAGCGGTGCGAAGCCCAGGCGCCCCAGGATCGGGCGGCTGTCGTCGGAGGCGTCCACCTGGAGGTAGCGGTAGCCGCGGGCGGCGGCGATGCGGGTGCGGTACGCCACCAGGGCGCGGTAGATGCCCTTGCCCCGCCAGTGCGGTGCGGTGCCGCCGCCCCACAGGCCGACGAAGTCGGTGCCGGGGGAGAACTCCATCCGGGCCGAGCTCACCGGCACGTCACCGGCCATCGCGACCACCGCGACGATCGTGTCGGGGGCTTCGGTCAGCTGGGTGAGGACGCGCTGGGCGAGGCGTTCGCCGAGTGCCGAACTGCCCTCGCCGAAGGCCGCGTCGTGGGCGTCCGCCATGAGCCGTACGCCGGCCGCGTCGGTCACCGGGAGCAGGCTCACCCCCTCGGGCAGCTCGGGTTCCATGGGCAGATCGGCGACCTCCGCCACCATCACGGTCTCCGGCGGCTCCGGGACGAAACCGGCCGCACGCAGCCGGTCGGCGAGGTCGGCCGGGCGGTCGTGGGAGTGCAGCTTCCACTCGAACTCGCGCCGGAGAGAGGTGAAGTGGCGGACCTGCTCGGCGATGACGGCGTCCGCCGTGGCCTCGTCGATGTCCGCCCAGTGGACGCCGTTCCAGTCGTGCGCCGCGCCGGTCTGCCGGACGACGGCACCGTCCCGCTCGACGCGGGCACCGGGGCTGTCCGCCTGCGCCCCGCGCCGGATCTGCCGGTCGTACGCCGTCAGTACCGCTTGATGATCCATGCGGGCACTTCAGCAGTGGCGGTGGGGCGCGGCAACTGATTTTGCCGCGCGGGGTCAGGCTTGCCAGTGGCAGCGGAGGGCTGCGGTGATGAAGCCCGGGCCGTACGCCACGGCTACGCCGTGCGCACCGTCGTCGGGCGGGGTGGTGTGCGAACGCTCCAGCACCCTGAAGACGCTGACAGCACCCATGTTGCCCTCATCGGTGAGCGCGTCCACCGAGTGGTGCGCCGCTCTGGCGTCGAGGCCGAGTGCTTCCGTGGTGTCGGCGATGATGCGATGGCTGCCGGGGTGGATGACCGCGAAGTCGACGGGGCGCGGGCCGAGCCAGTCCACGAGGGCCGGGAGGGTCTTGGCAGCCGTGGACGGAGCCTGCTTGGTGGAATCGAAGTGCATTCCGTGTACGTCGAGTCGGCCCCTGTACCGATCGAGGCTGTCGGGCAGCGTGTATTCGAAGCTGTCGTCGATCGCGAGGCCGGAGGTCAGCGGGGTTCCGCTGACGACAGCGGCGGCACCGGCATCCGCGAACAACGCCTTGTAGATCATCGATTCAATGGTGGTTTCGGTGTGGTTGTACGAGGTCGAGAGGACTTCCGCCGCGACGACCAGTACCTTGCTGTCAGGCCGGACGGCGACGAGATCCGCTGCCCTGATCAGGCTTTGCACGCCGCCCGCGCAGGCAACCGTCGTCAGCGCCACGCGGCGCACGGTGGGACGCAGACCGAGCCGAGCAACCAGGTGCACGTCGAGGTTGGGGACCGCCCAGCCGGTGGAGTGCGTGGTGACGATCGCGTCGATGTCCTGCGCGGTCAACCCCGCCGTATCGAGGGCTGCCAGGGCGGCCTCCTCGGACAGCGCGACGGCGTCGTCGAACGCGGCCTGGGTGCGCTCGTGCACGTCGGCCGTGCCGGCGACCGTCGGAGAGTTCAGAGGACGGCTGAAATAGCGCGAGGAGACGCCGCAGTTGTCGACGACACGCAAGATCGCGGTGAGTCGTGGGTGACCGTGTTGACGTGCGCGTATGTCGTCGACGATCTCAGCGGTGGTGACTTTGTGGGCACCGAAGATGGTTCTGGGGGCGGAAATGAAGGCCGGCACGGTGGCTCCCACGTGGCTAGTCTTGGTGGGGGGTGCCGCTCAACGTACTTGACGTCGCCGAATCCCTGTCCCTGCGGACGCGAGATGGTTACGAGTCGGCGTGCGTCATGTCGCGCGGAGCACGCGTGCTCGTGTGTGCTTGCGCTGAGCACCCGGCTTGAAGATCAGGATGAACAGCCGGGCGCCGGGCGATGCCATGGGCTGGGCCACGCAGATGGTCACCCACCCCGGTCCGCGCTGCGCGTGGCGCAAGGGACGCTCGTGGCCGTCGGGGTGGATCAGAGCGCCGTCCGCCTCGTAGAGCCTGGCGATGACCGGATCGGTGAGGGCTTCCTTCTCGATACGGCGGAGGATCTCGTCGTCCGGCCGGGAGGTGAGCGCGGCACGCAATTGGGGCAGAACCATGGGTGCCCACGCGGTGTGCCAGTCCGTCAGGGACTCACGGCCGACGGGGTCGAGCAGCATCCAGCGCATGGTGTTGCTCGGGACGTTGCCCTGGGGAAAGAGTGCGGCGAAGGCGTCGTTGTGGGCGAGGAGTTCCCACGAGGCGTCGACGACGTAAGCCATGTGACTGACGCCGTCGACAGCTTCTTGCCACGACCCGGAGATTTCCTTGCCGGAGGACGAGTACAGCGGTCCCGGCGGGTCCTGCAACAACGCGAACCGGCAGAGCGACACCCACTCCTGCTCGTTGAGCCCGAACAGCAGCGCGACATCCCGCAGCAGCGAGGCCGGGGGATTGGGGTAACTGCCCGACTCCAGGCGGTGGTACGTGCCGATGGCGCGGTGCAGCAGCTGGTCGACCTGGTGCTGGGAGAGGCCGCGGGCGCGTCGCCCCTGGCCCGTGGGGCGGCTGAAGCCGTGCGATTCGGGGGCTATGAGGGCGCGTCGTTCGCGGAGCAGAGCGCGGAGCGCCGTCTTGTTCATGTGGGTAATCCCTCTTGGTGCACGCCGAGTTGAGCATCAGCAGTCTAAATATTCTCACCAGCTTTGGTAGTAAAGATTGCCCGAAGAAAAACGATCAGCGGATGCGGCACCATGGCTGGAGCGGGACCACCGACCTGCGAGTTCCGGTGTCGGTGGGCACGCGGACACAAGTGTGGGGCGCCTTGGCCGAGGAGCTTGAAATTGGCTGAAATTCCTCGGCGTCGGGTACCCCCTAGGCCCATTGGGCCGCTGCGGGAAGAGTATGGATCGGTTGTTCGTATTCCGATGTGTGTGGTCGGAAACGTCGCACTCGGGACGTACGTGGCGTGACTTCCCGGACCGGTTCCTGGGTCCACTGGCTGCGGCCGGTGCCGTCACTCGCCATTACGTAGCGGCCACGGTACCGGCCGCCCGCGGTCGTCCCCGGGCGGTGCACCCGGGGGAGTCAACCGGCGGAGAGCTGCTCCTCGGCCCGGGCCAGAACCTCCGTCACGCGCAGACCGAATCGCACGTCACAGGCGTGTGACCGGCCGGATCGCGCCGACTCGACGAGCGCGTCGACCGCGCCGCGGAAGGCGTCGAGTGCCTCACCCCCGGTCGGCATCAGCGCCGTTCCCGCCTCACCGCGCAGCTCCACCGCCACCCCCGCGGCCTTCGGCGGTGTGCTCAGGCTCAGTGTCGCCGTGCTCGACGCCCCGCCGCTGTGCCGCAGGACCAGATGGACCACGTCCGCCTGTCCCGCCGCAGCCGTCACGTCGGTGACATCGCCGAGCACCGGCATCAGGATCGACAGGGCGTGCGGGCCGACGTCCCACAGGCCACCCCGCCGCGCCCGCCATGGCGAGGAGAACGGGCTGGTCCCGTCCGCCGCGTAGAACGAGCCGTACCAGTCGGCGCGGCCCGTGAACCAGCCCTCCGTCGCCGCCTGCTCCGTCACCCAGGCCGCCGTCGGCCCGGCGAAGCGCAGCGTGAAGAAGACGACGGACGCCACCCGGGCCGCCTCGGCGGCCGCCGCGAGGTCGCGCGCCGCGGCCACCGTCGTCGCGACCGGCTTGTCCAGGAGCAGATGGCAGCCCGCCGCCGCGGCGCGTGTGGCCAGCGGTGCCTGCACGTCCGGCGGTACGGCGAACGCCACGGCGTCGCTCGCGGCGAACAGCTCGTCCACCTCCGCGTACGCCGTGGCCGCGTGCGTCGACGCCAGCGCGGCCGCCGCGTCGGGCCGCCGCCCCCACACGCCGGAGAGCTCCACGTCGGGGTGCGCGGCGAGCGCGGGAGCGTGCGTGGACGAGGCCCAGGGACCCGTGCCGACCAGTCCAATTCGCCATCTCTTCATGGTCGGCATTATGGCTGACTCCATACCGTCGGCTGCGGTGATGCCCAGTGGCCGCACGGCAGTTGGCCGCTCTTCGCCCTTGTTCCCAAGGCTTCGATGGCTTGATCTCGTTTCCGAAGTCGGCGGTGGTGAAAGCCCATTCACCGGCTATGGTGAATTCCCATTCACTTCATTTCCCCTTCCTTCACTTCTCCGGAGTTTCGTGCCCACGCTGGAGTGATCATGAAGTTCGCCCCGATATCTTCCGCAGATAGCACAGGCATATGCGCCCGCCGCGACGCCGATGCGACGAAAGCCGCCATCATGCGCGCCGCCCGGTACCTCCTGGCCCGGCACGCGCACGCCGACATCACGCTCAGGGCCGTGGCCGAGCGGGCCGGCGTGAGCGCGCCGCTGATCCTGAAGTACTTCGGCAACAAGGACGCGCTCTTCGCCCGCGTCATGTCCTTCGAGACCGACGCCGAGGCGCTGCTGGACGCGCCCCTCGCCGTCCTGGGCCGCCACATGGTCCGCCATCTGCTGACCGGCCAGGCCGAGCACGGCGCCGACCCCATCCTGCGGATCGTCTTCGCGCCGCTCCACCGGGAGCAGGGCGACACCCTGCGCGACAACTTCCGTACGCAGGTGGTGGACCGGCTCCGCGAGCGCCTCGAAGGACCGGACGCGGGGGTACGCGCCGAGCTGGCGGTGGGCACGCTGCTCGGCCTCGGCGTGATGTACGGGATAGCCCGCGGACCGCACGTGCGCGGCACGCCCGTCGCCGAGATCACCGAGCGGTACGCACCCACCGTGCAAGCTTTCCTCACGCCCCCCGAGGGGCACCCCCTCGCCCCCGCCGTCCCCGCCGACCCCGCCGACCCTCGAAACGGAGAGCACGCATGAACGACGCGAGTGAACGCCCCGCCCTGGCGAGCGAGTTGGGCATGGAGCCGCACCCCGAAGGCGGCTGGTTCGTCGAGACCTGGGCGTCGGACCACTCCTTCACGCCCGCCGGTTACCCCGGTACCCGTACAGCTGCCACCGCCATCTACTTCCTGCTATGTCCGGGGGAGGAGTCCCGCTGGCACGTGGTGCGCTCGGACGAGATCTGGCTGTGGCACCGCGGCGGCCCGCTCGATCTGCGCCTGGGAGGAGACGGCGAGTTCCCCAAGGAGGGTGCGGCGCCCATGCGCCTGGGTCCGGGCGTCGAGCGCGGCGAGCGCCCGCAGATCCTGGTGCCGGGCGGGGTGTGGCAGGCGGCGCGTCCCTCCGGTGACGAACCGGTCCTGGTGAGCTGCCTCGTGGCGCCCGGTTTCGACTACGCGGACTTCCGGCTCGCGGACTGACGTGGTGTCGCGGTCCGGGGCGGCTCCTGCGACGACCGCACCACCGATGGCCCGGAGCTTTTGCCGCGGTGCACGACGCAGACCGCCGCGAGCCCGACCGCGAGGCCCAACGCCGTCTGGACGCCGAAGTGTTCGCCGAACATCAGGGCTCCCCACAGGGCCGTGACCGGCGCCATCAGGAACATGAGCGTGTTGACCTGCGTGACCCCGGAGCGCCGCAGGATCAGCCAGTACAGCCCGTACCCGCCGAAGGTGGAGAGCGTCACCAGCCAGCTGATCGCCACCCAGAACGACGTCTCGGCCGGCGGTGTCGCGGCGCCCGCGCCCACGGCCAGCGCCGTGAAGATGACGGCGCTGGTCACGCAGTGGACCGTCATGGAGACCGCCGGGGCGACCGGGCGGGGGGAGCGGCGGTCCAGGAAGGTCGCCGCGACCAGCGAGAACATTCCGAGGAACGGCACCGCGTAGGCCCACCAGGGAGCATCGGTGCCGGCCGTGGCGTCCGCCGCGGTCACGACGACGACTCCGGTCACGCCGAGTGCGAGGCCCACCCACTGGGTGCGCGAGACGTACTGGCCGAGCAGTGGTCCGGCCAGCGCGCCCGCCACCAGTGGCTGGGTGCCGTCGATCAGGGCGGTGGTGCCGCTGGAGACGCCGAGCTGGATCGCGTAGTACACGGTGAGCAGGTAGCCGCTCTGTGACAGCGCGCCGACCGCGGCCTGCCGTATCGCGTCACGGGCCGTGAAGCCGCGCCAGGACGCCCGCGCCACGGTGAGGGCGACGACCGCGAGCACGAGGGCCAGCGGCAGGAACCGCCACATCAGGACCGTCACGGCGGAGGCGCTCCCGGCGCCCAGCTTGGCCCCGATGAAACCCGAGCTCCAGGTCAGGACGAACGCGGTCGAGAGCAGGACGTTCATGTCGTTCCTCCGAGCGAGGTATACAGATCTGTCTACTCCTCGCCGAGTATACAGATCGGTTTACCATGGGGGCATGACCGAGCTGCTGAGTGAGATCGTGAAGGACGCCGGCGGAGCCGGCGGCGCACCGCGCAGGATCGTCCTGACGCCGGCCGCGCGGCGCGCGCTCGACGCCGCGAGCACGCTGTTCTACGAGCGCGGGATCCACGCCGTCGGGGTGGACCTCATCGCCGCCGAGGCCGGTGTCACCAAGAAGACGCTCTATGACCGCTTCGGCTCCAAGGAGCAGATCGTCGTCGAGTATCTGGCGGCCCGCGACGAGCGCTGGCAGGCCTTCCTCGCGCCGTACGTCGAGGCCGCGACCACTCCGCGGGCCAAGATCCTGGCGGTTTTCGACGCCTCACGCGACTGGGCCGACGCCAACAGCACCAAGGGCTGCAGCATGGTCAACGCGCACGTCGAGATCAGTGACCCCGCGCACCCCGCGTATCGGGTCATCGCCGGCCAGAAGGCGTGGATGCTGGCCCTGTTCACCGCTCTCGCCCGCGCCGTCGCGCCCGGGCGGGCGGCGGAACTCGGCCGGGCGCTCATGCTGCTGCACGAGGGCGCCTTGGTCGCCCACGGCCTGCGCATCTTCCCGGACGCGATGGATCACGCCCGCGAGGAGGCGGCAGCACTGCTCCCGGCCTGAGTCCGACGGGCCCAGGCCTCACCGCAGTCTCATTGCCCCGAGCAGTTGCGGACCGTCGGCTGCGGCGGGACCCGGTCCTCGGCGTCAGGCTCCGCCGTGGTCGCGAGGGTGTCGAGGAAGCGCTGGAGAGCGGGCGCGCCCCCCGGCCCCAGGCTGCGGCGGATGGGCGGCACGGTCGCCGGGGCTTCCGAACCGCGCCGGGTTCCGGCGGTGGGGCAGGGCGCTTCCGTGGCGTCGACGGTCACGGCCCGGCGTATGAACTCGTCGACCGGGAGCCCGAGCTGTTCCGCGTTCCGCAGGACCGCCTCGTACTCGTCGGGCGTGAACAAGACCTGCACAGGCTTGGCACCGTCCATGAACGCATGATGCCGCTCGGGGGGTGCGCCGCGCGGTGCGGTTGGCATATTCGCCCTCGAAGGCGTGAAACGGCCCCGAACGGACATGAACGGTCGGAAATAAAGGTAGGCCCCGACCGGACGGGGGAATCGCGATCGGGACCTACGCACTGTTCAACGGTGAACCAATACGCGGTGTTCCCAGGTGGAGAGGTTGTCGCTGTGAGCTGCGTTACGTGACGAGCAGTATCCAGGCATGATCGGTGCGTCAGTGCGAATGGCAACGCGCGTCTCGTGCTCCGTCCTCAGGGCGACAGCAGGCGGGCCGCGCGCATCTGCAGGTAGCGCGTCTCGGGGATGCTCAGCGTGCGCTTGGCCGCCGATCGGTAGGCGGCGCGGGCCGCTTCCGTCTCGCCCGCCCGCTCCAGGAGATGGGCGCGCACGGCATCGAGCCGGTGATGGCCCGCAAGCCGGTCCTCCAGCGCCGCCACTTCGGCAAGCCCGGCGCGCGGTCCGTGCACCATGGCGAAGGCCACGGCCCGGCTGAGCTCGGCCATGGGTTCGGGAAAACGGCGTACGAGGATGTCGTAGAGGGCCAGGATCTGCGGCCAGTCGGTGTCGTCGGCGCGCGCGGCCTCGTCGTGCAGCGCGGCGATCGCGGCCTGCAACTGGTAGGCGCCCGCCGGGCCCTGGGACAGGGCCAGTTCGACCAGACCGCAGCCCTCCTCGATCGCGCGCCGGTCCCAGCGTGAGCGGTCCTGCTCGTCGAGCGGGATGAGTTCCCCGTGCGGGCCCGTACGTGCCGCGCTGCGGGCCTCGGTGAGCAGCATCAGCGCGAGCAGCCCGGTCACCGCGCCCTCGTCGGGCAGCAGCGTGCGCACGGACCGGGTGAGCCGGATCGCCTCCCGGGCCAGATCCGAGCGGTGCAAGGCGCTGCCGGAGGTCGCGGTGTACCCCTCGTTGAAGATCAGGTAGAGCACCTGCAGCACCACCGCGAGCCGCTGGTCACGGTCCTTCGGGCCAGGCTGCCGGAACGGCACACCCTTGACCTTGGCCTTCGCCCTGCTGATGCGCTGCGCCATCGTCGCCTCGGGCACGAGATGCGCGCGGGCGATCTCGGCCGTGGTCAGTCCGCCGACCGCGCGCAGCGTGAGGGCGACCTGCGCGGCAGGGCTCAGCCCCGGCTGGCAGCACAGGAAGAGCAGGGTCAGGGTGTCGTCGTCGGACGGCGCGCGGCTCTCGCCCGGCGGGGGCGCCGTGAAGGCGTCCCGGGGCGAGAGCTGGGCGGCCTCCTCCTCGCGCCTGCGCCGGGCCTCGTCACTGCGCAGCTGATCCATGAGCCGCCGCGACGCGACCCTGATCAGCCAGCCGCGCGGGTTCTCCGGGACGCCCTGCTCGGGCCACTGCCGCGCCGCGGCGAGCAGCGCCTCCTGCACGGCGTCCTCGGCCTCGCCGAAGTGCCCGTACCGGCGCATGAGCGCGCCGAGGACCTGCGGCGCGTGCAGGCGCAGCAGGTCCTCGACCGCGGCTGTGCTGTTCAGGACGCGTCGTCCGGGCCGCCCATGATGGGGCGGATCACCACGGGATAGTTCGGGGCGCCGTCGGGGATCGGGCACTGCTGGATGCGGTTGGCGATCTCGGTGACGCGGTCCAGGCTCTCGCACTCCAGGACCCAGTAACCGGCGAGGACTTCCTTCGTCTCGCCGTAGGGACCGTCCGTGATGACCGGGCGGCCCTCCTTGTCCACGTCGACCAGGCGGGTCCGGGCGGGCTCGGCGAGACCCTGCCCGTCGACCAGCTCACCGGACTCGGCCAGGTCGTTGTTGAGCGCCCCCATGAAGGCGAACATCGCCTGCAGGTCCTTCTCGCTCCACGCCGGGCTCGTCGCGTTGGCCTTGCCGCTCTGCGCCTCGTAGTCCGCCTGCGTGCCCTGCACCATCACCAGGTACTTCATGACGTCTCTCCTCGACTGTGCGGTGGTCACCCCTTGTGGGCAACTCTCACAGGGGACGTCGGGGCCGACCACCTGTTCTCGACATTACGCCGGAAGAAAATCTGTGACTTCTTGAAAAGTGCCGCCCGGACCCCGCCCACCAGGAGTTTTCGGTGGTCCCCGAACCGATGCGCGGCTACGGTCCCGGGCATGACCTACGTACAGCGAGCCGAGCAGTTCCGCGCCCTGCACCGCACCGGCGCACCCTTGTTGCTGCCCAACGCCTGGGATCACGCCTCCGCCGCGGCGCTCGCCCACGGCGGCTTCCCGGCGATCGGCACCACGAGCCTGGGTGTGGCGGCAGCCGCCGGCAAGGCGGACGCCACCGGCGGCACACGGGAGGAGACCCTGAGCCTCGCCCGCGGCCTGGCAAGGCTGCCCGCGCTGGTCACCGTGGACATCGAGGGCGGCTTCAGCGACCGGCCGGGGGAGGTCGCCGCGCTCGCGGCGGAACTCGCTGAGGCGGGTGTGGTGGGCGTGAACATCGAGGACGGCCGCCCGGACGGGACGCTGACCGACGCCGTGCTGCAGTGCGAGCTGATCCGCGCGGTCAAGGAGGCGGCCCCCGACCTGTTCGTCAACGCGCGCACGGACACCTACTGGCTGCGGGCCGGGGGAGCGGGCGAGACCGAGCGACGGGCCACCGACTACCAACTGGCGGGAGCCGACGGCCTGTTCGTCCCCGGACTGCAGGACGAGAAGGTCATCACGGGACTGGTCGAAGGGATCGCCGGCATGCCGCTGAACATCCTTTACGCGCCCGGGGCCCTGACCTACGAACGCCTCGCCGAGCTCGGCGTGCGCCGGGTGAGCAGCGGCTCGCTGCTCTTCCGCGCCGCGCTGCACGGAGCCGTCGAGGCGGCGCGCGCGATCGCCCGGGGCGGCGCCGTGCCACAGGACCTGCCCTCGTACGCCGACGCCCAGGCGCTCTCGGCGGCTTACGGCGAGGAGGCGTAGGGCGGCTTGTCGAGGTCCGGGCCGCCGACGTCCGGGCCGTCGGACCGGCCCGGCCTCGCGCCGCCGCCGTCCCGGGGGCCGCCTCCGCCGCGCTTCTCGTCCCCGTGGCCCGGCCACCACGCCTTGTGCCCGATCAGGGCCGTCAGCGCGGGCGTGAAGATCATCGCCATGACGAAGGCGGCGATGAGGATGCCGAAGGACAGGGAGAAGCCCATCTGCGACAGCGTCGAGTTGCCCGCGAGCATCAGCGTCGCGAACGTGCCCGCCAGGATCACGCCCGCCGAGCCGATCGTCGGGCCGGAGTGGCGCACCGCCGTGCCCGCCGCATCGTGCGGGGTGTGGCCCTCGCGGGCCTCCTCGCGCAGTCGCGACACCATGAGGATGTTGTAGTCCGTGCCGAGGGCGACCACGAACAAGTACATGATCACGGGCAGCATGAACATCAGCCCGGGCTGGCTGCCGATCTGCTGGAAGAGCAGGGAGGTCGCGCCCAGGGTCGCGCCGAAGCCGAGCGCGACCGACAGCATCAGGTACCAGGGCGCCACCAGGCTCCGCAGGAGCAGGCCGAGGATGACCATGATGGCGAGGGCGGCCACCGGGAAGACCACCGAGTAGTCCCGGTCCACGGCCTTGTTGATGTCGACGTAGACCGCGGTCGTCCCGCCGACCAGTGCTTCGGTGCCGGCCGGGGCGTCCTTGTGGGCGACCGGGCGCAGGCGGTCCTTGACGGTCTCCAGGGCCTTGTCGGAGGCGGGCGGATCCGAGAGCACCACGGAGAACGATGCCGTGCCGCCGTCCTTGCTCAGCCGGGGCGGGGACACCTCGCCCACGCCCTCGACCTTGTCCAGCTTCCCGCGGAAGGCGGCCGTCCGCGCTGCGGGCAGCGAGCCGTCGTCCGTGGAGGTGAGGTAGACGAAGGTGGGGTCGGTGGTGCCCGCGGGGAAGCCCTTCTGGAGGTTCTTCAGGGCGACCATCGACTCCTTGTCCTTGGGCAGCGAGGAGCCCGCGAGGTCGAAGTTGGCCCGGTAGCCGAGCGCGCCGAGCGTGAGAGCGCCCATGAACAGCGCCGACACCAGCGCCCAGATCGCGGGCTTACGGGCGATGGAGGCGCCGAGCCGTGCGAACCCGGTGCCCTGCGGCTCCCGCTGCCACGACTTCGAGGGCCAGAACACCTTGGTGCCGAGCAGCGAGACGACGGCGGGGACCAGGGTGAGCCCGGCGAGCAGCGTCACGAAGACCGCGATGGCCAGGGCGGGGCCCATGGAGCGCAGCATGCCGAGCGAGGAGAGCGTGAGGGCGGCGAACGCGACGATGACGGCGCCGGCCGCCGAGGTGATCGCCTCGCCGACCCGCTCGACGGCGTGCACCATCGCGCCCTTGGGGTCCTCGCCCGCCCGCAGGGCCTCCCGGTAGCGGAAGAGCAGGAACAGGATGTAGTCCGTGCCGACGCCGAACAGGACGACGGTGAGCAGTTCCTGGATGGAGGAGTCGGCCTTCATGTCGAAGGCCTTGTTCGCGGAGGCGATGAGGCCGGTCGCCATCGGCGAGATGAGGCCGATCAGGATCACGGGGAGCAGCGCGATGATCGGGCTCCGGAAGATCACCAGGAGCAGCACGACGATGATCACGATGGTGCCCACGCCGACCAGCAGCCCGGCCCGCTCCGACGCGTCGCTCTCGTCGAGGGCCTGGGCGGCGGAGCCGGTGATCCCGGCCGAGAGGTCCGTGCCCTTCAGTTCGGGCTTGAGGTCGGAGCGCAGTTCCTCCACCGCGTCCTGCTGCGCGGTGTCCTCGGGGTCGGTGAGCTTCGGCATCGCGACGACCGACGTCTGCACCAGCTTGTTGGGCGAGAGGGCGCCGGGCACCACCGCTTGCACCTCGGGGATCTTCTGGGCCTGCAGATCCCTGGAGACGCGGGTGACGTCGGCGGAGTCGGCCGCCGTCAGCTTTCCGCCGTCGGAGCGCTGGAAGACGATGATCGCGCCGACGTTCTGCTGTTTGGGGAACTCCGCTTCCTGCACGTCCGCCGCGCGGATGGACTCGTAGTGGTCCGGGAGGAAGCTCGCCTCGTCGCTGCTGGAGGTGAGTTTCGGCGCCAGGGAGATCACGGCGCCGGCCGCCACGACCCACGCGAGGATGATCCACCACGGGCGACGGACCACGAATCGGCCCAGGCCAGAGAACATCGGCTGCTGCCTCTCCCTCGCCCCCGAGGCGTAACGGCGCGTTCCGACCAAGGATCTTCCGGACCGGGCCGCCCCGCCACTTGAGCCGTTCGGCCGGGTGGCCGGGAATCCCTTAGAAGCCCGTGGGAATCCTGCGGGAGGCCCGGCCAAAGCCCTCGTGCCGTCAGAAGTTGATCATGTGCCCGGCCAGGCCGTGCACCGCTTCCTTGACCGCCTCGCCGAGCGTCGGGTGCGCGTGCACGTTGCGGGCGACCTCGTGCACGGTCAGGTCCCACTGCTGGGCCAGGGTCAGCTCGGGAAGCAGCTCGGTGACGTCCGGGCCGATCAGGTGGGCGCCGATGATCTCGCCGTACCGCGCATCGCTGATGATCTTGACGAAGCCGACCGTGTCGCCGAGGCCGTGCGCCTTGCCGTTCGCCATGAACGGGAACTTGGCCACCTTGACGTCGAAGCCTTTCTCCTTGGCCTGTGCCTCGGTCCAGCCGAAGCTGGCGATCTGCGGCTGGGAGTAGGTGGCGCGCGGGATCATCGGGTAGTCGAGCTCCATCGTCTCGGCGCCCGCGAGGGTCTCGGCGGCCACCACGCCCATGGCCTCGGCGGTGTGCGCGAGCATCAGCTTCGCGGTGACATCACCGATGGCGTAGATGTGCGGCACGCTCGTCCGCCCGCGTCCGTCGATGTCGATGGCGCCGCGCTCGGTCAGCGCCACACCCGTCGCCTCCAGGCCGAAGCCCTCGACGTTCGGCGCGAAGCCGATGGCCTGCAGGACCTTGTCCGCCTCCAGGACCTCCTGCTTGCCGTCCTTGCCCGTCACGGTGACCTTGACCTTGGCGCCGGACTCGTCGATCGACTCGACGCGGGTCGAGGTCTTCACGTCGATGCCGAGCTTGCGGTACTGCTTGGCCAGCTCCGTGGAGACGTCCGCGTCCTCCAGGGGCGCGATGCGGTCGAGGAACTCGACGATCGTGACCTTCACGCCGTAGTTGTGCAGGACATAGGCGAACTCGATGCCGATGGCGCCCGCGCCCGCGATCACGATGGACTCCGGGACGGAGTCGGCGAGGATCTGCTCCTCGTACGTCACGACGCGCTCGGAGCGCTTGGTGCCGGGCAGCAGCTTCGGGGTCGCGCCCGTGGCGATGATGCAGTTCTCGAACGTGATCGTGTCCGTGGAGCCGTCCGACTTGGCGACCTGGAGCGTGTTCGCGTCGAGGAAGGTGCCCCGGCCGTCGAACTCGGTGATCTTGTTCTTCTTCATCAGGAAGTGGACGCCCTTGACGCGACCGTCCGCGACCGTGCGGCTGCGGTTGAACGCCTCGCCGTAGTCGAAGGACACGTTCCCGTCGACCTTGATGCCGTACGTCTTCTGCTCGTGCGTGAACAGGTGGGCCAGCTCGGCGTTGCGCAGCAGCGCCTTGGTCGGGATGCAGCCGACGTTCAGGCAGACACCTCCCCAGTACTTCTCCTCGACGACCGCTACCCGCTTGCCCAGCTGGGCGGCGCGGATGGCGGCCACATAGCCGCCGGGTCCTGCTCCGAGCACGACGACGTCGAAGCGGTCTTCCATGGGGAGGTCCTCTCTGGTGGTACGTATCCGGTGGTACGTGACTCGCGCACCTCCGATCATGCGCCATCCGGCCGCCCCGCGGGCGGCCGGGTGTCCGATGTCATGCCGGCCCTCCGGCCCCGTTCACCCAACCGCCTCTGGACTCAGGCCTGTTGGCGATCCAACCCAGGTTCACCCGGTCGTGAGTCACGGGATAGTGTCGCCGTGACGGAGCAGAAACACATGTCCCTGCGGGAGAGGTGGAGAACGCGCTGTGGCGGCAGACGACCAGGCCGAGTTGATGTCCATACCCTTCGACGTGCCGACATCGGCGCGCGCCTACGGCTGGATGCTCGGCGGCAAGGACAACTACGCCGTCGACCGCGAATTCCTGCTGCGGACGCTGCCCGACTTCCCCGAGTGCGTCGACATCGCCCGCCAGAACCGCGAGTTCCTGTACCGCGTGGTGCGCCATCTGACCCGGGCGGGCATCCGCCAGTTCATCGACATGGGCTGCGGCCTGCCCACCGACGACAACGTCCACCAGGTCGCCCGGCGCTTCGCACCGGACACCCGCGTCGTCTACGTGGACATCGACCCGATCGTCCTCGCGCACGGCAGGGCGCTGCTCGCCGACGACTCCACCACCGCCGTCATCCAGGGCGACATGCGTGACCAGGAGGCGATCCTCGGCCATCCGGACGTCGTCCGGCTCATCGACTTCGACCAGCCGGTCGCGGTGCTCTTCCTCTCGGTGGTGCACCACCTCACCGACGCGGACAACCCCCGCCGCGTGCTGCGCACGATCATCGACAAGGCGGCGCCCGGCAGTTACCTCGGCGTCTCCCAGGTCGTCGCCGACGATCCCGTCCGCGGCGCCGCGATGAGCGCGCACATCTCCGGCGGCGGCGTCCCCTGGCAGACCCGCACCCCGGCCGAGGTCGACACCCTCCTGGACGGCCTCGACCCGGTCGAGCCAGGCCTGGTGAACCTGGTCGACTGGCGCCCCGACGCCGACCAGCCCCCGCTGGCACCGGTCCACGAGGACCTGGCCCCCTACTTGGGCGCCACCGAGCAGAACAAGGAGATCTACGAGTACGGGGGTTTGCTCCGCAAGGCATAGCCATACACAATGGTGTGCATGATCCAGCACCTGACCGCCGCCGTGAGGACCTTCCAGGTCCCGTGGCGCTGTGGGTGCGAGCGATCGGGTCGCTAGCTGCCCGGGGACACGTCTCCAGCCGTCCGGAGTCTCCGCTCCGTGACGCCACCCGTTCACTCACAACTCAAGGATCACCATGGCCGTGGTTACCCCTGCCGTCTCTTCCGCCTCGCCCGCCTCCACCGGCTCTCCCGCACTCCGTGACGCCCGCGTACCCGCCGACGGCATGTACGAAGGCCGCCGCACCCTGCGCCGCGTCCCCGAGGGCTGGGAAGAGCGCCCGTACGAACTGATCGACGTCGTCCCGCAGGGCCGTCTCATCGGCGCCGAGATCCGCGGCGTCGACCTCGCCGAGCCGCTCACGCCCGCGCTGCGCGAGGAGCTCAACCGCGCCCTCCTCGAGTGGAAGGTGCTGTTCTTCCGCGGGGCCGGCATCACCTCCGAGCAGCAGCGCGCCTTCGCCCTGAACTGGGGCGAGTTGGAGACCAATCCGCTGCTGGCGCGCGGCTCGGCCGACGATGTCGTGCGCTTCGACAAGGGCGGCAGCGCGACACCCACCTACGAGAACGTCTGGCACGCCGACGTCACCTTCCGCGAGCGCCCCGCGCTCGGCGCGGTCCTGCAACTGCGCGAGGTGCCGCCGGTGGGCGGCGACACGATGTGGGCGGACATGGCCGCCGCGTACGACAACCTCCCCGACGAGGTGAAGGCCCGCATCGAGGGCGCCCAGGCGGTGCACGACTTCATCCCCGGCTTCGTCCGTTTCTACGGCCCCGAGAAGCTGATCCCCCTCCAGGAGCAGTTCCCGCCGGTCGCCCACCCCGTGGTGCGCAGGCACCCGGAGACCGGCCGGAAGATGCTCTTCGTGAACACCTCGTTCACCACGCACATCGTGGGCATGGAGCGGGCCGAGAGCGACCGGCTGCTGAGCTACCTCGTGCGGCAGGCGCAGGTCCCGGAGTACCAGGTGCGGTTCCACTGGCAGGCGGGTGACGTCGCCTTCTGGGACAACCGCTCCACCCAGCACTACGCCGTCGACGACTACGCCCCGCACCGTCGCGTGGCCGAACGCGTCGCGATCGCGGGCGACCGCCCGTTCTGAGACCCTCCCTCGGAAGGAACCTGATTCCTGATGACAGCCGCAGCGCGCTTCCCGTTGACGCCCGAGCCGATCCACGTCCCCGACGCGGTGCTCGACGACCTCAGGGCGCGGCTGCGGCTGACGAGGTGGCCCGACGACGTGGGCAACGACGACGGCTACTACGGCGTCCGCCGCGGCTACCTCCAGGAGTTGGCCGAGTACTGGCTCGACGGCTACGACTGGCGCAAGGCCGAAGCGGCCATCAACTCCTATGAGCACTACCGGGTGCGGGTCGACGGCGTGCCCGTGCATTTCATGCGCAGGCCCGGCGTCGGCCCCGCACCCACCCCGCTGATCCTCACGCACGGCTGGCCCTGGACCTTCTGGCACTGGTCCAAGGTCGTCGACCGGCTCGCCGATCCCGCGGCGTCCGGCGGTGACCCGGCCGACGCGTTCGACGTCATCGTGCCCTCGCTGCCCGGCTTCGGCTTCTCGGCGCCGCTGCCGGACCACCCCGACATGAACTTCTGGAAGGTCGCCGACCTCTGGCACACGTTGATGACCGAGACGCTCGGCCACGAGAAGTACGCCGCCGCGGGGTGTGACGTCGGCGCCCTGGTCACCGGCCAGCTCGGCCACAAGTACGCGGACGAACTGCACGGCATCCACATCGGCTCCGGCCAGAAGCTCACCATGTTCAACGGCGACCGGGGCTGGGACCTCAGCGGCGGTCAGCCGTTCCCGGAAGGCCTGCCGGAGCCCGCGTACCGCCAACTGCTGTCCCTGGAGAAGCGCTTCGCCGCGCACCTGGCCGTGCACGTCCTCGGACCGAGCACCCTCTCCTTCGGGCTGAGCGACTCACCCGTCGGCCTGCTCGCCTGGATCCTGGAGCGCTGGGACAGATGGAGCGACAACGGCGGGGACGTGGAGAGCGTCTTTTCCAAGGACGACCTGCTCACCCACGCCATGATTTTCTGGGTGAACAACACCATCGGTACGTCGGTGCGCTACTACGCCAACAACAACCGCTACCCCTGGACCCCTTCCCATGACCGGCAGCCGGTCATCGAGGCCCCCACCGGCATCACCTTCGTCGCCCACGAGAACCCGCCCGGTGTCACCACCCCCGAGCAGCGCGTCGAGAGCTGGCTCGCCGGTGACCGGGCCGACTGGTACCACCACGTGAACCTCACCGCGCACGAGAGCGGCGGCCACTTCATCCCGTGGGAGCTGCCCGACGGCTGGGTGAACGACCTGCGCCGCACGTTCCGCGGCCGACGCTGAGCGACATGCGGACGGTGGTCTCGCTCAACGCTCCGGGGTGCGCAGCCACTTGACCTCGCCGTCCTGCCACTCGTCCGTGGGGGTGAGCCCCGCGGCGCGGGCGACGGCGGCCGAAGCCCGGTGGTCCGGGTGGACGTGGGCGATGATGCCGCGCACGGCCGGGTTTCCGGCGAGCCAGGCGGCCAGGCCCCGGGCCGCTTCGACGGCGATGCCCCGCCCCTGCCAGGGAGTTCCCACCACCCAGGCGATCTCCGCGACCAGCTCGCCACCGGCGCCGGCGGGTACCACCGTGGCTTGCACGGTCCCGACGAGGCACTCCTCGTCGCGCAGTCGCAGCACCCAGTTGCACCAGGAGACCGCGGGGTCGGGGGACCCGGCGGTCATCCGCCGGTAGCGGGCACGCAGGGCGTGCGCGTCGTCGGGGGAACCGCCGATGAACGTGTGCAGGGCCTCATCGGAGAGCGCCACGGCCATCTCGTCGGCGTGCTCGACCCTGAGAGGCACGAGGTCGAGGCGGGCGGTGCTGATCTCCTGGGCGTGGACCGTGGGCATGCGTCACCCTAACCGGGAGGCTGGCCCCTCCTGTCGGCGGCCGAGCAGGAACGCACGCTCGGCCGCGTTCTCGGTGCGGGCGAGGGCGGCGTCGTACGCGGCGTTCGCCTCGTCGGTGCGGCCCAGGCGCCGGAGCAGGTCGGCGCGGACGGCGTGGAAGACGTGGTAACCGTCAAGGCGCAACTCGTCGACGAGGGGCAACGCCTCGGCGGGACCCTTGACTTCGGCGACGGCCACCGCGCGGTTGAGGGCCGCGACCGGGCTCGGGGCGACGGCCAGGAGCTGGTCGTAGAGCTGGAGGATCTGGCCCCAGTCCGTGGCGGCCGCGGTCGTCGCGTCGCTGTGCACGGCGTTGATCGCGGCCTGGATCTGGTACCGCCCGGGACGGCCGCGGCGCAGGCAGCGGCGGACGAGTTCCTGGCCCTCGGCGATCAGGGCGCGGTCCCATCGTCCGCGGTCCTGGTCGGCGAGGAGGACGAGTCGGCCGTCGGCGGTGGTCCTGGCCGTCCGCCGCGATTCGGAGAGCAGCATCAGCGCGAGCAGCCCAAGCGCCTCCGGTTCGTCGGGCATCAGCTCGGTCAGGAGCCGTCCCAGGCGGATGGCCTCCGCGCAGAGGTCGTCGCGGACGAGCGCCTCACCCGCGCCGGCCGTGTGCCCCTCGTTGAAGACGAGGTAGACGACGGCCAGGACCGCGCGGAGCCGTTCCGGCAGGTCCGCGTCGCCGGGAATCCGGTACGGGATGTGCGCGTCGCGGATCTTGCCCTTGGCCCGCACGATCCGCTGGGCCATCGTCGGCTCCGGCACCAGAAAGGCGCGGGCGATCTCCGAGGTGGTGAGACCGCCCAGGAGACGCAGGGTGAGGGCCACTTGTGCCGCGGGGGCGAGCGCCGGATGGCAGCAGGTGAAGATCAGACGCAGTCGGTCGTCGCGCACGGGTCCCTCCTGGGCCGGTGCCTCGTGGGCGTGCAGCAGGGCGGCCTGCGCGTGCCGGTCCTCGCGGGACGCCTCACGGCGCAGGCGGTCGATGGCGCGGTTGCGGGCGGTGGTGATGATCCAGCCCGCCGGGCTCGGCGGCAGACCGGTGGCGGGCCACCGCTGCGCCGCCGTGGTGAACGCCTCCTGGACCGCCTCCTCGGCGATGTCGATGTCGCCGAAGACGCGGACCAGTACGGAGACCGCGCGCCCGTACTCCGCACGGAAGACCTGCTCGATGACCCCCGATGTGACCTCCGGGGGACCCGGGGGCACTAGCAGGTTCCGGACTGCAGCGGCCTGACCTCGACGGGCAGGGTGATGGCGCGGGCCACCTTGGCACCCCAGGCGAGTGCCTCGTCCAGATCGGCCGCCCGGATGACGGTGAAGCCGCCCAGGTGTTCCTTGCCCTCGACGTACGGTCCGTCGGTCGTGAGCACCTCGCTGTCCTTGCCGTCCTTGCTGTCCTTGCTGTCCTTGAGACGCAGCACGGTCGCCGTGCTCGGCGGGAAGAGGCCTCCGGCGAACACCCAGGCGCCCGCCTCCTTGAGCTCGGCGTTCACCGCCTCGACGTCACGCATGATCGGTTCGAGGATCTCCGGCTCCGGCACGCCGCCGTCGGGCTGGTAGACGCTGATCAAGTACTGGTTCATGGCTGTCTCTCCCTCGGAGTGGCGGATCGCCCCTGACCGGCCGCTGCCGGTCTCTCACTGTCCATACGAACGGCGATCGGCCGGATCGACATGCCAGGGAAAAGCTTTCGGCGACATGCCGCCCGTGGATTCTCAGCGATCGGTGATGATCGCGTCGAGGTGCCGCAGCGCCGCCGTCACCCGCACCGGATCGTCGAAGAACGGGTCGTCGGGGACGGGCAGCGACCCCGCGAGCGCGAGCCCCCGGCCCCGCGCCCACATCGCGTCGTCCACGGCCGCCGCGTCGCGGAACGCGCCGCAGGCCTGGTCCGGCAGGAACAGCCATGCGGGCAAAAGGTCGACCGCCGGGTCGCCCACGGCCAGTGTCCCGAAGTCGATGACGGCACTCAGCCGCCCTTCGACGGCCAGGAGATTGCCGGTCGCGAGGTCGCCGTGGACCCAGACCGGCGGCCCGTCCCACGCGGGAGCCGCGAGCGCCGCGTCCCACACGGCGGTCACCGCGTCCGTGTCGACGAGCCCCGCCACCTTCAGCTTCGCGATCTTGGCGCGTACGAGGGAGTCGGCGAACAAGGAGTCGCACTCGGTGCCCACCTGTTCCCCGCGGAAGGCGTTGCTGAGCCTGGGCCGCGGGCCGCCCGTGGGGTCGATGTGCCGCAGAGCGGTGACGAACCCGGCCAGGTCCGCCGCCGCCCGGAGCGGGTCGGCCAGCGATTCGGTGGTCGCGGTGTCGCCCTCCAGCCACCGGTAGACGGACCAGGGGAAGGGGTAGCCCTCGCCGGGCTCGCCCTTGCCGAGCGGCTCGGGGACGGTGAGCGGCAGTTGCGGGGCGAGCCACGGCAGCCAGCGCTGTTCCGCCTCGACCTGTCCGACCCAGCGGCGGTAGCGCGGCAGCCGCACGGACATGTCGTCGCCGAGCCGGTAGGTCGCGTTGTCCATGCCGGACCGCGGGACCGGTGTGATCGGCAGGTCCGCCCAGCGGGGGAACTGTGCCGCCAGCAGCCGGCGGACCAGGTCCGTGTCGATGTGCGGGTCGCGGTCGGCCCCGGGGCTGGCGTCGAGGTCCCGCGTGGTGGCACGGTCTTCGGGTCCGCCTACCGTCATGTGAGCAACTCCCTTTCATGGCAGACGCCTTGGACGTCGCTCGGGGCGTCGTCCAAGGCGCGGTCGTGAAGGACGAGGCCTCATCCCACCGTCAGGGGCGAGGCCGCGTCCACCCAATTACCTTCGGGTGCACGGCAGGTGGGGCTCAGAACGTGAAGGCGGCGCCCTCCGCGAGGCTCGCCCGCATCTCGCAGCCGTTGCCAAAGGTCATGCTCCAGGCGACGCGCTTGCCCTGCCACACACCGTCGACGGTGACCACGACGGGCTGCCACTCCTTCGTGCAGAAGGCGTCGGGTGACGTGTTGACCAGCTGAGCGAACTCGCCGTTCACAGAGCGCAGTTCGGCGCATGCCGCGGATGCCGCGGGGTGGGTGCCCGAGGCTTTGGGCGCACAGTTCAGCGTCACGGCGCGTTGCATGGTCGCGGTGTCCGCCTCTTCGCCCTGGCCGACGGCGAGGACCAGTGACGAGGGCGCGAGGAGGCCGGCCCCGGCCGGCTTTGGCTGGGCCTGTGCCGTGCCAGAGGTGCCGGACATCACGCAGGCGGCCACGACAGCGGTGGCGCCCACCGTCTTGAGGAAGAAACGCACGTCAACTCTCCTTTGATGCGGGTGTGGTCCTGGTTGCTGACGGGAGTCTTGCCGGTGCGGAGAGTGAGCACCAAATGCATGGTCGATTTCCGGATGCATGTGTCCGCTGAGCGGTCGCCGGAAGGATGTTCGGGCAGCTCAGGGTGGGCGGCAAGGGAGTGAGGAGAGGCCTCGCGCGTGTCCAACATATGGACCGGAGGCGATGGTGCAAGCAAGAACAACTGCCTGACCTGCGAGGACAGTTGTTTTGATTTTCTACCGGAATCCAGGGTCGACCGGAAAGCATCGGTGCTAAGGGTACGGGGTGCGGTCCGGGCCGATCGCACCCCGACCGCCCCCGACCGCGCCCCGGCCGGACCTCAGCCCAGCTTGACCGTGATCCGCTGCGTGGCCCCCTTCGTGCCGCTGAGATCCCCGAAGGTCAGCTTCAGCGAGGCACCCGTCACCGCCGAGGTGACCGTCGCGGGCTTGGCCGTCACCGCGGCCACGGCGCGACTCCAGGTCAAGGTCAACGAGGCCTGCGCGCGCATCGGGTCGCTGACACAGATGACCGCGGTGCCGTCGCTCCTCTCGCTGATCTGCACGGAGCAGGGGGCGCTCGCGGTGAGCTTGCCGACGGTGCCGCCGAGCCAGAAGTTGACTCCGGTGAAGCCGAGCGAGGACACGGAAACGCCCTGCTGGCTGTCGGAGTTGGCAAGGATCTGGAGCCATCCGGTGGCCGTCGACCGGGCCGCCGTCTGTGCCGCGCTCGCACCCGGCATCAGGACGTAGGCGTACGTGCCGTTCGTCGGGGCGGTGCCGTGGCCGACGTACATCGTGAGGTACTTGCGGGCGATCGCGGTCGTCGCGCCGCCCTTGTTGATGTCGCTCCATCTGCCGGTGCGCTCCTCGCGCAGCGCCTTGACCGTCGCGCCACCGGGGAAGACGTAGCCACCGTGGCCTCCGATGTGCGCCCACTTGGCGCCGGTGAGCGTCGCCGACCAGGGGGACGCGGTCGGCTTGGCGGCGCCGTCCACCTGGAAGGAGGCGGTGCCCGTCGGGCCGAGGTTGCGGTTCTCCACGGTCGTCTCGACCGCCGCGCCGTCCGTGCAGGCGATGCCCGCGCCCAGGCAGACGATCGCGTCGTCCAGGCAGAACCACGACTTCTTCGCCCGCAGCGTGCTCTGCAGACCCTTCACGTACTGCCCGATGGCCGCGCGTTGCCCGTCACTCGCCCCGCCCACCCACCGCACGTCCGGCAGGGACGCGCCCCAGTCGCCGCCCGCCGCGTCCGCGAGCGCCTTGCGGGAGGCCGTGATGCCGGGCAGCCGGTACGGGTCGACGGTGGGCCAGAAGGCGTCGCTGTACTGCCCGTTGGCATAGCTGTCGCCCCACCAATAGAGCATGCCGGAGCCGGTGTGCCAGCCCCGCAGGTTCTCGCCGTTGCCCGTCTCGTAGTACGTGATGCGGGGATCGGCCATGCTGATCGACGCGGCCCAGCCGGGGCGCCGGTGCGTGGCACGGGCCATGTTCGGGAAGAGACGGTGGCCGACAGGCTCGGCGATCGCGGTCACCGACGCGTCGTCCTCGACTCCCCGCAGCCGGGCCAGACTTGTCAGGCCGAGCGAGGCGTCGCTCAGCGGCGGGCTGTAGTAGTCCCGCCGCATCCAGCCCTTGACCAGGCCGCGCCAGCGCGCGTTCTCGGCGGCGCTCGCGCCCTGACCGAGGAGCACCACGGCCGCCATGATGGGGTGGCCGCGCCGGTGGTCGTCCGCCTGGATCTTCTTGGTGTCGGACGCCGCGAGGCCGCGGCTGATGGCGCGGCCCGCCACACCGTCCATGACGAGGCCGTTGTAGAGGAACGGAGCCCACGCCTTCTCCACGGCGTCGAAGACGATCTGCTTGTTGGCGTCCGTGACCTCCCAACTGGAGCCCCGCAGCAGCGAGAAGAGCATGCCGAGGCCGCCCAGCATCACCGACCCGTACGAGCCCGTGTAGGGCACGGTGGTGTGCTGGATGAACGACCCGTCGGTGTAGAGGCCGTCCCCGGTCGTCACATACGGGAAGACCGGGGAGAGCGCGTCCCTGGCCAGCGCGATCTTCGCGGCACTGGCGCCGACGACCCCGCGCAGCGCGAGCACCCGGCACAGGTCGACGCGATTGGCTCCGGTGCTGGTCCCGGTGTAACTGCCCACCGCGGAGTCGGGCACGAAGTGGTCCACGGCCCGGCAATAGGCGGCCACCTGGGACGCGGACAGCTGGTCGTACATCAGCACGCAGACGTCGAGGAGGGCCTGCGGGGCGCCTATCTGCCAGCTGTACCAGTTGCCGAAGCGGGCCTGGTTCTCGTTGTAGACCTCGGCGTAGAGGTGATCGAGGCCCTTGAGGACGCCGGTCCTGAGGCTCGCGTCGCCGGTCAGGCCCGTGCCCTCCTGCCGGTAGGCCTGCGCCATGGTGCTGAGTCTGCTGTAACCGGTTACCACGTTGGCGGAGTATCCGTACGACTCCTGGTCGGTGTCCGGGTCGGGGTCGGCGTACGAGAGGTCCGGCCACAGGGAGCCCGTGGCGGGGGCCATGGTGTCGCGCAGTTCCCGCGCGGTGGCTCCGAGTTCGGCCAGACGGCTCTTGAAGGGCTCGGCCGTGGGGGAGAAGCCCTCGCCGAGGAGGAGGGTGCGCCACCTGGTGCGCAGCGCTTCGTAGGCGTCCGCTTGCTCCGCCGCTGCCGCCTCGTCGGCGGGCAGCGACGAGGCCGTCAGGACGAGCGCGGAGCCGCCGGTGGTGAGCAGGAAGGCGCGGCGGGACCAAGGAGAGTGCATGGGTTCTCCGACGGTGAGGGGGGGAGTGCGGCGGAAGGGGCGCGAGGGCCGCGCGAAGAGCAAGCGCTTTCTAGCATGGGTACGGGCCGCTGCTCAATGGGTCGCACAACGCGCTGTAGCGTCAGGGGCATGAGCGATCACGCAGTGGTGGATGTGGGCGACGTACGCCTGGCCTATCGGACCTGGGGCGACTCGTACGGAGCGCCTGTCGTGCTGCTGCACGGGCTCGGTGGTTCCTCGGCGAGCTGGGAGAAGGTCGGGCAGGCGCTCGGCCAGGAATGGCGGGTGTACGCGCTCGATCTGCGCGGGCACGGGGAGAGCGACTGGCCGGACGAGTACACGGTCGAGCTGATGCGGGACGACGTGCTCGGCTTCCTCGACGAGCTCTCCCTTGACCGGGTCGGCGTCGTGGGCCACTCCATGGGCGGGGTCGTGGCCTACCTGCTCGCCCAGGAGCACCCGGACCGCGTCGAGCGCCTCGTCCTGGAGGAGACGCCGCCGCCCTACCCGAGCGACTGGGTCGAGACCCCGCGCCCCGACGAGGCCATCGACTTCGACTGGCCGGTGTCTCCCGCGATTCGCGCCCAGATCTTCGACCCCGACCCGGAGTGGGCCGAGCGCCTCGGCGAGATCGTCGCGCCGACGCTGATCGTGGCGGGCGGCCCGGACAGCAGCATGCCGCAGGGGCGCATCCCCGACATGGCAGCCGCGATCCCCGACTCCCGGGTGATCTCGATCCCGGTCGGTCACCGGGTGCACGAGCTGAGCCCGGAGCAGTTCGCGGAGCAGGTCAGCGAGTTCTTCACCAGCTGAACGGGGAACGCCTCGGTGATGTGGGCTACACCGGCCGGGGCCGTGACTGATGGAGGCGGGTGTAGTAACGGCCCTCCGCCTCAAGGCCCGTGGGATCGTCACCGGCCTTGAGGACCTGCTCCACCGCGCTGCTCTGCTCGGCGGCATCGGTGAACATCCGCTGCGGGTAGGCCCGTTCGGGATCGGTTTCGGTGGCCAGACCGTGTGCGTCCAGGGTCGCGAGGATCTCCCCGAAAGGCACCGTGCGCAGGACGAACGCGCTCACCCACACCGGGATGCGGGCCGCGTCGAGGAGCGCGTCGAAGGTGCGGTGGGTGATGTAGCTGATGCCGCCGGTGACCGTGATCAGGCCGACGCGCCCCATCCCCTCGCGCAGCCCGTCGCTGGGCGGACGGCGTTCGAGGTTCTCGGTATGGGCCTCGTCGAGCAGCCCCACCTCCAAGGCGTAGCGCGTGGCGTTGCCGGCGGTGTCGAGACCGATGACCGGGACGGCGCCGGAGCGCCGCCGCGAGGCGTAGAACTCCTTGTCGGCCTCGACGAGCTCGCCCCGGGAGAGCGCCGCGGTCTCGGCGCTGGTGTAGTGCGCGTACAGGTCGGCGAGCGTGAGGTCGTGGTTGAGCAACGCCGCGTTGATCCCGTAGGAGCAGCAGAGGTCAAGCACCGTGACGGGGAGGCGGGTGCCGCGCACCGCCGAGCGCTGGGCGAGTGTACGCCGGAAGATGCCCTGGGCCTGGTGCGGTATCTCGTACCGCAAGGGGGCGAGCGTGCGGAAGTACGCGCGCGGGTCGGGTTGGTCGTAGATGTCGTCGAACCGGGTCTTGCCCGCCGCGGTGGTGGTCCGGGCACTGGTCATCAGGCGTTTCTCCTCGCGAGCGGTGGCGGGTCTACGGCCGTGCTTCGGCCCGTGCCTGTGCCTGTGCCGCCTCCGGTCGGCCCGGTTCCGGATGTTCTGGCTCCGGGTTCGCCGCCGAGGTCGTGGCCGGTGGTGCGGTCGGCAGCGCCTGCGCCTGCTGGGCCTTTTCCAGGAAGCGCAGGAGTTCCACGGGGAAGGGCAGGACGAGAGTCGAGTTCTTCTCGGCGGCGACGGCCACCACGGTCTGCAGCAGCCGCAGTTGGAGGGCGGCCGGCTCCTCCGCCATCTGGTGCGCGGCCTCGGCCAGCTTTTTGGAGGCTTGCAGCTCGGCGTCCGCGTTGATCACGCGGGCCCGCCGCTCGCGGTCGGCCTCGGCCTGCCGCGCCATCGAGCGCTTCATGGTCTCCGGGAGCGACACGTCCTTGATCTCGACCCGGTCGATCTGCACGCCCCAGCCCATGGCGGGGGAGTCGATCATCAGCTCCAAGCCCTGGTTGAGTTTCTCGCGGTTGGAGAGCAGGTCATCCAGATCGCTCTTGCCGATGATCGAGCGCAGCGACGTCTGCGCCATCTGCGAGACCGCGAAGCGATAGTCCTCGACCTTGATCACCGCGTCCGCCGCGTCGATCACCTTGAAGTAGATGACCGCGTCCACGCGCACGGTCACGTTGTCCCGGGTGATGCCGTCCTGCGCCGGGACCGGCATCGTCACGATCTGCATGTTCACCTTGTTCAGGCGGTCGACACCGGGAACGATCATGGTGAATCCTGGCTGCCGGATGCCTTCCCGGAGCCGTCCGAGGCGAAACACGACGCCTCGCTCGTACTGCTTGACCACGCGGGCCGCTGACACCACGTACATGAACCCGGCAGCCGCGACCGCGGCCCCTGCCGTCAGCAGCTCTTCGACCATGACGACCCCCCTTCTTCCGAGTCGCCCGTCTCATTACCAAGATATGCCCCGGTTTGTCCGGGGTCGAGCCCCGGCCGCCCCGGCGCTGACTAGGGTGGGGACGGTGTTCACCTCTCAGGGACCCACACTCCGCGAACTGGCCGTGCAGGCCCTCTCCTCCATCGAGGACGGCTACGACCTGCTGGCCCCGAAGTTCGACCACACCCCCTTCCGCACGCCCGACCGGATGCTGCACGCCGTCGCGGACACCCTGGGGCGTCTCGGGCCGTTCGACGCGGGGCTCGACGTCTGCTGCGGCACCGGCGCGGGCGTCGGGACACTGCTGCCGCTGTGCAGGGAGCGGGTCACCGGCGTCGACTTCAGCTCGGGGATGCTGACCGAGGCGCGGGCGGCCGTGGTCCCGCACCACGGCGGGCCCGCCGTGCAGTGGGTGCGGGCCGATGCCCGCGCTCTGCCCTTCGTCGAGGTCTTCGACCTGGCGGTCAGCTTCGGGGCGTTCGGCCACTTTCTGCCCGCCGAGCGGCCGAAGCTGTTCGCGGAGGTCTGCGGGGCGCTGCGGCCCGGCGGGGTGTTCGCCTTCCCGATCGGCGCGCCGCTTCCCCTGACCTCGCCGCTGTACTGGGCGCTGCTCGGCTTCGACGGGGTGATGCGGGTGCGGAACGCGCTGTGGCGTCCGCCGTTCGTCATGTACTACAGGACCTTCCCGCTGCGGGGTGTGCTCGAGGACCTGCTCCGGACCGGCTTCACGACGCGGTTGCACCCGCTGGAGGAGTTCGGGCGCCGCGCCGACGGCAGCCCCTACTGGTGCCTCGTCGAGGCGCGCAAGGTCTGAGGGTCACCTGACGGGAGCGGTCAAAGGTCAGCGGTCGGCGGCCGGTGTCACTGGAACGCCCTGCGATACGCCTGCGGGCTGACTCCGGCGACGCGCTTGAAGCGGTCGCGGAACGCGGTGGGCGAGCCGAAGCCGACCTGGACGGCGATGCGCTCGACGGAGTGCCCCGTCGATTCGAGCAGGTGCTGGGCCTGCCGGATGCGTGCGCGGTGCAGCCACTGCAGCGGTGTGCTGCCCGTCTGGTCCCGGAAGCGGCGCAGCAGCGTACGGGTGCTCATGCCCGCCCGGCCCGCGATGTCCTCCAGGGTCAGCTCACGCCCTGCGTTCTCCTCCAGCCAGCGCAGGAGCGGCTCCAGCTCGGAGCCCTGCGGTGTGGGCGGCGTCTCCGGGACGATGAACTGGGCCTGGCCGCCCTCGCGTTCCAGGGGCATCACGGAGAGCCGGGCTGCGTCCGCCGCGACGGCTGAGCCGTAGTCCCTGCGGATCAGGTGCAGACACAGGTCGAGCCCGGCGGCGGCGCCGGCGGAGGTCAGGATCTGCCCGTTGTCGACGTAGAGCACGTCCGGGTCGACGTCGATGTCGGGGTGGCGTGCGGCGAGTTCGGCGGCGGCCGCCCAGTGCGTGGTGGCGCGCAGCCCGGAGAGCAGGCCGGTCGCGGCGAGCGTGAAGGTGCCCACGCAGATCGAGGCGATCCGCGTCCCGGCGGCAGCCGCGTTCCGCAGCGCGTCGAGCACCGCGTCGGGGACGGGCCGGGACAGGTCGGCGCTGCCGGGCACGATGATCGTGTCCGCGTCCGCGAGCCCCTCCAGGCCCCAGGGCGCCCGGAGGGTGAACAGACCGGCGTCGGTCTCGGGCGAGGCGGCGCAGACTCGTACCCGGTAGCCGGGCCGCCCGCCGGGCAGCCGGGTGCGTCCGAAGACCTCGATGGGGGTGGACAGGTCGAACGGGATGACGGTGTCCAGCGCCAGGACGGCCACGGTATGCATGGCGGCAACGTACGTCAGAGCCAGGTTCTCGCCAAGCGCGGGCACAGCCGCCGCGGGTCCTTGGCCGTGGTTGACCTGGCCTGGCATTCCATGGCGGTATCTCTGCGAAGCCTGTCATTAATGCCACTGTTCGGCGGGCGGGACGCTGGCTAATCTCGGCGTTCGGGTCCCGATCGGGGCCCTGTGACCTCCGCCTTTCTCCGCCACCCCCGTTCTTCGAATCCCGAGGGCCCGTCGTGACCAAGTTCTTCCTGACGCTGCATGTGCTGGCCGCCATCCTCGCGGTCGGCCCGGTCACCGTCGCCGCCAGCATGTTCCCCGCGGCCCTACGGCGCGCCCAGGCCGGTCCGGGGGACGTGGCCGCCCTCGCCTCGCTGCGGCTGCTGCAGCGCATCTGCTCGGTGTACGCGTTCGTCGGTGTCGCCGTCCCCGTCACCGGGCTGGTGACCGCGCAGAGCCTGGGTGTGCTCGGCAGCGCCTGGCTGATCGCCTCGATCATCCTCACGATGGCGGCGGCCGTCGTCCTCATCGTCCTCGTGCTGCCGCGCCAGGAGGCGGCGCTCGAAGCGGTGGCCGGAGCAGGGCAGGGCAGCGAGGGTACAGGCGGCCAACTCGACGGGGACGCGGGCGTGGTCGCCGTGGGGGAGCGCACCAGCTCGCAACTCGCCATGTATACGGGCGTGTTCAACCTCCTCTGGGCCACCGTCACCGTCCTCATGATCGTCAGGCCGGGATCCACGACCGGCGCCTGATTCCGCCCCACGACCGACAACCCCGTGCGGTGGCCCCAGTGGTGCTGGAGCTTCAACCGTGAACCCGGGGGCACACGGACTTCCTCAACCTCTGACCGGGCTGCATGGAAGGAGACAGGTCGTGCACCCAGATACGTCGGTCGAGCTCGCCAAGATGTGGGCGTCACGCGGAGGAGCGACGATGTTCGTCATCGTCTTCGTCGTCTTCGCGATAGCCCTCGTGGCTCTGCTGATGCGGGGCAAGCACCGCCGATGAGCGGGTGTCGCCACGCCGCCGGGCAGGCGAGGGTGATCAGAGGAAGTGGAAGCCCGGCCTCGGGTGCATCAGGAAGTCGTGATGCGAGATGTTCCACGCGTACGCGCCCGCCATCGCGAACACCACCCGGTCCCCGGCCCGCAGCCCCGGCGCCGGAACCTGCCGGGCCAGGACGTCCTTCGGGGTGCACAACTGCCCCGCGAACGTCACCCGGTCCTGCCGCGCCTCGGACCGTGGCCAGGGATGTGGCCACGGCCCGGCGACCGGGAGCACGGTGCACGGCTGGTCGTGGCCCTTGGCCGCCGGAGTGCGCAGGTGGTGGGTGCCGCCGCGCACCACCGCGAACTCCTCGCCGTGGCTCCGCTTCACGTCCAGGACCTCGGTGGCGTACCAGCCGCAGTACGCGGTCAGCGCCCGCCCCGGCTCGATGCGGAGCATCAGTCCGGGGTGCGCCGCGCAGAGCCGGGCGAGGCCGTCGCCGTACGCGGCCCAGTCGAAGCGCGCGCCGGGGTCGGCGTAGTCGACGCTCACCCCGCCGCCGACGTTCACCTCCGTGAAGCGGATGCCGTGACGCGCGGCAAGGGCCTGCGACCACGTCACGATGGACTCGGCGACGGCGAGCTGCCGTGGTGCGTCGAGCCCGCTGGCCAAGTGGGCGTGCACTCCCAGCAGATGGAGCTGGGGGAAGCTGCCGTCGACGAACAAGGAGACCGCGG
The DNA here is from genome assembly GCF_053607685.1 of Streptomyces sp. NPDC055099. NCBI lineage: Bacteria > Bacillati > Actinomycetota > Actinomycetes > Kitasatosporales > Streptomycetaceae > Streptomyces > Streptomyces sp. NPDC055099. Next base: position 341,573 of record NZ_JBSGUA010000004.1, on the reverse strand, counting down.
AGTCCGCTTCGACCGGGTCGAGACCGAAGGGCGTGGGGCGTCCCCCCATCGCGAGGGCACTACCCGCGAGAGACGCGGCGTCGAGGCCGAGATTGAACCGGAGCAGGACGTCCACGCGGGTGTGCGGCGCCACGCGGGCGGCGATCGAGGCCAGCATCCGCAGCTCGTAGAGGCTCTCGACGTGGAAGCGCGCCACGCCGAGCTCCAGGGCGGCGGTGATCTCGTCCGGCGTCTTGCCGGGCCCGCCGAAGGCCAGCGGACGCCCGGCCACCGCCTTGGCCACATGGGCGAGTTCGCCGCCCGACGACACCTCGTAGCCATCGACATGCGGGCCGAGGGTGGCCAGGATCTCCGGCTCGGGATTGGCCTTGGCCGCGTAGTAGAGCTCCACCTGCCGGGGGAGCGCGGCACGCACCGCCGCGACATGCGCGTCGAGTGCGGACAAGTCATAGACGTACGCGGGGAGTTCCTCGGCGGCGAGACCGAGGGCAAGCTCACGTACGGCGGTGGTGGGGGCGGCGGTCATCCGGCGGTGCTCCAAGGTGCGTCGGTACGGGCACCCAGGCCCCGTACGTGCTCGGCGAGCGGAAAGGGTGAGGGCAGTCGGACATAGCCCGCGTCCCGGTCGGCCTTGCGTTCCCAGCGGGTGAGCAGATTGGCCTTGGCGGGCAGCGGCACCCCGGCGAGCAGGGCGTTGAGGCGTGGCGGGCAGCCGTGCGTGTCCGCGAACTCCCGCATGGTGGAGTGGACACGGGACCAGAGTGCGGGCTCGGTCTGCGGATGGAGGTCGGCGAGCCCGGCGAGCAACTCGGCGACGTGGTTGACCAGGAGGCAGTACACGACGCGGTCCCAGCCGCGCCGCGCGTCGTAGGTCATCGGCCCCGCGACCTCCGGCGGGAGCGCGGCCAGGGTTCGTGCGTGATGCTCGGGGATCAGCTTGGTGCCCTCCAGGTCGCGGAAGAGCACCTGCGCTGGCATGCCGTCGCCGTCGACGCAGACGAGGACGTTCTGCAGATGCGGTTCGAGCACCAGGCCGTGGTCGAAGTAGGCGGCGAGCACCGGGGGCAGCAGAAGCCGGAGATAGGTCCGCCACCAGTCGAGCGACCGCTGCGGGCCCGCGCCCACCAGGAGGCGGGAGATGTGGCCGGGCCCCGTCGGGTACTCGTCCGCGACGGCCGCGGCGAGCAGCGGCGTCGTGCCGGGAAGGAGCCGGCCGGCCAGGCCTTCGCGGACGATGACGCCGAAGCCCTCCAGAAGAGCGAGATCGAGGTGCCCGTCGGGTCCGGGGAGCGCCAGGCTGCGGTAGGCGGGCTCACGCAGCACCCCGCTGCCGGGGAAGCGGGCGGCCAGGTCGTCCAGGGCGCTTTCGAGCACGCGGGTGAGCGCGACGGCACCCGACAGCTCGTAACTGGCGTTCTTGCGCAGGCAGTTGGTGATGCGGACGTTGAGGCTGAACTTCAGGAACGTGTCACCGTCGTACAGCGTGCGCACGGATGCGGTGGCCGCGAAGGGGGAACCGGCGGGGCCCAGGTCGATGACGTCCTGGCGGGCAAGGGCGGCGCGCAGTCCCGGGTGCTCCCGCAGAAGGTCGTACTGCCAGGGGTGCACCGGCAGCAGCCGGTAGCCCTCGGGCACAGGTCCCAGACGGTCGAGCGGTGCCGTGGCGCCCGGCCGTGCCGACTCCTCGGCGATGAGATGGTCGCGTACGGCGAGGTGGCGCAGGGGGAAGGAAGCCGCGGTCTCGGGGGCGTACGCGGACCAGTCGGTGAGGTCGCCGCCGCGGGCCTTGGGGGTGGGGTGGAAGCGGTGGCCGAACAGCAGGGACTGCTCGGAGGCGAGGTAGTCCGCGAGCCACTTCGGGTCCGTCTTCGCCGTCGGCTCGGGGGCCGACTCCGGTGCGGCGACCGTCCCCGTGCCGGGCGCCGGGCGGGCGGCGATCGCGGCGCTGACCCCTTGGTGGCTGGAGGCGACCTGCTCCAGGAACTCCTCGTTGCTCACCCCTGTACGCAGCGACAGCTCGGCATGGGTGTACTCGGCGAGGCGAGGCCAGTCCACCTCCACCCAGGTGCCGTCGCGCTGCTCGGTCACCGGGCCGGTGAAGCGGTGGGCGCCGAGGAGCGAGGTGCGGCGCAGCGCGACCCGCAGGAGGACCCCGCGGCGCGGCAGCCGGAGCAGGAGGTCGCCGTCGACGACGGCTGTCTGGTGCTCGGGTCCGGAGACTTCGCGCAGCAGACAGTTGAGCAGGGTGTGCGTCACCGCTTCGTCGGCGCCGGGCAGACGGGTGGGCGCGGCACGGGCGACGGCGACAGGGGCGGGGCCGGGGGCGGCGGATGTGGCGGAAGGGGCGGCGAACGTGCCGGTCGGCAAGGACATCAACGACTCCAGCGGATGCGGGGCGAGCGGCGGAACAGGGCGGGAAGAGTGACGTCGGCCAAGGCTGCCAGGGCGGTCGCGGTGCCGGTCAGGAGGGGGCGCGGGCAGGCGGACGAGGCTCTTTGCGGCCGCTGCCACGGAACCGGCGGCGACCGCGCTGCCTATGGAGTCGAGCCCTGGTGTGCCGGCGGGCTTGGCGCCGGACGCGACGAAGCAGCAGTCGGATGATGCGGCGCCCCTCACGAAAGTCCCGCCTGCCGCAGGTAGTTGGGGCCCGTCGTGTAGTGCTTGTTGATGTCGGCGGCTCCCGAGCGTTCCTTGGATAGCAAGGTGCCCGCCGTGACCATCGCCTTGACGGGCAGCTCCGTCGCGTCCAGGACGTGGGCCCGCAGCAGGGCGCCGGGTTCGCCGGGCCCGAGCCTTTCGACGGCCTCGGCGAGCCGCTCGCGCACCAGCCTGAGCAGCCTTCGCAGCGGGGCGCGGCCCTGGCGGGCGAGCTCGAAAGTGTAGGAGCCTGCGCACAGGTGGAGGGTGATGGTGGTGAACACGTCGAGCACGGGCAGATCGCCGGCGACGAAGATGCGCGCGTCATCGAACTCGGCTGCGTCCGGGGCCTGTTGCCCCATCACGTCACGCAGCCGGGCGAGGTTGATGCGGGGCCCGTCGTTGTCCTTGAAGAGCAGCCGCAGCCGGGTACGGCGGCCCGTGCTCCCGTCCGCGGGGTGGTGGTCGAGCACCAGCGAGATGTTCTGCTGGTGCGACTCCAGGGCGATTCCGTAGGTGAAGAGGGTGGTCTGCCAGTCGAAGAGGAGCGTGAGCGCGGCGTCCAGGAGGGCGAGGGGCTCGCCGCCGTAGAAGCGGTCGGCGAGGTGGTCGAGGAGCAGGCGGTCGCCGCCGGGTGCCGGGCACAGGAGCGCGGCCGTCGGTACGACGAGGGCGTCGTCGAGACCGGCGGGGTAGCGGCGTTCCAGCACGGCCAGGAGTTCGTGGCCCGCGTGGGCGAAGCGGGTCTCGTCCGCGTGCAGGACGACGCCCTTGAACCGGGGCTCACGGTCGACGACGGCCTCGATCAGCCGTTGGCCCGCCGCGCCGTCGGTGAGGGTGCCCGGCTTGATGGTGCGCCGATTGCGCAGACCCAGTGTGGCGGTGGCGAGCGGCAGCTTGAGGTGCCGGGTGGGGTCGGAGGTGAGGGCGACGGTGCGCATGGACAGGGTGGGTACGACGTCGGGCCCGGGTTCGCCGACGAGCCGGGCCCGCCCGTCGAGCCCCGCTGCCCGCAGCGCGTCCCGTAGGGTTCCGTCCGCGGTCAAGGGATGCACGGGCAGTACGAGGTGGCTTCCTTCGAGCTCGGGCACGCCCGCCGCGCGGGGAGAGAGCCAGGCGTCGCTGCCGCCGCCGACGGTGACGGCCTCGCGGGGCAGGGCGAGTTGCCGCAGCGCGAAAGTGGGGTGGAACTCAGGTGCGTACGACTGCAGTTGGGCAACGGACAGCCCGGAGCGGCCGCGCGAGGTCGGGTACACGGGATGATCCGCGCGCGCGGCGAGCGTGTCGTACCCGATGCCACCCGCGAGCCCGGTCCAGGCGGCGGGGTCCGGGCCGTACCGCCCGACGAGCAGGGCGTCCACTTCGCCTCTGGTCTCCGCATGCAGGCGCATGGCGTCGAGCGCCTGCTGGCACTCCACGGCGAACGCGTCGAACCCGGCACGGTCGACGGGGGCGGCGAGGTCGCGCAGCGCGGCCATGATGCTGCCCGCGTCGACCAGTTCGTGTCCGTCCGACTCGCGACGGAGCACGGGGAGCCGGGCGGCGTAGATGGCCTGAAACCCATCGGCACGGACCGGCATGAGCAGCGCATCGCCGTCGATGCCGCTCCGTTCGGGCACCGGACCGGGACCCGGACCCGGACCCGGAACCGGACCCGGACCCGGAACCGGACCCGGACCCGGAACCGGACCCGGACCCGGAACCGGACCCGGAACCGGGACCGGAACCGACCCAGGCACCGGCAGCCTCAGCCACAAGCCGTCCGGGCGCCGCACTTCCTCGCTTCGGGTGCGCCAGCCCAGTACGTCCTCGCGCAGGAGCGCGCTCAGTACGCGTAAGAGGAGCTCGGTCTCGGCCTCGGGCGTCCTGCCAGGCGGTCGGGTCACGGTGTGATCTCCCAGTGGTGCGCGGCGAGGAAGTCGGCCACGGCCCGGTCGACCGCTGCCTGGTCGGTGCCGGTGGCGCGCACCACGCCGAGGAAGTCACGGTTCGTGCCGTGGAGTTCGTGGCGTTCGCCGATCTCGCGCAGGGGGCGGTACGTGAGGCGAACGCCGTCCACTGTCACCTCGGTCGCGACGGGCGCCGCCGTCAGCGTTCCGGCACGCCGGGCGTATGGATAGTCGAGCCGTGCCCGGCCGTCCGTTCGCGCACCCAGATCGGACGGCAGCGGCTCACCCAGGTGTGTGCGGAGGATGAGCTCGAACAGGGGGATGTCCAGGAGCTGAGCGAGGAGCAGGTCGCATTGGTCGCCGATGGCGCGGTAGTTGACCTCGATGAGCCGCGCCCGGCCGTCCGCCACCACGAACTCCGTGTGGCAGGCGCCGAACCCCACCCCCAGCACGTCCAGTTGGTGCAGGACCTGAGCAACGACCGGCGCGGGATGCGCGGGGACGAACGCCATCCGTTCCTCTATGAAGTACGGCGGCGGCGACACCTCCGTACGGAATCCGCCCAGGACGTGCCGGACGCGGCCGTCGCCGAGCGTCTCCAGGGTGCACAACTCCCCGGCGAGATACTCCTCGACGACCAGCGCGGCACCCGGACGCCGCTCCTGGATCTCCGCGCACCGCCGTACCAACTGCTCCGGGCCCTCGACCAGCACCACGTCTTCGCTCGCCACCCCTTCCCGCGGCTTGACCACGCAGGGGAACGGCACGTCGAGCGCGCCGAGCTCGGCCGGGTCCTGACCCGCCATCAGCTCCGCGGACCAGACCGCGTCGGCACCCTCCGCCGCGAGGTGGCGTCGCATGTGTGCCTTGTCCTTGGTGCGCAGCGCCACCCGCCAGTCCTTCCCGGGCAGGCCGAAGTACTCGGCGGCCAGGGCCGCTTGCGTCTGCAGGTGGTCACTGTTGGTGAAGACCGCGCCGGGGGAGTGGTGGGCGGAGATCCGGCTGATGACCGCGCGGAAGTCCCGCACGTCGCACTCCAGGATCTCCGGGGCGGCCGGCCCCTCGCGGAGACGGTGGGCCTCCGGCTGATCGGTGAGGAGGGTGACGTCGAGGCCGAGCCGGCGCGCGGCGGGCAGAAAGCCTTCGGTGACCGAGTCGGTGGGGTTGCGGGCAAGGACGTACAGCCGCATGTGCGAGACCACTTCCGGGTGCGAGCGGAGGTGCTGTGTGTGACGGGAGGAGGGTGCGGCGGGTGGAGGTGTCGAACGGCTCGCCGCCTGCCCTACGTGTGCGTCGGTTTGACCGTTGGTCCGACATCCGTCGCCGTGGCCACGCTTTTCCCGCGGGTCCGATGAGAGCGACGGGCCCGGCGACCGCCACCGCCGGGCCCGCCGGCGTGCCGGTGAGCATCACGGCACGGGTCCAGGAAAGCAACACCGTGGCCGATCCGCCGTGTGGAGAGGCTGTCCGGCGGGACGGCCCGAGCGATCTTGGACACGGGGTGAGAGTTTAGGTTAGGTATGCCTAACGATGTCAATTCGCCGCGAGAGGTGGCCGACTCGTGACGGTCGGGTTCGCGACGCGCCGTGCACGATGCGGCAAGTTGAAGAGAAATAAGGTAAGCCTTACCTAGTTCGCGGTGGTGAGTTCACCGTCGGACGGCCTGTGGACCTGCCTTCCAAGGAGTACGAGTGCCGCTCACCGTGGCCCCGGACCTGGCGCCCGACGCCACCGCCCTGAGCCCCGCCGCCCTGCTCGCCGCGACCTATCGGCGACTCACCGCGCACTGCGAGACGCTCGCCGTCGTGGTGGCGCGACCTGACTCGTTCGCGGGTCAAGGTTGGGTGACCGGCGCCGAATTGACGTCACATCACCACGCGTTGGAGGCTTTCGTCGCGGCGGAGGCCGCACGCATCCGAGGCGGCCACGACCACATCCCGCGCCCGGACGTCGCCGCCTCCCGCGCCCTGCACGGCTACCTCTGGTCGGTGTCCCTGCTGATGAGCGGTGCCTGGTACCTGGAGCGGCGCGTCCCGCGCATCCGCCCGCAGGACGTACGCGTCCACCTGGAGACCGGTGCCTTCGAGATCGTCCCCGGCTCCTTCGCCTGCTTCCCGGACGATCCGGCGGCCGGGCTCCCCGGCACGCGGGTCCTCCCCGACGAAGAGTCGCTGCGCGTGGAACTGCGCGCCGCGGTCGTCGCGCACATGCAACCCCTGCTCTCCGTCATCGGGCCCCGACTGCGGCGCGGACAGCGGGCGTTGTGGGGCATGGCGGGAGACGATCTCATCTCCGGGATCTGGTACCTGGGGCGCATGCTCGGCCAGGAGGACGAGGCGCTGCGCGCGGTGGACGCACTGCTGCCCGGACCGGTCGACCCCTTCCCCGGTGGCGCGGCCTTCCGGCATCTGACGACCCGTGACGGGGAGCGGCACCCGACCCGGACGCGGCTCGGCTGCTGCCTCTACTACACGATCCCTGCCGCCGAGGCGTGCGGCACCTGCCCGCGCGTCTGCGACGCGGACCGTCTGCGGAGGCTGGAGTCGGAAACCGGCGGATGAAACCGTGATAGGGAAGCGGGCGTAGCTCCCCCCCGCTCGCGCCAGGAGACGCCCATGTCCTTCCAGGTTCCGGTCATCGACATCACTCCGTACGTCGAAGACGGCACGGCATCCGAACGAGCGCGGGTGGCGCGGGAGTTGGACGACGCCTGCGCTCGCGTCGGGTTCATCCAGATCCTCGGGCACGGCATTCCCGACGAGACGGTGGACGGCCTGGCCGCCGCCGTCGACGGCTTCTTCGGCCTGCCCCTGGAGGTGCGGAAGAGCTACCGGGTCGCCGGTGCGAACCGCGGCTACAGCCCGCCCAAGAGTGAATCCCTCAGCTTGAGCCTGGGTGTGGAGTCGGCCGGGCGCATGAACGACTTCTTCGAGGCGTTCAACATCGGCACCGAGGCCCGCTCGTTCCCCGGCCTCGGCCTGTCCGAGGACGACTACGGACTCAACGTCTGGCCCACTCAGGTCGACGGCTTCGAACCGGCCGTGCTGAGCTACTTCGCCGAGGCCGGCCGCGTGGCCCGCACCTTGACCCGTGTCTTCGCGGACGCCCTGGGGGAGCCGGCCGACTTCTTCGCCTCGCTGACCGACCACTCCATCGACGTCCTGCGCATGAACAACTACGCCCTGCCCGAAGGCGCCGTCACCCTCGACGGCGAACTGACGGGGATGGGTGAGCACACCGACTTCGGCCTGGTCACCGTGTTGTGGGCGGATCAGGTCGCCGGGCTGCAGGTGCTCGGCGCCGACGGGGTCTGGCACGACGTGTCCCCCGTCGACGGCGCGCTCCTGGTCAACCTCGGCGATCTCACCGCCCGGCTCACCAACGACCGCTGGATGTCCACCCTGCACCGGGTCAAGCCGCCGATCGTGGACGGCGGCATCGTCCGGCGCAGGTCGGCCGCCTACTTCCACGACGGCAACGTCGACGCGGTCATCTCCACGCTGCCGAGCCACCTCGCCGCCTCCGACGAGTTCGCCTACGAGCCGATCCTCGTGCGCGACCACATCAAGGCGAAGCTCGCCGGGTCCCGGCAGGGCAAGGCGAACGCGGCGGCCGTCCGGGAGGCGGCGCGGGTACGCGCGGCCGGGTCCGGTTCGGTCCCGCCTGGTCCGCTCACACCTGGTTGAGCGAGGCGCGGATCGCCGCCAGGGTCTCGGTGATGTTCGCCTCGGCGGCCGCCTTGTCGATGCCGAGTCCGGCGAGCGGGCCCGTGCCGCCCTCGGCCTCCAGGAGCGCGAGCAGGATGTGTTCGGTCCCGATGTAGTTGTGCCCGAGCCGCAGGGCCTCGCGGTAGGTGAGCTCAAGGACCTTCTTCGCCCCGGCGTCGTACGGGATGAGGTCGGGCACCTCGCCGACCGCCGGCGGCAGCGCCTCGGTGACGCTCTCGCGGATCGCGTCCAGCGAACTCCCCTGCGCGACAAGCACCTTGGCGGCGAGGGCGTCCGGTTCGGTCAGGAGGGCGAGCGTCAGATGTCCGGGGCCGATCTCGTCGTTCCCCGCAGCGCGGGCCTCTTCCTGCGAGGCCATGACCACGTTCTTCGCCCGGTCGGTGAAGCGGCTGAAGCCCTGTCGGGGGTCGAGGTCCGACATCTCGCCGGGGTCCTTGGCCACGAACCGCTTCTGGGCCGCCTGCCGGGTGACCCCCATGCTCTTGCCGATGTCCGTCCATGAGGCGCCCGAGCGGCGCGCCTGGTCCACGAAGTGGCCGATCAGGTGGTCGGCGACATCGCCCAGGTGGTCGGCGGCGATCACGGCGTCGGAGAGCTGGTCGAGGGCGGCCTCGGGGTGGGCCTTCTTGATGGCCTGGATCAGATCGTCGAGGCGGATGGGCTGGGTGGGTTGCGTCATGTGTCAACGGTAGGTTGACAGTGAAAGGGGTGTCAACCCTTGGTTGACACCCGGGAGGCGGGTGTCGATGCGCGCTCCCTCGGTCAGCTCCGGGCCCGCCAGGCGCCGGGCGTATGGCCGAAGGCCCGGCGGAATACGTCGATGAAGGCGCTGCTGGATGCCCAGCCGCAGCGGTGCGCGACCACGGTGACCGGGGTGTCGTCGGCCAGCAGACACAGGGCGTGATGCAGGCGCAGTTGGGTGCGCCACTGCGGGAAGGTCATGCCGAGTTCGGCTCGGCAGAGCCTGGTCAGGGTGCGGTCGCTGACGCCGGTCGCGGCGCCGAGCTGGGCCAGGGTCCGGGGGTCGGCCGGGTCGGTGCGGAGGATCGCGCACACCGCGGCCAGGCGTGGATCGCGGGCCGCCGGTACGTGCACGGGCTGCTGGGTCGAACGGCGGAGCTGGTCGAGCAGGACGGCCCGCAGGCGGCGGCGCTCGGCGGTGCGGCCCACGGGCGGCTCGGGCTGCCCGGTGTACTCGATGATCAACTCGCGGAGCAGCGGGGCGACTTCGAGGACGGCGGGCCGGTCGAGGCGCAGCGGATTGTCCGCCACAGGCAGGCCCACCAGACGCAGGTCCGTGTCGCCGTACGCGCGATGCTCGTGGACCGTTCCCGCGGGAATCCAGATGGCGCGCGTCGCGGGGGCGACCCAACTGCCCGCGTCGGTGGTGACCGACAGGACACCGTGGCCCGCGTACACGATCTGGTGCTCGTCGTGCCGGTGCGCGTCGACCTCGGCGCCCGCACGGAGGGGGAGGAGCCCGGTGGTCGCGCGTGGGGTGTGGCGGATGTGCGGCACAGGTGAGGATTCTACCGGGAGCGGGACGCCCTGGCCGGGGCCTCGCGTCCGCCCCGAGGTGTCAGCAGTCCGCCAGGAGTCGGTCGAGCGTGGCCCGGCCCGCCACGCCCCAGGTCCGCTTGCCGCCGGTGAGCCCCTGCTCCCCGGCGCGGCCGATGTGGATGAGGCCGACGGCGCGGAGCAGCGCCCAGCCCCGGGAGCGCCTGACGGTCGCCTCGTCCGCGAGGGCGTAGGCGTCGAAGAACCGTGACGCCGCGCCCGCGGGAAGGAGCAGCCAGGCCGCCGAGAGGTCGGTCGCCGGGTCTCCGGCGCAGAGTTCACCGAAGTCGAGCACGCCGGACAGCGTGCCGTCGGAGCCGACGACGTTCGCGGGATGCAGGTCGCCGTGCAGCCAGACCGGCGGGCCCGCCGATTCGGGGGACGTGACGGCGGCCTCCCACAAGTCCCATACACCGCTGGGGACTTCACTGAAGCCGGCGAGAGCCTTGAGGCCTTCGTGGAGTCCCGTCGCGTAGTGGTGCAGAGGAAGGCCACGCGTCGGGTTGACCGGTGCGTCCGCGGGCGCCGCCACATGGAGCGCCCGCAGGAACTGGGCCAGTGTTTCGGCCGCGTGGTCTCCGCGGCTGAGGGGGGTGCGGTCGGCCGGTTCGCCGTGGACCCAGGTTGTGACGGTCCACGGCTTCGGGAAGCGCGTGGACGGTTCGCTGATCCGCAGGGGCGTCGGCACCGGCAGGGGCAGGCGCGCGGCCAGTCCGGGCAGCCAGTGGTGCTCCTTGCGCAGCAGATCCGGTGCCCGTTCCGTGCACGGGATACGTACGGCCAAGTCCTCGCCGAGACGCCACAGTTGGTTGTCCCAGCCGCGTACCGCCCCGTGGAGGTCGAGGCCGGCGAGGTCCGGGTGCTGCTCATGGAGCAGGGAACGGACCAAGGACTCATCGAGCTCCACGAGGTCATTCATGTGCGGGGTACCCATCCCTCGGCGTGCCGGCGGTCGGCCGATGAATATACGCCGCACCGCTTCCGTGCCCCGCTCGCACGTGCGCGGCCCGCGACCGCTCCGCCCACCGCACGGCGGGCCCCGTCGCGAGGCTCGCCCCGGCGAGGATCCCGCCGAGGATGAACCAGCCCGGTACGCCCCACACCACGAGCAGCGAGGTGAGCACGAGCGGGCCCAGGGTGCGGGCGACGGGGACGCCGGAGCCGAAGAACCCCTGGTACTGGCCCACTTGATGGGCGGGCGCCAGGTCGAAGCCTATCTGCCAGGAGCCCGCGGACTGCTGCATCTCCGCGATGACCTGGAGCACCGCCCCCGCCACCAGGACCGCCACCGTCGCCCACACCGGGAGCCCGGCAGCCGAGAGGGCGAAGACCGCGCACGAGGCGAGCATGACGAGGCCGGAGCGCCGTACCGCGCGGGTGGCCGTGCGCGGGCCGTCGACGTCGCGGGCCATGCGGACCTGGAACGCCATCACCGCAAGGGTGTTGAGGACGAAGAGCGCCGAGACCAGCCAGCTCGGCGCGTTCGTCCGCTCCACCACCCACAGCGGGATCGCCAGGCTCAGCAGCGGCATCCGCAGCAGCAGGACCGCGTTGAGCGCGGTGACGGCGGCGTACGGCCGGTCACGGAGCACCGCGAGGCGGGGCTCATCCTTCCCCCGCCCCACGGACGGCGGCACCGCGGGCAGCCGCAGCAGCACCAGCGCGCAGAGCAGAAAGCTGGCCGAGTCCAGTGCGAAGACCGCCAGATACGCCTCGCGCGTGTCGTGGTGCAGGGCGATGCCGCCGAGGGCCGCCCCGACGGCGAGACCGGCGTTGAGCGTCGACTGGAGGTGGGCCAGGACGCCCGTGCGAGCCCCGGGCGTGACCAGCCCCGCGAGCAGCGCCTGCCGTGCCGCTGCGAGCCCGCACTGGGCGACCGCGTACAGGCAGGCCGCGACGAGGAACAGGGCGAAGGAGCGGATGAACAGGAAGGACGCCACCGACGCGCCGGTGGCCAGGGCGAGCAGCACCGCCGTACCGCGCGGCCCCCTCCGGTCGGCGAGCGCGCCCAGCGGGACACCCGTCACGGAGCCGATGGCCCACGCGACCGTGAGCGCGAGCCCGATCTGGGTGGGGGAGAGGCCGACGACGCGGGTGAAGTAGAGGGCCGAGGTCACGTAGTAGGCGCCGTCGCCGAGCGAGTTGCACAGCTGAGCGGCGGCGAGCACGCGCGGCGCGCCCGCGGGCGGCAGGATCTGGATCGGCACGACGCTCCCGGAGCAGGCGGCCGTTGGGCCGGTTCCTTCGCTGACGGGAGGAGGCTAGCCAGCCGAATGGTCCGGGCCGTGGACCATTCGGGGGCCTTGGGTGTGGGCCAATTCCCGGCCCGGCCGCCGCACCATGAAGACGTCCACGGGGTCCTCGTCCTCCACGCCGAAGCCGTGGCGCTCGTAGAGACGCCGGGCCGCACTGCCTTGCAGGACGTTCAGGCGGACGAGGTCTTTGTCGGTGTCCGTCCGGGCGAGCAGCCCGCGGAGCACGGCCGATCCCAGGCCCTGGCCCTGGAGGGCGGGGTCGAGGTAGAAGTGTTCGAGCCACTGGCAGCCGTCGGCCGGCCGCAGGGCGACACAGCCCGCGAAGGCGCCGTCGACGAGGACCACGGAGGTGTCCCGGGGGACATAAGCGTCCCGGAACCTCTGGCGCACCCGATGCTCGTCGAACCGGCCGAGCCGCTCCAGATCCGGTCGCATCACCGTCGCGCGCAGCTCGGCGATGGTCTCGACGTCGGTGGGCTCCGCGGCCCGCAGCGTCCACTTGAGGGCGGGCTTCGACGCGTACCGCGACTGCTCGGGGTGCGTGGTCATGGCCGGAAGTATCCCTGGTCACCGCCTGACGGCAGGGGTGGGGTCCTGCCGTCAGGCGGCGGTCTCGGCCCCTCAGGGGTGACCTGTCCCGGCCCGCCAGGGGGGAACCTGTCCCGGTCCGTCAGCGGGTGACCTGCCAGCTGAGCGAACCGGTCATCAGCTTGCGCAGCTCCGGGGCGCGGACCGCCTTGGTCCGGTCGGTGGCGCGTGCCCTGACGGTGTGCGTGCGGCCGTCGGCCGGCACCCCGAGCGTCTTGGGGGTCACGCTGCTCGCACCCCGCGCCTTCCGTGCCTCGCGGCCGTCGACGTACCAGCGCAGTTCGGCGTGGGAGGACGCCGCGACGCGGATGCGCTCGGTGCCGCGCACCTTGCGGTCGGTGGGGGTGGTGGAGGTGAGCACGGGCGCGTGCTGGTGGAAGCCCGCGATCATCGCCTCGCGGCCGGGGAGATTGAACTCGCGGCCCAGGGTGCGCATGATCGAGTCCTCGGTGGGGCGGTTGAGGCCGTGCCCGTGGTAGCCGCCGCCCTCGTACGCGCCGACCGTGCCTCCGTCAGGAGATGCCTGGCCGAGCCAGTGGTGCCACTTCACCTTCTGCGCGGCCATCTCGTCGGCACTGAGCTTGGTGAGGTTGGACTCGCCGGGCTCGGGCCCGGTGTAGGTGCTCTCGTCGTACCAGTACTCGTCGGCCAGCTTGCCGAAGGAGTGGCCGGTCTCGTGTACGGCGACCTGGTCCGAGTCGGGATGGTCGGAAGAGGCGGTGCCGATGCCGTCGTACCCGGACGGCGAGGTGATGTCGTTGTAGCCGGCGCCGCCGTACTTGGTGGAGTTGCTGAGCACGATGACGAGATCGGGGTCGGCGGCCTTGCTCGCGTACGCCTCGACCTTGTTGGTGTCGACGCACAGCAGCCGCTCCATGCCGTCACAGAAGAAGGCCGAGTTCAGGGCGGTGTTCTTGCGGACGTCGCTCGTCGGGTCGCCCGAGACGCCGGAGTCCCGCGAGTGCGCGTCGACGGCCCACACGTTGAACAGGTCCTTGTACTGGGCGTACGGCTCGACGGCGGCCATCTCCTTCCACTTGGTGCGCACGTCGGCGTGGAAGTCCTCCTGCTGGGCGGCGGTGTAGCCGTCGCCGATGAAGACGACGTCGACCTTGGTGTCGCTCGCACCGGCCTCCACGATCGGCAGGACGTCGCCGTCGTCCTTGACCGTGGCCCGCTCCTTCCTGGTGAGCGGGGCGGAGGCCGGGACCTTGGTGTGCCGCGGGTGGCTGTCGGGGCCGGTGAAGTACTCGACCTCGACGCGGTCGGTGTCCCGGGCGGCCGGAGCGCTGCCGTCCTGGCCCTCACCTTGGCCCTGGCCCACGGCGGCCGGCGCGGTGACGGCGAGCGTCACGGCCAGGGCGACACCGGTGGCGACGACGAGCCGCTTGCGGGACATGCGGGGTATGCCGGATATGCGGGAAGCGTGTCTACGCATGGACGATCTCCCGGGGGTCAGCGCGGACCGAGGCGCCGAGTCACGGCAAGTCCGCGATATAAGTGGGGGGTTAAGGGAGCTTAAGGCGCGGTTCAATGTAGGGGTCTGCGGGGAAGTCAGGCAATGCCTGAGACACAAGGTGGCTGTGGGGGCGACCAGTTGATGGCCCGCACTGCCAAGTCCGCGCGCCGCGGACCTGGATGAACCTCGCTCGGACGCGGGGCCTGACCGGAGGGAAAAAGATGGCAGGGAGCGGATCAGGGGGCGTGCGACCGGACGAGCCCGCGGAGATCGGGCGTCGCGTCCTGCGGCTGCGGACGGAACTCGGCCTCACCCAACGGCAGTTGGCCGAGCCCGCGTACACGCCCGCCTATGTCTCCACGCTGGAGTCGGGCAAGGTGCGGCCCTCCGAGGCGGCCCTTCGGCACTTGGCGCAGAGGCTCGGCGTCACCCCCGATGAGCTGACGACGGGACGCCCGGCCCGTCTCGCCACCGAACTGCGCCTGCGCCTCACCGACGCGCGGCGCGCCCTGGCCACCGGCTCCCCCGAGGACGCCGCCCCCCTCTTCCGCGCGCTGTGCGCCGAAGCCGTCGAGCACGCCCTGCCGGAGGAGCAGGCAGCCGCACTCCTCGGCCTCGGGGACTGCCTCCTCGAATCCGGCGATCTCGACGACGCGCGCGAGTGCTTCACCTCCGTGGAGCGGCTGCTCGCCGACGAGCCGCTGCCGCGCCGCGTCCCCGCCATCCGCGGGCGCGCCAACGCACACCGCCTCACGGGCGAACTCCGCTACGCATGCCACCTGTTGGAGACCGCGCTCGACCAGCTCAACGCCTCGGGGCTGCACGACCCCGACGCGCTGCTCCTCCTCTACTCGGCGTCCATCGCCCCGTACATGGACATGGGTGCACACGAGCGCGCCGCGCATGCCGCCGAACTGGCCCTGGCGCTCGCGCCGCGCGTGCAGGACCCCGCGCTGCTCGCGGGCATGCACCGCGGGGTGGCCCGTACGCTCATCGCCCAGGGCCGTGTCGCCGAGGCCGATACGTCCCTCGCCAAGGCCCAGGACCTCTATCAGCAACTCCACATCCGCACCGAACTCGCCCACTGCCACTGGATGCGCGGCTATGTGCACGCCCAGGACGGCGACCTGGAACGCGCCGAGCAGGAACTGCGCACCGCCCACGACATGCTCACCGCGAAGCGGGCCGCGCTCTACGCCCACCAGGTCGAGGTGGAGCTCGCGGACGTGCTGCGCAGGCGTGGCAGGACCGAGGAGGCCGAGGCGCTGCTGCGGCCGCTGCTTGCCGCCGGCCCGCGGGCCACGGAGGTCCCGGCCCTTCGGGCGGGGCGCGGCGCGGTACACAAGAGCGCCGCGCACCGGCTGCTCGGCCTCATCGCGGAGGAGTGCGGTGACACGGAGGGCGCCGAGGAGCACTACCGCGCCGCCCTGCCGCTGCTCGAACGCGCGGGCGCGGCCGGGGACATGGCCGGCCTGTGCTGTCTGCTCGGCGACCTGCTCCGGCGCACGGGACGCACCGAGGCCGCCATGGACGCCTATCGCACCGGCCTCGCCCGACGGACCACCCCGGGCACGACGACACTGGGCCCCGCGCCCGCGCCGCCGCCGATGTGAGGGGCCAGCGCCGGATGGGCGGGCGATTGTCCGGCTTTTGTCACGGTGCTGTGCGAGCGGACAACCTGATGTCCACTCATGTCCGTCCGCCTGCTAAAAATACGGGCGGCACAGGGACGCGGACCGCCTTGTGCGCATCCATCGCACCATTCTGACAGTTGGCCCGAGAGGGCCGCAGGGGGAAAGGCACCAGCCTTGATGAACCACGCACGTACGACCGCCGCAGTCCTGGCCACGGCAGGGGCCCTCACGGCCGCTCAGCTCGGCCTCGCCGGATCGGCGTCCGCGGCGGACGCACCGAAGGCGCCGAAGGCGTCGACCGCCTCGGCGCAGAGCGCCGGCTGCCCGATCGACATCGTCTACACGTCCCGGTTCTACATCGGCGCGGGTGGCTGGGTGAAGGGCGACGGCCTGTACTTCGGCCTCAAGAACAAGAGCACCAAGAGCTTCAAGAAGGTCACCTTCACCGTCAGCAACGTCAAGAACGTCCGCTTCGGTTCGGCGAAGGCGAAGGGCGGCAAGGTCACGCACAAGACCTCGAAGACCATCTCCGTCTACGACAAGAGCCTGGCGGGCAAGGCCAGCCTCGGTGTCAGGGTCAAGACGCGCCTGCTGAACACCAGGTCGTACAAGGTGAAGTTCAAGGTCCACGGCAACGGCTGGAACTGCGCCGTCAACCAGGGAACTTGGGGCGCCTGAGCCCCCAGCGCCACGCATCACGCGCCCGCGGGCCCCGGTTTACTCCGGGGCCCGCGGGCGCCGCCGTCTCCGCCGCAGGCCACCGGCCCTGCCGCCCGCTTCCCGGCCCCACACGCGCCAGGCGAACGTGATCGCGAGTAGCATCCGCTCCGTCGGCGGTTTGTACGTGGGTCAACGGAACCTCAGGAGCGGTCAAGTGGGCGAGGCAGCGCAGGCGGGGCTCGGTGCGGGGAAGTACCTCCTGGTCACCAGCTACCGCAAGAACGGCACCCCGGTGCCGAGCCCCGTCTGGGTGGTCCAGGACGGTGCCGCGCTCGGCGTCTGGACGGCCGCGGACTCCTGGAAGGTCAAGCGGATCCGTAACCGCGCCGATGTCCTGATCGGCCCCTGTGACCTGCGGGGCAACCCCACCGGCAAGCAGGTCCCCGCCACCGCCGAGATCTGCGGCCCGCAGGAGACCGCGCGCTACCGCACCCTCATCGCGCGCAAGTACGGCCTGATCGGCCGCCTCACGCTGTTCGGCAGCAGGATCCGGCGCGGCACGAAGGGGACGGTCGGCATCAGGATCACCCGGGCGGAGTGACACCCCGCAACGCCGGCGTCAGGTCATGCTCGGCTCCGGCTCCCGGGTCATCTCGGCACGGAACTCTGCCGCGGCCTCCCGTGCCTGGCGCAGCCCGATGCGCGCGAAGTCGGCCTCCAAAGCGGTGAGTTCGGCCAGTGTCTCGCCCCGGTCGTGGCCGAGCTTGGCCCGCGACTTGACCAGACCGAGCCGGGACAGGGCCGCGCCGCGCGGCTCCCGGATGGCGTCGAACTCCTCCAGGGCGACGGCGTACATCTCACGTGCCTCGCTGTGACGCCCGTCCCGGTACAGGACGTTGCCGCGCATCTTGTGGTTGTACGCGAGCGCGCTCGCCAGATCCATGGCCCGGCAGATGACCTCCGCCTCCGAGAGCAGCGTGAGCGCCTTCTCCGTCTCGCCCCGCAGCGAGAGGACGTCGGCGACCCCGCGCAGCGACCAGGCGCGCCCCCGCGCGTCCTGGGCGTCGGCCGAGATCCTGACGCACTCCTCGAACAGCTCGAGCGCCTCGGCGTAGTCGCCGGTGTTGCGCCGCATCTGGGCGATGCCGGACATCGCCCACACCATGTGCCGCGCCTCCCCGTGCTTTCTGCCCTGTTCCAGGAGCTGCTCGTGCAGGGCGGCCACCGCCGCGTAGTCCCCCTGGATACGGCCCGTCTCGGCGAGCCCGGCGAGCGCGTAGCCGTGCGCCAGCCGCTCCCCGCCGGCGTCGGCCAGCGCGACTCCCCAGGCCAGCAGCCTTCGGGCGAGCCGCAGTTGGCCGCATTGGCGGGCGAGCGTGCCGCCGCTCCACAGCGCCCAGGCCATGGCGCCCGCGTCCCCCGCGACGCGTGCGCTGCGGTAGCTCTGCCGCCAGGCGGAGCCCGCCTCGTCCACCTGGCCGAGCCGCCGGTTGGCCTCGGCCAGGGCGAGTGCGGCGCGCGCCCTCTCCAGTGCGGTGTCCGCCTGGGAGAGGGCGCGGTCCGCCGCCGTCAGCACCTCCTCGTAGGAGGAGTTCACCCCGAGTGCCGCGCCCAGCTCGCCCTGGTACTCGGGCGCGAATGCCTTGCCGTGCATAGATCCATGACCTCTCGATCAACTCCGTACGTCGGTCTCCGTACGTTGATCAAGAAGCTACGAGCGCGGCGGGGTGCGGCGAATCCCTCCACGTATGGGTCATTCCGTACGACTCCAGGGCTACGGGAGAGGCCATGGTCATCATCGGGATGTACGGGGAGGGCGGGGCCCGCGGTTGTCCGTCAGCCGGTGGGCTGCGCTGTGTCGGTCGCGTCTGCCGTGTCGACTGTGTCGGCCGTTCCGTCCGTGTCGTCGAAGACGGGCATGTCGTCGAAGCCGGCGACGGCCTCGGAGGCGGCAGCGACCGTGGCCGTGGCGGAACCGGCGGATGCCGAGCCCGCCGTCGCCGTCTGCAGCGCCGTGATGCACGCGGCGATCGACTTCTGCAGCTCCTCCAGACGCAGCAGCATGTCGTCCTCGTAGATGTCCTCGACCTCGACGTCGTCGAAGGTCAGCTCCTCGAAGACCTTCGTCGCCTTCTGCAGGCTGCTGTAGAACTTCGCGCGGCGCTCCTGCACCCGCAGCTTCGGGTCGCTCTGGACGGTCTGGGCGACCAGGTCCTTCACGGTGTCGTACGCCTCGCGCGCCCACTCGCCGGAGTCCTCGCCCTCGTCGAGCTCGTCGATGAGGGACAGATGCCGTTCGGCCTCTTCCTTCAGCTCGGCGGGGGCGTCGATCAGCTGGCCCGCCGGCGTCTTGACCTGCCCCTTGTCGACGATCTGGCGGACGTAGTCGACGCGGTCGCCCGCCTTGGCCTCGGCCGCGACGGCCTTCTTGAGGTCGTCAGCGCGCACGATGTCGCGGACGAGCTCGGTGCGCAGCGCCGGGTCCTCGTCGAGCCGGTCCATCAGCGCGCGCCGCGCCGCCTCGGCGGTGCCGGGATCGGCGAGGATCGCGGCCCGCAGCGCGGTGGGGTTCTCGGCGACCTCCAGGGCCTTGGTGGGGCGGATGCCCTCGGCCTCCGCGGCCTCGGTGATCGCGGTGCCGCGCGGGGAGAGGGCGCTGGAGCGGGAGGCGTAGTACGTCAACCAGACGTCGGAGTCCGGAAGTTCGATGTCCTCGCCGGGCGTGAGCGCCTCGAAGAGGGGTACGAGGCCCTCGTCGGCGGCCTTGTCCCAGGCCTTGTAGTAACGCATGACGCGCTCGGCGGAGCAGCCGGCGAGCTCGCTGAACTCCTTCGCCGAGACCTTCGGCGTCTCGTCGGCTCCCTGTCCGCCGGGGCGCACACTGCGCGCCACCTTCAGGGCGAAGGCCCAGCCGCCGGTCCGCGCGTAGGCACCGAACTCGCGGGCGTCCCGGGCCACCGGCTCGGACACTTCCGACGGCGTGGCTGCTTCAGACGGCGCGATGGCAAGAGTCACGAAGGTTCTCCTGGATGGTGATGACAAGTATCTGAGAGCTGACTCGACACCTTATCGCTCCTATTGAGGTGTTATGAGGGCGAGTTGTTCTCGGGTGAACAGGTGTCCCACGGTACGGAGGCGAATCCTCCGGTGACCTGCGACTTGATGTGGGTCCTACACATCCTGATCACATCTCCTCCCCGAGGATGACCCGGCGTGCACGGCACTACAGCGCCCGTGGGCTGACAGTCCGACTCTGAGTCTGACTTCCGGGCCGCAAGGGGCCAGGACCATTGAAGGGAACTTGCTGACCTGCCGAAACCGACGGGAGCCCCTTCGCCGTGGCTACGTTCCTCTACAAACTGGGCCGACTCGCCTTCCGGCGACGCCGCTATGTGGCACTGATGTGGGTGGTGCTGCTGGCCGGCGTCGGCTTCGCCTCGGCCACCGCACCCGCACCGCCCGAAGACTCCTTCTCCATGCCGGGGACGGAGTCCCAGAAGGCCTTCGACCTCCTTGACGAGAAGTTCCCGGCGGCCAGCGCCGAGGGCGCCACCGCCCGCGTCGTCATCCGCGCCCCCGAGGGCGAGAAGCTGACCGAGGCCGGCCCCAAGGGCGACGTCGAGAAGCTGGTCAAGACCCTGGGCGCGGGCCCGCAGGTCAGCGAGGTCGCCGATCCCTTCAAGGCCAACGCCGTCAGCAAGGACGGCACCACCGCGTACGCGTCCGTCACGTACAAGGTGACCGCCACCGAGCTGACCGACAAGGCGCGCGACGCGCTCACCAAGGCCACCGACGACACCCGCAAGACGGGCTACACCGTCGAGACCGGCGGCGACGCCGTCATGGCGGAGCAGGAGATGGGCGGCACCGCCGAACTCATCGGCATCGCGGTCTCCGCCGTCGTCCTGATCATCACCTTCGGTTCGATGGTCGCCGCGGGCATGCCGCTCCTGACCGCCATCATCGGCGTGGGCATCGGCGTCTCCGGCATCGCGGCCCTCGGCAGCGTCCTGGACCTCTCCGCCACGACCTCCACGCTCGCGATGATGATCGGCCTCGCCGTCGGCATCGACTACGCGCTGTTCATCGTCTCGCGCTACCGGGCCGAAATCGCCGACGGCCGTGAACCCGAGGAGGCCGCGGGCCGCGCCACCGGCACCGCTGGTTCGGCCGTGGTGTTCGCCGGACTCACCGTCATCGTCGCGCTCTCCGGTCTCGCGATCGTCAACATCCCGATCCTCACCAAGATGGGTCTGGCCGCGGCCGGCACGGTCGCGATAGCCGTCCTCATCGCGCTCACCATGATCCCCGCGCTGCTCGGCTTCGCGGGCAAGAAGGTGCTGCGCCGCAAGGACCGCAAGAAGCCCGTGAGCGAACTGCGGGACGCGGACGCCAAGCCGAAGCTTGGCACGCGCTGGGCACGCTTCGTGCTGCGCCGCCCGATCCCGGTGCTGCTGCTCGCCGTGGTGGGCCTCGGTGTGGTCGCCGTACCGGCCACCAGCCTGGAACTCGGACTGCCGGACGAGGGCACGTCGGCGCCGGACACCACGCAGCGCAAGGCGTACGACATGCTGTCCGAGTCCTTCGGCGCCGGCTTCAACGGCCCGCTGATGGTCACGGTCGACACGGACAAGGACAAGGGCGCCGCCGCCGCGGCCGACACCGTCGGCAAGGAGATCGCCAAGATCGACGGCGTCGCCGCCGTCACTCCGGCCAACGGCAACAAGCCCGACGACACCGCGATCTTCAACGTCGTGCCGGACACCGGTCCGAGCGACCACGAGACCGAGGGCGTCGTCAAGGAGATCCGCTCGACGGTCGACGGTCTCGGGGACAAGACGGGCTCGGAGGTCCTGGTCACCGGCGCGACCGCCATGACCATCGACTTCTCGCAGACCCTGGACGACGCGCTCCTGCCCTACCTGGGACTCGTCGTCGGCCTGGCCTTCCTGCTCCTGATGCTGGTCTTCCGCTCGGTCCTCGTACCGCTCAAGGCCGCGCTCGGCTTCCTGCTCTCGGTGGCCGCCGCGCTCGGCGCCGTCGTCGCGGTCTTCCAGTGGGGCTGGCTCGCGGACATCGTCGGCGTGGACCAGCCGGGCCCGATCATGAGCATGATGCCGATCTTCATGATCGGCGTGGTCTTCGGTCTGGCCATGGACTACGAGGTGTTCCTCGTGACGCGCATGCGTGAGGCGTACGTCCACGGGGCGCGCTCCGGCGAGGCCGTCGTCACCGGCTTCACGCACGGCGGACGGGTCGTCGCCGCCGCGGCGGTCATCATGATCAGCGTCTTCTCCGGCTTCATCATGGAGAACGACGACATGATCAAGATGATGGGCTTCGGTCTGGCCATCGCCGTCCTCTTCGACGCCTTCGTCGTCCGCATGGCGATCGTCCCGGCCGTGCTCGCCCTCCTGGGCAACAAGGCGTGGTGGCTGCCGAAGTGGCTCGACCGCGCGCTGCCGAACGTCGACGTGGAGGGCGAGAAGCTGCACAAGCAGCTCGGCGACTTCCCCACGGCGCGCGAGGGCGACCAGGACCGGGAGCTGGAGTCCGTACGCGGCTGAGCACCTGACGCTCCGAGGTGAGTACGCACGTCGGCCCGGTGACCGATCACGGTCACCGGGCCGACGCCTGTCCGGGGCGGGGGCGACCGGACGGCGGGGATCAGCGGTCCGCGAAGACCATCCAGACCTGCCCGCGGGCGAAGGGCATCCGCTGTCCGTTGGAGAGCGTGAAGGTGGTGCCGCCCTCGGGGCTCGTCCGCTTCCAGTGGGTCTGGTACGCCTTGCCGTCGCGCAGGACGGTCGCCCTGCCGCTGCCGACCGTCTTGATGTAGGGCGTCGCCGCTCCGTTGACGTCCTTGTAGCGCGACGGGGGCATGCTCACGCGCTGGATGACGATGGTCCGCGCGCCCAGCTGCGCCCCCGAGCTGCTGCGGGCCGGGACCCCGTCGAAGGACGCGAGCCAGCGGCGCTCGTCGGGCGACCAGCTGAAGGTGTGGCTGGCCGAGGCGTAGCGGACGGTGCGGGCCGCGGTGCGGGAGCCGCCGGCCGGGGCGGGTCCGAAGCGGAAGCCGATGTCGGTGGCGTGGTCGGCCTTGGGGGCCGAGCGCAGCACGGCCTCGGGGCGGACGAAGAGGTTGTGCGGGGCGGGGCGGTCGCCGTCGCGGAAGTAGGCGCCGGGGAGGCGGCCGTGCGGGCGGGTGTAGAGCGGGGACTGCCGGAGCATCTTGTTGAGCGAGCTGCGCACCCCCGAGTAGGCGAGGGCCGGGCGGCCGAACTGCCGCAGCAGTTCGACGTCGGACTCCCGGGCACTGCGCACCGGACCGACTGCCTGGGGGAGGCGGCTGGAGTACACCCCCATCAGCCGGCTCATGCCGCCCTCGACCTTCTCCACGTAGACGATGTCCGCCAGTGCGAGGCCGGTGTGCGGCCTGGCCATGCGCGCGTTGTCGAACTTCACCGCGAGCACCGGGCCCTGCTGGGCCCGCATGCCGGTGAAGGGCGACCTGTCTGGACCCGGGGCCCCGTCGTTCGCCGGGGCGCTCTCCTGCGCGGCTCCCATGGTGAGCGCGCCCACGGCCACCGTGGCCAGGAGCCGCGTGCCGACGCGGGCGCGGCGGCGGGCCCCGCTCCCTGATCCGGCCCGATCCAAACGAGAGGCCCTTGCTGTCATCGCGGTTCTCCGTCCGTCCCCGAACGCGCGGTTCCGGGACCAGTTCGTTCCTGGCAGTGGCAGCCGCAGTCCTTCCTCCGGGGTGGGTGCGGTGAACCCGGTTAGGGCCATCCAGCCGCCAGGACTCACCGCAGCGGCGTACGCGCCGGACCCTCCCGCGGGCCCGGCGCGGTCCGCCGCCGTCAGGCGGTGTGCAGGGTCAGGCCGTAGCGCCCGAGGATCTCGTTGATGGGCTGGTGCCAGGTCTCACCGCCGCCGCTGCAGTTGCCCCAGCCGCCGGAGGTGACGCCCTGGGCCTGGTCGCCGCTGATGAACGAGCCGCCGGAGTCGCCCGGTTCGGCGCACACGCTCGTCTTGGTCATCTGGTGGACGGCGCCCTGGCTGTAGTTGACGGTCTCGTTCTTGGCGAGGACGGTGCCGCAGTGCCAGTGCGTGGTGGAGCCGGAGCGGCAGACCGACGCTCCGATGGGCGCTTCCGCCGAGCCGCGGACGAGCCGGTCGGAGACGGTGCCCCAGCCGAGCACCACCGGGACGGTCCACCAGCCGTTGCCGACGCTCACGTACGCGTAGTCGTTGCCGGGGAACGAGGAGCCCTGGAAGCTGCCGATGTTCGAGCCGTCCCAGCCGCGCACGCCGGCTCCCGTCTGCCCGCAGTGGCCCGCGGTGACGAACCCTCCGTGCACCGAGAAGCCGATGGAACAGCGGACGTTGCCGGTGTAGTAGGGGTCACCGCCGACGGTGCCCGCCGCGAACGTGGTCGGCGCCTTGCCGACCGTCTCGACCTGGACGGGGCCCGCCTTCCGGGCCCGGTCGACGAACCGCCGGACATCGTTGTCGTTCTTCTGAGCAGCGACGACGTTCACCACGACGTTGTTGCTGCGCGGCGCCACGTGCCAGCTGCTGACGCCCTTGGGTGCGTTTAGTGCGTCGATGCGCTTCTTGGCGGCGTCCAGTTCCTTCGCGCTGTGGCGGACCACGCGGACGGCTGCGCCGGTCTCGCGCAGGGCGTCGGCCTTCTTCGCGCTGGTGGTGGCGACGGTGAGCTTCGCGGTGTCCGCGTCGTACCAGGAGCCCGCGTAGGTGGAGCCGGCCGCGCGCTGCGCCGCGCGGTCGACGCGGGTCGCGGTCTTCTCGGCGGCGAGGCGTTCGCGCGCCTGGCCCGCGGTGAGTCCGAGGTCGTCCTGGAGGGCGCTGAGCATGCCCGCCGAGGCTGGGGGAGGAGTGGGGGCGGGGGCGGCGCCGGCGGTGGAGGTGAGCGAGGCGCTTGCCCAGGTGCCGATCAGGAGCAGGGAGGAGACGGCGATGCGTGCTCCGGTTCTGCGTCTCATGGCAGTGCCCTTTCTGTCGTTCCGTCGAGGTGGGGAGGAACAGGGTGATGAGAGCGCTCTCACGATGAGTTCAGGCGGAGCATAAGAGCGACTCGACGGTCATGTCCATACCAACTGAGCGCTCTGGGGCGGCAATTGGGCCCGGAAACCGACGTCGGAGAAATATTGGGTACGGTGTACGCATGCGACTGGGTACGGTGTACGCTTTTCCTTCCGCCCGTTCAGGCCAAGGAGCATCAGTGACGGTCATCCCCGCCGACAGCCACCACGTGATTCAGGTGCGAGGCGCCCGCGAGAACAACTTGCGGAACGTCTCGCTCGACATCCCCAAGCGGCGGCTCACCGTCTTCACCGGAGTCTCGGGCTCCGGGAAGTCCTCGCTCGTCTTCGGCACCATCGCCGCCGAGTCGCAGCGGCTGATCAACGAGACGTACACCGCGTTCGTCCAGTCGTTCATGCCGAGCCAGAGCCGCCCCGACGTGGACAGCCTGCGCAATCTCAGCGCGGCGATCGTCGTCGACCAGGAGCGGATGGGCGCCAACTCGCGTTCCACGGTGGGCACAGCCACCGACGCGTACACCATGCTCAGGATCATTTTCAGCCGCCTCGGTCACCCGCACATCGGGACGTCGGGCGCCTTCAGCTTCAATCTGCCCGAAGGCATGTGCCCGCAGTGTGAGGGCACCGGCGAGGCCTCCACCGTCGACGTGGACCAGCTCGTGAACCGCGATCTGTCGCTGAACGAGGGCGCGATCACCGTCCCCTACTACGCGGTGGACTCCTGGAGCTGGCAGATCATGGTCAACTCCGGCTTCCACGACCCCGACAAGAAGCTCAGGGACTTCACCGAGCAGGAGTGGGCCGACCTCCTGCACAAGACCCCGGTCAAGGTGAAGGTCGGCTCGAACGGCTTCACGTACGAGGGCCTGGTGGCCAAGATGCAGCGGACCTGGCTCGCCAAGGACCGCGACTCCCTCCAGCCCCACATCAAGGCCTTCGTCGACCGGGCCGTGGTCTTCGCCCGCTGCCCGCTCTGCGAGGGCACGAGGCTGACCGCGGACGCCTTGTCGTCCAGGATCGACGGCCTGAACATCGCCGACTGCTCGGCGATGCAGATCAGCGATCTGGCCGCGTTCGTACGCGGCCTCGACGACCCCGCGGTCGCGCCGCTGATCACGGGCCTGCGCGAACTGCTCGAATCCCTTGTCGAGATCGGACTCGGCTATCTCAGCCTGGACCGCACCTCGGGCTCGCTCTCCGGCGGCGAGGCGCAGCGCGTGAAGATGGTCCGCCACCTCGGCTCCAGCATCACCGATGTGACGTACGTCTTCGACGAGCCGACCATCGGACTGCACCCGCACGACATCCGGCGCATGAACGACCTGCTGCTCCGGCTGCGGGACAAGGGCAACACGGTGCTCGTGGTGGAGCACAAGCCCGAGGTCATCGCCATCGCCGACCATGTGGTGGACCTCGGCCCCGGCGCCGGTACGGCGGGCGGCGAGATCTGCTTCACCGGCGACGTGGCCGGGCTGCGCGCCTCCGGCACGCTCACCGGACGGCACCTGGAGCACCGGGCCCGGCTGCGCGAGCAGGTGCGGGTGCCCAAGGGGCAGCTCTCCATCAAGGGCGCCGACCGGCACAACCTCAAGGACGTCGAGGTCGACATCCCGCTCGGGGTGCTCGCCGTGGTCACCGGGGTCGCCGGGTCCGGCAAGAGCTCGCTGATCCACGGCTATCTCTCCGGGCAGGAGGGCGTGGTGGTGGCCGACCAGTCGCCGATACGCGGCTCACGCCGCTCGAACCCGGCGACCTACACCGGGCTGCTCGGCCCGATCCGCACCGCCTTCGCCAAGGCCAACGGCGTCAAGGCCGCCCTGTTCAGCGCCAACTCCGAGGGCGCCTGCCCGAAGTGCAACGGCATCGGTCTGATCTACACCGACCTGGCGATGATGGCCGGGGTGGCGTCCGTGTGCGAGAAGTGCGAGGGGGAGCGGTTCACGGCCGAGGTCCTCACCTACCGGCTGCGCGGCAAGAACATCAGCGAGGTCCTCGGCATGTCCGTCGCCGAGGCGCACGACTTCTTCCCCTCCGGCCAGGCACACACCATCCTCGGCCGCCTCAGCGATGTCGGGCTCGGCTATCTGCGGCTCGGCCAGCCGCTCAACACCCTCTCCGGCGGCGAGCGCCAGCGCCTCAAACTCGCCATCCACATGGCCGAGAAGTCCTCGACGTACGTCCTGGACGAGCCGACGACCGGGCTGCACCTGGCCGACGTGGACAAGCTGCTCGCCCTGCTCGACCGGCTCGTCGACGACGGCAACTCGGTGGTCGTCATCGAGCACCACCAGGCGGTGATGGCGCACGCGGACTGGATCATCGACCTGGGCCCCGGCGGCGGTCACGACGGCGGCCAAGTGGTGTTCACCGGCACGCCCGCGGCCCTCGTGTCCGAGGGGGAGACCGTGACGGCGCGGCATCTGCGGGAGTACGTCGCGGGATGAGGCCGGTCCGGTGGTGACCGGCCGATCGTGCTCGGGCCCCGTGTCCGCGTAGGGTGCGTGAATGAGCATGCTGGATGACGCCCACGCGGGCATGAACCCCGAGATCCGGCCGCAGGACGACCTGTTCGGCCACGTCAACGGTCACTGGCTGGAGAACGAGCCGATCCCCGAAGATCGCTCCAGCTGGGGCCCCTTTGTGCAGTTGGTCGACACGGCCGAGGAACAAGTCAAGGTGATCATCCAGGAGCTCGCGTCGGCCGCGACGGCCGGCGCCGTCCCGGATGACGCGCGCAAGATCGCCACGCTGTACGCGTCCTTCATGGACGAGGAGACGATCGCTGCCCGCGGGCTGGCCCCGGCCCAGCCCCTGATCGACGAGGTCGAGGGGCTGCGGGACACCCGTGAGCTCGCGGCGTTCCTCGGCCGTTTCGAGCGGATCGGCGGCTCCGGTCTCTTCGGCTCCTACGTCGACTCGGACGACCGCGACTCCGACCGCTACCTCTTCAACATCGTTCAGGGCGGCCTCGGCCTGCCCGACGAGTCGTACTACCGCGAAGAGAAGTTCGCCGAGATCCGTGAGAAGTACGTCGCCTACCTCACCGAGCTGCTCACGCTGGGGCAGCACGCCGCGCCCGCCGAGGCCGCGCAGACGGTCCTCGCCCTGGAGACCCGGCTCGCCGGCGGTCACTGGGAGCGGGCCGAGACGCGTGACGTGCAGAAGACCTACAACCTCCTCACCCTGCACGAACTGATCACCCTGGCGCCGCACTTCGACTGGCGCGGTTATGTCGAGGGGCTCGGTGGCTCGGAGGCGACCATCGCCGAGACGTGCGTCCGCCAGCCGTCCTATCTCCGTCACCTGTCCGCGGTCCTCGACGAGGTGCCGATCGAGCAGTGGCGCGACTGGGCGCTGGTCCGGGTGCTGCGCTCCTGCGCGCCCTATCTCACGGACGCGTTCGTGCGGAACAACTTCGAGTTCTACGGCCGCACCCTCAACGGCACCCCGGAGCTGCGCGCCCGGTGGAAGCGGGCAGTCGCCTTCGTCGAGGGCTGCATCGGCGAGGCGGTCGGCAAGGAGTACGTGGCGCGGCACTTCCCGCCGAGCTCCAAGGCGATGATGGACGACCTCGTCGCCAACCTCCTGGAGGCCTACCGCCAGTCGATCGCCCGGCTCGACTGGATGACGGACGAGACGAAGGAGCGCGCGTACGAGAAGCTCGCCACCTTCCGTCCCAAGATCGGCTACCCCGACACCTTCCGCGACTACTCGGCCCTCCAGGTGTCCGCGGACGACCTGCTCGGCAACGCGCAGGCGGCGGACGCCTTCGAGTCCGACCGGCAGCTCGCGAAGATCGGCGCCCCGGTCGACCGCGACGAGTGGTTCATGCTGCCGCAGACCGTCAACGCCTACTACAACCCGGGCACCAACGAGATCTGCTTCCCCGCGGGCATCCTGCAGAAGCCGTTCTTCTCGCCCGACGCCGATCCCGCCGAGAACTACGGCGGCATCGGCTCGGTCATCGGCCACGAGATCGGCCACGGCTTCGACGACCAGGGCGCCCAGTACGACGGCGCGGGCAACCTCAACGACTGGTGGACCGCGGCCGACAAGACCGCGTTCGAGGCGAAGTCGAAGGCGCTGGTCAAGCAGTACGACGCGTTCTCGCCCCGCAACCTCCCCGGCGAGTTCGTCAACGGCTCGCTGACGGTGGGCGAGAACATCGGCGACCTGGGCGGCCTGACCATCGGGCACACGGCGTACAAGATCGCGCTCAACGGCGATCCGATGCCCACGAAGGACGGCCTGACCGGCACCCAGCGGCTGTTCATGAACTGGGCCTACTGCTGGCGCACCAAGCGCCGCAAGGAGCAGGAGCAGCAGTACCTCACCATCGACCCGCACTCGCCGCCGGAGTTCCGGGCCAACATCGTCCGTAACCTCGACGAGTTCCACGAGGCGTTCGGGACGAGGGAAGGCGACGGTCTCTGGCTGGACCCGGCGGACCGCGTCAGGATCTGGTGATCTTTGGGACGGCCGCGGCAGCCCGGCCGCGGCACTTCGGCCGCGGCCGTCCCGGTCCGTCGACCGCATCGGCGTGGGGCCGGAACAGATGGAGCGGCCCGGCGGTTGTGTCTGACGAAGGCGGACGCCGAACGGCGGCGCGTGCGGTGCTGCGGGCCTCGCCATGGTCCACGGGCATTGCGTGCGGCTGCGCCCTCACGTAGCGTCCGAGCAGGTTCCAGCGCGAGACCGGTGAGGCCACAGGCCCGCCGAGCCGGAAGGGAGGAGGTGACGGTCGTGCCACTGCTGCCGCCCGTGCCTCCGCTGACGTCTGTGCCCCTGCTGGCGTCCGTGTCACTGCCGGCTCCCGTGCCCGGTCCGCGCGTCCTGGTGATCGCCCCGAGCCGCCAGGTGCATCTGTACTCCCGGCACCACATCGACCTGCAGCGTGTCGCCGGCGCGCTCTGTCGTTCCTGACCCGTCACCCGCCGCCGCGCACCCTCGGAGCCGAGGGGCCGGCGTTCTCGTACGGTCGTTCAGGAAGGCACCCCTCTCGTGTCGTCATCACCTTCATCCCCTCTGCCCTCTTCCCGTCTGAGCTCTCCCGCTCCCTCGGCTTCTTCCGACGCGCTGCACCTCGCCGTCGCGCTCGACGGGGCGGGCTGGCACCCGGCCGCCTGGCGTGAACCGGTGTCCCGCCCAAGGGAGTTGTTCACTGCCCGGTACTGGGCCGAGCTGGTCACGGAGGCCGAACGCGGCCTCCTCGACTTCGTGACCATCGAGGACGGCCTCGGCCCGCAGTCCTCGCACCTCACCGAACCCGACGCGCGTACCGATCAAGTCCGCGGCAGGCTCGACGCCGTTCTCATCGCCGCCCGCGTCGCCCCGCTGACCCGCCACATCGGTCTGGTGCCGACGGTGGTGGCCACGCACACGGAGCCCTTCCACATATCCAAGGCGATCGCCACGCTCGACTACGTGAGCACGGGCCGCGCGGGCCTGCGCGTGCAGGTGTCGGCGCGCCGGAACGAGGCCGCGCACTTCGGACGCCGCACGTTTCCCGCCTTCGGCATCGAGGACCTCGAACGGCCGGACGTAAGGGAGTTGACCGCCGATCTCTTCGACGAGGCGGCCGACCACATCGAGGCGGTGCGCCGCCTCTGGGACAGCTGGGAGGACGACGCGGAGATCCGGGACGTCGCCACCGGCCGCTTCATCGATCGCGACAAGCTGCACTACGTCGACTTCGAGGGCAAGCACTTCAGCGTCAGGGGCCCCTCGATCACGCCCAGGCCGCCGCAGGGCCAGCCGGTCGTCAGCGCGCTCGCCCACGAGTCCCCGACCCACGCGCCGTTCCGGCTGCTCGGCCGCTCGGCCGACATCGGATACGTCACTCCGCGCGACGCCGGGCACGCACGCGCCGTCGTCAGCGCGGTCCGCGGCGAACAGGACGCCGCCGGGCGTGCCGACGAGCCCCTGCACCTCTTCGGTGACCTGGTCGTGTTCCTCGACGACGACGCGGGCGCCGCCTCGGATCGCCGCGAGCGGCTGGACTCCCTCGCGGGTCACCCGTACAGCAGTGACGCGCAGGTGTTCACCGGCACGCCCGCCCAACTGGCCGATGTGCTGGTCGAGTTGGGGCAGTCCGGGTTCACCGGATTCCGGCTGCGTCCCGCCGTCGTCGGCCACGACCTCCCGGCGATCACCCAGGGCCTGGTGCCCGAGCTGCAGCGGCGCGGCGCCTTCAGGCGCGCGTACGAAGCCGACACGCTGCGCGGCCTGCTCGGCCTCGCCCGCCCCGCGAGCCGCTACGCGGCCGCCACCGCCTGAGCCGGAAGGACCCCCGCCATGAGCAAATCACCGGACAAGCCGCTCAAGCAGATCCACCTCGCGGCACACTTCCCCGGCGTCAACAACACCACCGTATGGAGCGACCCCGAGGCCGGCAGTCACATCGAGTTCAGCTCCTTCGCGCACTTCGCGCGGACCGCCGAGCGCGCCAAGTTCGACTTCCTGTTCCTCGCCGAGGGGCTGCGACTGCGTGAACAGGGCGGAAAAATATACGACTTGGACGTCGTCGGCAGGCCCGACACCTTCACCGTCCTCGGCGCGCTCGCCGCCGTCACCGAACACCTCGGCCTGACCGGCACCATCAACTCCACCTTCAACGAGCCCTATGAGGTGGCGCGCCAGTTCGCCAGTCTCGACCATCTCTCGGGCGGACGCGCCGCGTGGAACGTCGTGACCTCCTGGGACGCCTTCACCGGCGAGAACTTCCGCCGCGGCGGATTCCTCCCGCAGGAGGAGCGCTACTCCAGGGCCAAGGAGTTCCTGGCCACGGCTAACGAGCTCTTCGACTCCTGGCGCGGGGACGAGATCGTCGCCGACCAGGCCACCGGCACCTTCCTGCGCGACGCCCGGGCGGGCGCCTTCGTCCACCAGGGGCAACACTTCGACATCCAGGGACAGTTCAACGTTCCGCGCAGCCCTCAGGGGCGGCCGGTCATCTTCCAGGCGGGGGACTCGGAGGAGGGGCGGGAGTTCGCGGCCTCCGGCGCGGACGCGATCTTCAGCCGGTACAGCACGCTCAAGGAAGGGCAGGCGTTCTACACCGACGTCAAGGGACGCCTCGCCCGTCACGGCCGCACCCACGACCAGCTGCTCATCCTGCCCGCCGCGACCTTCGTCCTCGGGGACACGGACGCCGAGGCGGAGGAACTCTCCCGGGAGGTGCGGCGCCTCCAGGTCAGCGGCGCCACCGCCATCAAGCACCTGGAATTCGTCTGGAACCGCGACCTCGCCGCCTACGACCCGGACGGCCCGCTGCCCGACATCGACCCGGACCCCGGCGAGCACACCATCGCCCGCGGCCGGGCCCAGGTGCGGATGTACCGCGACCCGCTGGCCACCGCCCGGGAATGGCGTGAGCTCGCCGCCGCGAACAACTGGTCCATCCGCGACCTGGTCATCGAGACCGGCAACCGCCAGTCCTTCGTCGGCTCCCCGGCCACCGTCGCCGAGACGATCAATTCCTTCGTCCAGGCCGACGCCGCCGACGGCTTCATCCTCGTCCCGCACCTCACCCCCGGTGGTCTCGACGCCTTCGCCGACACCGTGGTCCCGCTGCTCCAGGAGCGCGGCGTCTTCCGCACGGAGTACGAGGGCACCACCCTGCGCGACCACCTGGGCCTGGCCCACCCCGATGCGGCTGCGGACGCGGGCGCACCCGAGCCCGTGCCCGCGTCGGCCGGCCACTGAGGAGGACCACACCCATGTCACAGATCCCTCTCGGCGTCCTGGACCTGGTTCCGGTCTCGTCCGGCTCCACCGCGACAGAGGCGCTGCACCACTCCATCGACCTGGCCCGGCGGACCGAGCAACTCGGGTACGCCCGTTACTGGTTCGCCGAGCACCACCTCAACCCGGGCGTGGCGGGCACCTCACCCGCGGTGGTCCTCGCCCTCACCGCCGCCGCGACCTCCACCATCCGGCTCGGGGCAGGCGCCGTACAGCTCGGGCACCGCACCGCGCTCTCCACCGTCGAGGAGTTCGGCCTGATCGACGCGCTGCACCCCGGGCGCCTCGACCTCGGGCTCGGCCGCTCCGGCGGCAAGCCCCCCGCGACGCCCGCCGCCGCGCCGCCGACCGCGACCCCCGTCGTCGACGGCCGCGCCCCCAATGGTCTGCGGATCCCGGCGCGCTTCTCCTACGAGCATCTGCTCGGTTCGCCCCGCGTCGCCCTCCAGCGCAAGCTGCTCCAGCAGCCGCACGCCCAGGCGCAGGACTACGGCGAGCAGGTCGACGACATCCTCGCCCTGCTCGCGGGAACGTACCGCTCGAACGACGGCGTCGAAGCGCACGTCGTCCCCGGCGAGGGCGCCGACATCCAGGTGTGGATCCTGGGCAGCAGCGGCGGCCAGAGCGCCGACGTGGCGGGCCGGTGCGGGCTGCCCTTCGCCGCGAACTACCACGTCAGCCCGGGCACGGTGCTCGAAGCGGCGGAAGGCTACCGCGCCGCGTTCACACCCTCCGACGTCCTGGACAAGCCCTACGTCAGCGTCTCCGCCGACGTGGTCGTCGCTCAGGACGACGAAACCGCCCGCGAACTCGCCGCGGGCTACGCCCCCTGGGTCCGCAGCATCCGCACGGCCGAGGGCGCCATCCCGTACCCCACACCGGAGGAGGCGCGCGCGCACGTATGGACCGACGCGGACCGCGCCTTGGTCGAGGACCGCACCGAAAGCCAGTTCACCGGCTCCCCGGGCCGCGTCGCCGACCTCCTGGAACAACTCCAGGAAGCCACCGGCGCCGACGAGTTGCTCATCACGACCATCACCCACGGCCACGCCGATCGGGTGCGCTCCTACGAACTGCTCGCCGAGGAGTGGCGGCGCAGGTAGCCCGTCCGATCCGTCCGTCGCGGAGGGTTGGGATCAGGCGATGGGCCAGCAGTTGTACGCGTTGTAGTTGGTCCCGTTGCAGCCGAACCACTTGCCGTACAGACAGGGGCCGATGTCGTGCCAGCCGCCGTGACAGCAGGCCAGGCAGGTGTAGCCCCCGTACCCGTCGCTCACGCAGGCCGAACTGCCGTCCACGCACTGGGCCTGGGCCCGGGGCGTGGCATCGGGTGGCGTGTCCTGCGGGGAGACGCCCCAGGTGAGGGGAGGCGCGGCCGGGCTCTGGACTCCCGGGCCGCGCACTCCTGGGGCCGCCGCTGCCGGGCCGTGCGGCCTGGGGTGCTGGGGAGGCCGTGGCGGGGTCTGCGGGCCCGGCGGAGGGGGCTGGGTGTGAGCCGGGGTTCCGCACGGCGAGGGCGCGGGTGCGGCGCCGGCGCGCGCGTAGTGGGCGAGCAGCGTGGCCAGTACCGCGTGTTCGGGGGAGTCGGACTCCTTGAGGGTGAGCTGGACGAGGCTGTGCGTGTGGTCGTCGCAGGGGACCTGGCGCAACAGCTCCACCCGGTCGATGAGGCCGACGGGGATGGTCGTCCAGTCCTGGCACGTCGTACCGGGAGCGAACTGGACGCTGTCCGCGCCGTCCTCGGATTTCTTGACCATCCCGATGAGGGCGGGTTGCTCGCGGACCGTGTCCGACGCGAGTGCCTGCAGGAATTCCGTACCGCTGAACGACCTGGGCATGTGTCTCCTCTCGGCACGCCGTGCAGGCGCGCCAGTCGATGCCAACGAGGTTCGCCTGATCGTCGGAAGCGGCACAACAGAGGCGGAGGTGATCAATCCGGATAGGTGAACTCGACCTGTGAGCGGGGGCGTTGAGCGGCCGGCGCGCGCCGGGGAGGAGAGCCCGAGCGCAAGGGGGGCAGGTCCGTGCGCCCTCCTTGCCGTCAGCGGCCGGGGCCCTGTCCGCCCCGGCTCTCGCGCACGATCGTCCGCGCGACGTCCAGCGTGAGGCGCTGCCACGGGTCCTGGGGATCGCGGGCCGTGATGTCGCGGACGCGGCGCAGGCGGTAGCGGACGGACTGGGGGTGGAGGTCGAGTGCGCGGGCGGCGGCGTTCGCCGAGCCGGTGTCGAGGTACGCGGTGAGGGCGTCCAGGAGGTGGCGTCGGGCGCCGTCGACGAGCGGGCCGAGGACGATGCGGCCGATCTGGTCGGGGCTCGTCACGGGGTGACCCGCGAGGAGGGCGAGGACGTGCGCGTCGGCGTCGGTGAGGACCCGGTCGGGGTGGTGGGCGTGCGGGGGAGCGGTGTCCAGCGCGCCCGCGGCGAGCCGGTGGGCGACGGCCACGCGGTCCAGGCTCTCGCCCGAGATCACGCAGCCGCGCCAGGCGTGCTTGCGCAGGACCTCCGGCACGGCGTCGGCGGAGGCGGCGGGGAGGAGGAGCACGGCACGCGACCCGTGGGTCGTGGCCAGGGACGTCGTCGCCGGCGGTGTTCTCCGCGCCCCCTCACCGCCGAGGGTCGCGAGCAGGGCCGTCGACGTGGGGAGGGAGATGTCGGACGGGTGGCTGTCCGGGTCTCCGGAGTCCGCCGCTTCCGCCACCAACAGGCAGTAACGCTCCGGCAGTTGCACGCCCAGGCGGGAGGCTCGTGCCCCGAGCGCGCCCAGCGAGGCGTGCCGGCCGGCGATCAGGTCGTCGAGGAGCAGTTGGAGTGACCTGTCGCGGTCACCGGCGAGGCGCTCGCTGGTGGCCGCGTACGCCGTCGTCATCTCCTCGGAGAGGGTGTCCATGGCGGTGAGCAGCAGTCGGGTCAGGGCGAAGGCGTCCCGCGCGGACAACTGCGGCGCGCGGGCCGCGACCTCGTCCGCGAGGACGGCGGCCGCGACGCGGTAGGCGCGGAGCACGGCCTGCAAGGGGCGGCCGTCCGCCGCCCGCGCCGCCGCGATCCCCCGGAAGCGCCGCAGATCGGCGTCACCGATCGCACCGTCCGTCACCCAGTGGTCGAGGAGACGGTCCGTCGCCCAGGCCGCGATGGCCCGCACCTCGGGGAACCTGCTGCCGTCCAGCGCCGTGTACGCCGGAACCTGCTCGTGCACCGCGTCGACGACCGCCTCGACGAGGCGTGCATCGGCCAGGAGTTCCTGCCGGACGCGTTCCCGCTTGTTTGTCACAAGGTGATGGTCCCATCGGAAAAGGGTGCGTACGACCATGGACGGGGCTTGTCACTGTGGCAAGGATCGTCGGTAGGCAGTGCGGTCATTCGCAGTCTCGCGGCCTCGCTGTCTTCCGCAGTCGCACGCAGTCGCACGCAGTCGCACGCAGTCTCCAGGCCACCGGACGGGACCCACCACATGACGACGACGCCGAACTGGGCGGACTTCCAGTACGAGATCTACCTCAACGGCATGACTGGCGCCGTACCCCGCCTGCCCACCGACCTGACCCGCCTGGAGGAGCTGACCGAGCAGCGCCTGGGCCCGGGGCCGGTCGGTTACGTCTCGGGAAGCGCGGGCAACGGCAGCACCGCCCGCGCCAACCGCGAGGCCCTCGAACGGCGCCGCATCGTGCCGCGCATGCTGCGTGACGTGCACGAACGTGATCTGTCCGTGGAGGTGCTCGGCCACCGGCTGCCCGCGCCGCTGGCCCTCGCGCCCATCGGCGTCCTGTCGATCATGCATCCGGAGGGCGAGTCCGCCGCCGCCCGCGCGGCCGCGGCCCGCGGCGTCCCGTTCATCCTGTCCTCGGCCTCCAGCACCCCCATGGAGCAGGTCGCCAAGGAGATGGGCGACGCGCAGCGGTGGTTCCAGCTCTACTGGGCCAAGGACCGTGACGTCACCAAGAGTTTCCTGGACCGGGCGAAGGCCGCGGGCTTCACGGCGCTCGTCGTCACGCTCGACACCCCGCTGCTCGCTTGGCGGCCGCGCGACCTGGACCAGGCGTATCTGCCCTTCCTGCACGGCGTGGGGACCGCCAACTACTTCAGCGACCCCGCGTTCCAGGCAGGCCTCGCCAAGCCGGTGCACGAGGACCCGAACGCGGCTGTGATGCACTTCGTCGGCATGTTCGCCGACCCCGCGAAGACGTGGCCCGACCTGGCGTTCCTGCGCGAGAACTGGGACGGCCCGATCGTGCTCAAGGGCATCCTGCATCCGGACGACGCGCGCCGCGCCGCCGACGTGGGCATGGACGGCGTGGTGGTCTCCAACCACGGTGGCCGCCAGGTGGCGGGCTCCGTCGCGGCGGCCGACGCGCTGCCCCGCGTCGTGGAGGCGGTCGGCGACCGGCTCTCCGTCCTGTTCGACAGCGGTGTCCGCACCGGTGACGACCTCTTCAAGGCGCTCGCCCTGGGCGCCGAGGCCGTCCTGGTGGGCCGGCCGTACGCCTATGGGCTCGGCCTCGACGGGCAGGCGGGCGTGGACCACGTGATCCGCTGTCTGCTCGCCGAACTCGACCTCACCCTGGCCCTGGCCGGGCACGCCGGGCCCGCCACCCTCACCCCCGACGACCTGATCGAGGAGACCGCATGACCGCCGTGAAGAACGTCCTCGCCATCGTCTCGCCCCACGTGGGCGGCCGCGCGGCGGGAGGCGCCCTCGCCGGGCTGTTGCCCGGGACGGCGCACGTCACCGTCGTCGAGTCGGCCGACGAGGACCTGGCCGCCCTGCGCGCGGCACACGTCATCATCACCGGCCTCGCGCCGGTCACCGCCGAGCACATCGCGGCGGCCCCGGACCTGGAAGTGGTCCAGTGCGCGAGCCACGGCTTCGACTACGTCGACCTGGAGGCGGCCCGCTCGCGCGGGATCTCCGTCTGCTCGATCGGCTCCAGCGGCGCCGAGAAGCAGAACGTGGCCGAGCAGACCTTCGCCCTCATGCTCGCCCTCGCCAAGCAGCTGATCCCGGCGCACACCGCGCTGACCGAGGCGGACTGGGCGCTTCCGCGCCTCCAGCAGTCCATCACGGAACTCTCCGGCAAGACGCTCGGCATCGTCGGGCTCGGCCACATCGGCGAGGAAGTCGCACGCCGCGCGGTCGTGTTCGACATGAGCATCGTCTACGCGGGGCCGCGCGCCCTGGACGCGGAGACGGAGGCCCGCCTCGGGGGCGCGCGCCACGTCGAGCTCGACGAACTCCTCCGTACGTCCGACTACGTCAGCCTGCACGCCCCGCTCACCGAGCGGACGCGCCATCTCCTGGACGCCGAGCGGCTCGCCCTCCTGAAGCCGACGGCCTTCGTCATCAACACGGCGCGGGGCGCGCTCATCGACCAGGACGCCCTCGCCGACGCGCTCACCGCCGGGAAGCTGGCCGGTGCGGGCATCGACGTCTTCGACCCCGAACCGCCCACCGCGGCCCTGCGCCTGTTGAAGGCGCCGAACGTGGTGCTCTCGCCGCATGTGGCGGGCGTGACCCGCGAGACGCTGGTGCGCATCGGTCTCGCCGCGATCCAGAACGTCGCGGGTCATCTGGAGGGCAAGCCGCTGGGTGACGTGGTCTCCTGACGTCACGTCAGCGGGGTTTGTGGCAGCGGCCGGTGTCCCGTCGCTGCCACAACCGTTGGCCGCCGTGTGCTCTACCAGATCGCGCCGACCCACTCGGGGTGGTCGACGAACGGGTTGCGGTTGTGCTGGAACTGGTCGTAGATGGCCTGGTTGCGGTTCTTCTCGAACGCGTCCGGCGGGTCCTCGTCGCTCCACTGCTTCAGCACGGAGAGGCGCCCGATGGCGGGGGCGCTGCCGTTGTCGACCTTGTCGTTGGGCTCCAGGTCGGCGAAGCCGTCCTCGCCGTCGTAGCGCACGGCCATGTAGAGGATCATGCGGGCCACGTCGCCCTTGACGGCGTCGCGGGGCTCGAAGGAGTCGGCGTCGGTGTAGTTGCCGGGCGCCTCGCCGACCTCGCTGCCGCCGTTGTCGAAGTCCTTGTTGCCGCGGGTGCTGTTGACGGACACGTCCGTCGGGCGCAGGTGGTGGATGTCGGTGCCGGGACCGGTGGCGGTGCCGAAGTCGCCGTGGGACTTGGCCCACACGTGCTCGCGGTTCCACTGGTCCGGGTCGCCGCCGTTGCTGTCCTTGCTCTGCGAGCGGCCGGTGTAGAGCAGGATCACGTTGCCGCTGTTCGCCGGGTCCTCGTCGGTGACCTTCAGGGCGTTCCAGACCTGGTCGTACGACAGCTTGGTCTGGTCGCTGACGATGGTGTGCAGGGCGCTCTTCAGCTCCGGACCGGTCTTGCCGAGCGCGTCCTTGTAGTACGTGTCGTCGTAGGCGCCGGCGGACGCGGCGGGCGGCGTGGGGGCCGTGGTCGCGGCGTCGGCGGCAGCCGGGACGGTGATCCCGACGAGGACCGCGGCCGCCGTCATGGCCAGCGGTTTCCAGTGACGTATGTGGGGGACGGGCATGTGGGGGGTGTCCTCTCCCGGAGACTCGCGCGCACCCGCGGATCCTTCCAACAGGACCCGCGTTCTACGCGAGTTGACAAGTGGGCCAACGGGAGAGTGGCACGGTTGAGCGCTTCACTGTATGAACGTTGTGGGTCGACTGTGTGACGATGTCGTGGACACGACATGCGCGTCGCATGGGTGCGTTTCGGGACGTACGCGGAGCTACAGGGGCCGGACGGTGAGCATCTGTTGGGCGTGGCCGATGGGGCCGTGGATGTCGTGCAGGACCGTGCTGGTGATGCCCTGGCCCGTCGGGCCGAACGTCACCGTGGTGTCGAGCCCCGTCCAGTCGCCCTCGGGCTGTCGGTGCAGGTGAACGGTGAGGTCGACGTTGGGGAACATCCAGGCGGTGGGCGGCTGGCGTACGGCGATGCCGTTGGCGGTGTCCACCAGCGCGACGTACGACGCGAGGGGGCTCGCGGGCTGCCCGGCGACGAGGTCGAGGGGGGTGGAGATCCACGCCGTCGTACGGCCGGGCCGCGGGGGAGTGACGGGCCGGACGTCGACGGAGGCGATGTAGCCGCCCGGCCACAAGGAAGCCATGGGCCAGGACTCCAGCGCCTCGGGAGAGGTGAGCTTGTCGTCCCCGCCGCCCGCGACGGAACTGGTGTCCCCGGAGGCGAGGAGCCAGGCACGGGCCCGCACCACCGGACGGCCGGCCATGAGTACGACGGCTTCGACCAGTTCGATGGTGCGGCCGGGGCGGATGGTCTCCACCTGGATCTCGCACTCGTCGAGGGCGAGGCGGCCCAGGATGTCGAAGCTGATCCGCGACATGACCAGGCCGCTGTCGGGCCGGGCGGCCAGGTACCGGTCGATGGCGTGCACGGTGAGGCCGCCGAGCGGGCTGAAGTGCTGCTCGTCGGTGTCCCAGGCGCCACCGGCGTGCGCGGTGGGCTTATAGCGGTGCTCGTCGATGGGCTCGTAGTAGCTGCCGGTGTTCAACGGTGCTTCCCTCTCGGCCTTGCGGATGCGGGGGTATCCGAAGATCGTACTGACCGTGAAGCCGGCCGCGGAGAGGAGCGGGGCGGCCCGCTATCGCGGGCTGTTGAGGTAGTGCTCGCCGATGTCACGCAGGCGGTGCGCGGCGGAGTCGTGGGCCGTCAGGGCGCGGGCGTTGCGCCAGAACCTGTCGAGTCCGGGGTCCGTCGCGGGAGAGGGCGCGTCCGCGGCGAGTTCCAGGACGCGGGTGGTGATGTGCAGGGCGGACCGGGTGGTGACCGCCTCGGCCGCGGCCACGAGGAACGCGATGTCGGCACGCTCGTCGGCGTCGAGCGCGGGGCCCGTCTCCAGGCCCCGGGCCAACGCCTCCGTCGCGCGGTCCACCACGGCGGCGGCGCTGTGCGCGGCCGTCGCCAACTCCCCGTACGCGAGCAGCAGGTAAGGGTCGGCAGGAGGCTGCCCGCAGTCCCGGCCGGTGTCGAGCGCATCCATCGGGGCGGGGCGCGGCAGCGCACGGCTGATGTCCCGCGCCTCGGCGAGAGCGCCCTCCGCGTTGCCCAGGCCGACCTGGACGAGCAGGAGACGCCGGGTCAGCGGGGCGAGCGCGGTGAACGGCGCGATCTCGTGCTCGTCGACGGGGACAGTGCCGAGCACCTGGTGCGCGGCCACCGGTACGTCGTCGTAGCTGACGCCGCCCGCGCCGCTCAGGCGCTGCCCGAGCAGATCGTGCGCCGGTTCCGCGTGGACGCCGGGGTGGGCCGGGTCCACCTGGACGACCACCCACTCACCGCTGTTCGTGCGCCGCGCCGTGTGGACGAGCCGGTCCGCGACGGCGACGCCCGCGGTCGAGGGGCGTCTTCCGTGCAGAACGTACCCGTCGCCTGCCGGGGTCAGCGCGAGGCCGGTCCCCGTCTGGGCGTCCGGCAGTTCGATGTCACCGCCCCAGAGCCACTGTCCGCGTACGGCGCGCAGTTCGAGGACTGCGGCGTCCGCGGGCGGGGCGAAGAGGCGGGGGCTCCACGACAGGGCGTGGTGATGGGCGAGGAGTTCGGCGATGGAGCTGTCCGCCGCCGCGATGTCCCTGATCGCCGTACAGGCCGCACGCCAGCCGATGCCCCGGCCCTCCGGTCCGCAGGGTGTCAGGAGCGCGGGCAGTCCCGCCTCACGCAGCCGCGAGACCTCGTCGAGCGGGGGCTTGCCCGCCCGGTCGCGCAGGTCCGCGTCGACGGCGAGATCGTCGGCGAGTTCCCGGACGACGCGCGGCGAGGCGGAGGGGAGCAGCGTTGTCACGGCGACGCCTCACAGATTCCTAGTTTCCCTACCTGATTGATAGGAATATTGGTCGTGAACTCCGGTCGCTTCAAGGGGGTGTTCAAGGGGCGGACCGTCCAGTCTCGGCAGATGGGACGGACAAGTCCCGCCGATGCCCGTCGGCGCCCGGCGCCGCGCCTAAATTCGGTTACGGAAGCGCGGACGTCATGCCTACCATCCGGCCATGCCGAGACCCTCCGGATTCACTTACGAGCAGCGCCCCGACGCCAGCGTGAAGATCACCCATCACGGACGCGACGCGGGCACGCTGCGCGGTGCGCGCGCCGAAAAGTTCCTCGCCGAGGTCGAGTCGGGCGACGCGCAACTGGTGATGGCCCGCTGGACGGGCGCGTACAAGCACGGCAACGAACGCATGGCACGCAACCATCCGCGCAATCGGCGCTAGGGCCCCTACGGGTTCGTCCAGGCCGCCGGGTCCGCGGCGAGTTCTGTGACCGGGGTGGGCAGGTCGGCGTCGGCCACGTCGGCCAGGGAGACTCCCTCGAGGATCTGGCGGACGTTCGCGCGCAGGGCGATCCACAGCGGCAGCAGCGATTCCGCGGGCCCGCTGTAGGCCAGCTCCGGTGGGCGCACTCCGCGTACCGACACCAAGGGGCCCTCCACGACGCGGATGACGTCCGCGATGCTGATGAGGTCGGCGGGCCGGGCCAGGCGGTAGCCGCCGTTGCCGCCGCGCTGGCTGAGGACGAGACCACCGCGCCGCATGTCGTTGAGGATGCCCTCGAGGAACTTGTGCGGGATCTCCTGGGCGTCCGCGATGGCCTCGGCCTTCAGCGGCCCGTCGTCCTGGCACGCGGCGAGTTGCAGCGCGGCACGTACCGCGTAGTCCGCCCTGGCTGAGATCCGCATGGCCGCATTATGTTGCACCGCCCTGAACGGTACGAATCACCTCCGGCCGCGAGCAGTGGCCGCGGGGGGCGCCTCCGCGATGTCGGGGGCGTTGCAGGGTCGTGAAACGGGCGGGTAAGACCTTGCCGCACTTCCGGCGGGCGGCCATGCTCCAGGACATGACCGCGATGACCTTTCTTGTCCCGCGGCTCCACGTAGACCTGGGCCGCCTCGCCTCCGCGGCGTGTCGTCTGCGCGTGGCCTGACCGCCGCCTTCGTTCCCGGCAGCCGCGGCTGTGGCTGCCGTCCCGCTTCCGCGCCGCGAAGCGCACCTTCTGACGCGCACCTTCTGACGCGCATCTTCGCTCGCCTCCGCATGCCTCAACTCGGCCATGCGTGGCGCCATGTGCCCTGCGCTGACTCCGTACCGCTTCGAGAGAAGCCAACACTCGCCCCATCGAAGGGATTTCGACCCATGACATCCGCACCCGCAGTGGAGACCACCCTCAGCCCGGCTGAGCCTGCGCCCCTCACCGTCCAGAAAGTGGGCGGCCGTATCGGCGCGGTGATATCCGGGGTCCGCATCGGCGGTGACCTGGACGAAGCGACCGTGGCCGCCGTGCGCGCCGCGCTGCTGGAGCACAAGGTCGTCTTCTTCCGCGACCAGCAGCATCTCGACCCGGAGAGTCACGAAGCGTTCGCCCGGCTGCTCGGCACCCCCGTCGCCCACCCCACCGTCCCGTCGGTGGACGGCCGTTACGCCCTCGGCATCGACAACGAACGCGGCGGCCGCGCCAACCAGTGGCACACCGACGTCACGTTCGTGCCCGCCTACCCGGCCTTCTCCATCCTCCGCGCCGAGGTCATCCCGCCGTACGGCGGCAACACCCTCTGGTCCAACACCGCCGCCGCGTACCAGGATCTGCCCGAGCCGCTGCGGACCCTCGCCGACAGCGTGCGCGGCGTGCACACCAACGACTACGACTACGCGGCCACCCGCCCCGAAGCCACCTCCGCGGCGCTGGACCAGCACCGCAAGGTGTTCACCGCCGTCAAGTTCCAGACCGAGCACCCGGTGGTCCGCGTCCACCCCGAGACCGGTGAACGCACGCTGATCCTGGGCAACTTCCTCCAGAAGCTCACCGGTTTCCGCGCCGCCGACTCCCGCGCCCTGATCGGCGTACTGCAGTCCCACGTGGAGCGGCCGGAGAACACGGTCCGCTGGCAGTGGCGCGCGGGCGACGTGGCCATCTGGGACAACCGCGCGACGCAGCACTACGGAGTCGACGACTCGGATGACCACGAGCGCACCCTGCGCCGCGTCACCATCGACGGCGACGTCCCCATTGGCGTCGACGGACGCCGCTCGGTGCTGCTCGCCCCGGAGTCGGTCCCGGAGCCCGGCCACGGAATCGCCTCCGGCGCGTCGACGGACGGGGCCGTCGCGGAGGTCTGAGCCGGCGGACTCCGTCCCCTTCGGCCACGATTCGCCGCGCCTTCAATAAACCTGCACATCGAATGCGCAGCGCAGTCACGCCATTCGGCGAATACTCCACGCTCGGTCCTTGTGTATTGACCACAGAACTTTCGCTTTGATGCGAGAGTGTCCGCTTTGGTGGAGGGAGTCCTTCCGCTCCCGGGATTTCCTTCTGTGAATCTTGTGAAGGAGCTGCTCCCGAGCGGTGAACATGCCTGCACGCAGCGGTGATTCGACGCCACAAGGGCTGTCGACCGTCGCCACATCGATTGGATGTACGACCTGCGAACGTGCTTTGATCCTGGCCACCGCGGAATTCGCACATCAGGTTCCGCAGTGTTGGAAACACCTTTGCAACATTCATGAGAAGGGCAGCTCACACCATGAACTACACCCCCCAGGTCGAGACCCTCGAGATTTCCGACGCCGACCTCGACAACGTCTCCGGTGGTCTCGTCGCCGGTGTCGCGGGCAACGTCACCGGCACCCTTGACTCCATCGCCCCCGTCTCGGGCGTCGTCGGCGGCGTCGTCGGCACCGTCGAGGGCGCGACCGGTCTGAACACCGGCGCCGTCACGGGCCTGGCCTCCGGCCTGACCGCTGGTCTCTGAGCCTCAGCTCACTGAGACGCCATGATTCGTGAGCCCCGGAACCATTGGTTCCGGGGCTCACGGACGCCACAGGCAAAGTAAGGGAAGCGTTCCGTGCAGTTCCGCCAACAGGCCCTGTCCAAGCTGCAGTCGCCCGAGGAACTCGACCTGCCGGTGCGCTACGCCCGACCCCAGGGCCTGCTCGTGCTCGCCGTCACCGTCGTCGTCATGGCCGCCGCGAGCGTCTGGGCCGTGACCGGCTCGATCTCCTCCACTCTCCGCGCGCCCGGCATCCTCACCCACGGCCAGGGCAGTTACGTCCTGCAGAGCCCCGTCACCGGACAGGTGACGCGCGTCCTCGCCGAGGAGGGAAAGCGGGTCGCCGCCGGCGCTCCCGTGCTCAAGGTCCGTACGGACCAAGGGGACAAGGTCGTACGCTCCATCGCCGCGGGCCGCGTGACCACCCTGGTCGCCAGGATCGGCACCGTCGTCACCACCGGCGCCGACGTCGCGACCGTCGAGCGGGTCTCGGGCACCGACGACCCCCTCCTCGCCATGCTCTACGTACCGGCGGACAGCGCGGCGACCGTCCCCGTCGGAGCCTCGGTGGACCTCACCGTCCAGTCGGTTCCCACCGAGGAGTACGGAAAGCTGCGCGGCCACGTGAAGGCGATCGGGCGCGCCGCCCAGAGCGAACAGAAGGTCAGCGGGTTCCTCGGGGACAAGGAACTGGCCGGGCAGTTCACCAAGGACGGGCCGCCCGTGGCCGTCCTGGTGAGCCTGGAGAACTCCTCCGCCA
Organism: Streptomyces sp. NPDC055099; assembly: GCF_053607685.1. Lineage (NCBI taxonomy): Bacteria > Bacillati > Actinomycetota > Actinomycetes > Kitasatosporales > Streptomycetaceae > Streptomyces > Streptomyces sp. NPDC055099. The sequence continues at coordinate 296,856 of NZ_JBSGUA010000004.1, read as the reverse complement.
CCAGGTCCGGCTACCAGTGGTCGACCGCCGACGGCCCGCCCTTCACCCTCGACTCGATGACCCTGACCAGCGGCGCCTTCCACCTCGCCGAGCAGCGCCCGATCGATTGGCTGCTTCCGTGACCGCACCGCACCCCTCCCCGGCCCACCAGCAGCAACTGCCGCCCCCCGGCGGCCGTCGCAGGCACCGTCCCGAACCCCAGCGCAGCCGCCGCCGCGCCGCACCCCGCCCCGCGTCGAAGGGCAAGCGGCAGAAGACCGTCCGTACGCCCACCGTCCTGCAGATGGAGGCCGTGGAGTGCGGCGCCGCCGCGCTCGCCATGGTCCTCGCCCATTACGGACGCCACGTCCCGCTGGAGGAGCTGCGCATCGCGTGCGGCGTGTCCCGCGACGGCTCACGGGCCAGCAACCTCCTGAAGGCGGCGCGCAGTTACGGCCTGACGGCCAAGGGCATGCAGATGGAACCGGCCGCGCTCGCCGAGGTGAAGGCGCCCGCGATCCTCTTCTGGGAGTTCAACCACTACGTCGTCTACGACGGCCTGGGCCGCCGCTTCGGACGGCGCGGCGTGCACATCAACGACCCGGACAAGGGGCGCCGCTTCGTCCCCTCGGAGGACTTCGACACCAGCTTCACCGGAGTCGTCCTCGTCCTGGAGCCCGGCGAGAACTTCCGCCCGGGAGGCCGCAGGCCCGGCGTCATGCGGGCGCTCCCCGCGCGGCTGCGCGGCACGACCGGCACCATGCTCGCAGCCCTCTTCGCCAGCCTGCTGCTCGTCGCGGTCGGCGCGGCACTGCCCGCGCTCAGCCGGACGTACATCGACCTGTTCCTGATTGGCCATCAGACCTCCCTGCTGGGCGCCCTATTCGCCTCGATGGGCGCGATGGTGGCGCTCACCGTCGTCCTCACCTGGCTGCAACAGGCGAACCTGCTGCGCGGCCGCATCATCTCCTCCACGCTGAGCAGCGCCCGCTTCCTGCGCCACCTGCTGCGCCTGCCCGTCACGTTCTACGCCCAGCGCAGCCCCGCCGACCTCGTCCAGCGGCTCGCGTCCAACGACGCGGTCGCGGAGACCCTGGCCCGCGACCTGACGGCCGCAGGCGTCGACGGCATCGTCGTACTCCTCTACGCGGCCCTGCTGTGGACGTACGACCCCCAGCTCACCCTGGTCGGCGTCGGCATCGCCCTGCTGAACATCGTCGCGATGCGCATCGTCATCCGGCTACGGGCCACCGGCACCCAGAAGCTGCGTGCCGACAGCGCCAAGCTCACCAACACCTCGTACACCGGCCTCCAGTTGATCGAGACGATGAAGGCCACCGGAGGCGAGAACGGCTACTTCCGGAGGTGGGCGGGCCAGCACGCCACCACCCTGGAGGAGCAGCAGCGCCTCGGCGTGCCCAGCGCCTGGCTCGGCGTCGTCGCACCGACCCTCGCCACGCTCAACAGCGCCCTGATCCTGTGGATCGGCGGCCTGCGCGCGGTCGAGGGCCATCTGTCGATCGGTCTGCTCGTCGCGTTCCAGGCGCTGGTCACCCGCTTCACCGCGCCGATCACCCGCCTCAACGGCGTCGCGGGCCGCATCCAGGACTTCGGCGCCGACATCGCCCGTCTCAAGGACGTCGAGAACTTCCCCGTCGACACCCTCTACTCCCGTCCCGAACCGGAGGCGAGCACCCGCCGCCTCAAGGGCCACGTGACCCTCGAGGACATCACCTTCGGCTACAGCCCCCTCGACAAGCCGCTCCTGACGGGCTTCTCCCTCGCGGTCGGTCCCGGCCAGCAGGTCGCGCTCGTCGGCGGCTCCGGCAGCGGCAAGTCGACCGTCTCCCGGCTGATCTCGGGGCTCTACAGCCCCTGGGAGGGCACGATCCGCATCGACGGACAGCGCCTGGAGGACATCCCGCGCGGGGCGCTGGCCGCCTCCGTCTCCTTCGTCGACCAGGACGTCTTCCTCTTCGAGGGCACCATCCGCGACAACGTGGCGCTGTGGGACCCCTCCATCCCGGACGACGCCGTCGTGGCCGCCCTCAAGGACGCCTGCCTGTTCGACATCGTGGCGCGCAGGCCCGGCGGCATCCACGGCCGCGTCGAGCAGGACGGCCGCAACTTCTCCGGCGGGCAGCGCCAGCGCCTGGAGATCGCGCGGGCCCTGGTCCGCCGCCCCAGCATCCTCGTGCTCGACGAGGTGACCAGCGCCCTGGACGCCGAGACCGAGCAGGTCATCATCGACAACCTGCGCCGCCGCGGCTGCGCCTGCGTCGTCATCGCGCACCGTCTGAGCACCGTGCGCGACAGCGACGAGATCGTCGTCCTCGACCACGGCACGGTCGTGGAACGCGGACGCCACGAACACCTCGTCGCCGCCGGCGGACCCTACGCCGACCTGGTCAAGGAGCACTGAGGTGACCTCGGTACCGGAGCAGTACACCTCCTACAGCGGCGATTCGGTCGCCGCGGCGTTCGGCGCGCTCGGCACCCCGGCCGACTGCACGGGCCTGCGCAGCGTGCACCTCGAAGGCCCGCAGGTCCTGTGGCTCGTCGTGGCCGGCGCGCTCGACCTGTTTGCCGTCGACGCCGTGCAGCAGGGTCACTGGCACTTCCTCGGCCGCCTCGAACCCGGCACGCTGCTCCTGGGCCCCGTCGAAGGCCCCCAGCACACCCTCGTCGGGCGCCCGCTCCAGGGCTGCGAACTGCGCCGCATCCCGCTGCGTGAGCTGTACCGCCCCGACTACGGCGACACCTGGGCCTACGAGCAGCAGTACCCCAGCCAGTACGACACCCAGGACGCGTCCCTCAGCCTCCTTGAGCACGCCTTCGCGCTCGGCATCGGTCGCAGTCACCGCGTCCTGTTCGAGGCGCCGCTCGACGGCCGCACCATGGCCGACGACGTGGTGACCGACGACGACATCCTCTGGATGCCGGTCGCGCCCGGCAGCGTGCAGTACGGCTCCGCCTACAGCTCGGAGGCCGCGGGCGATCTCCTCGTCGACGCCTCCATGTGGCAGCGCATGGTCAACCAGCAGTACCGGCTGCTCTCGACCCTCGACCGCTGGATCGAACGCCTGGAGCGGGCCCACGAGGACCGCACGGCAGCCGGCATCAAGGCGGGCGAGACCGTCCGCGAACAGGCCGACCGGACCCTGATCGCCTCCATCGGCCGCTCCGGCAGGGGCGGCACGCGCCGCACCGAAGCGCGGGGGAGCGACGACGCGACGTACGCAGCCTGCCGTCTGGTCGCCGACGCGGCGGGCATCACGCTGTCCGGCCCCGCGCAGGGCGGTGCGGTCAGCGACCGGATCGACCCGGTCGAGCAGGTCGCCGTGGCCTCGCGCATCCGCACCCGCGCCGTGCGCCTCGACGGGTGCTGGTGGCGCGAGAACACGGGTCCCCTCGTGGGACACCGCGCGGCGAGCGGGGCGCCGGTCGCCCTGCTGTGGCGGCGCGGCGGCTACGAGTCCGTGCACCCCACGTCCGGCCGGCGCACGCGCATCGACAAGACCAACGCGGAGGAGTTCGAACCGCAGGGGGTCATGTTCTACCGCCCGTTGCCGGAGCGGGCGTTGACGCCGTGGCGGCTCTTCCGCTTCAGCCTGCGGGGCACCGGAGGCGACGTACGCAACCTGGCGATCGCCGGTCTGGTGACGGTCATGATCGGGGCGCTCGTGCCGATCGCGACGGGACAGGTGCTCGGCGTGTTCGTCCCGAACGGCGAGAAGAGCCTCATCGTCCAGGTGTCCCTGGCGGTGATGATCACGAGCATCGTCTCCGCGGCGTTCATGCTGCTCCAGAACCTGACCATCCTGCGGATGGAGGGCCGGATGGAGAGCACCCTGCAACCAGCGGTCTGGGACCGCCTGCTGAACCTCCCCACCCGCTTCTTCGCCTCCCGGTCCACCGGTGAACTGGCCAGCGCGGCGATGGGTGTCAGCGCGATCCGCCGGGTCCTTTCGGGCATCGGTCCCGTCGCGCTTCAGGCGGGCACGATCGGCGCGATGAACCTGGTCCTGCTGCTGCTCTACAGCGTCCCGCTGGCCCTGGCCGCCCTGGGGATGCTGGTGGTGATCGCCGCCGTGTTCCTGACCCTCGGCCTGTGGGAACTGCGCTGGCAGCGCCGCCTGGTCGAGCTCTCCAACAAGCTCAACAACCAGGCGTTCCAGACGCTGCGAGGCCTGCCCAAACTCCGCGTCGCGGGAGCGGAGAGCTTCGCGTACGCGGCGTGGGCGGGGGAGTTCGCGCGCAGCCGGGAACTCCAGCAGCGCGCGGGCCGCATCAAGAACGTCACGACGGTCCTCAACGCGGTCTACCTCCCGCTGTGCACCCTCATCATGTTCATCCTCCTCGCGGGCCCGGCCCGCGGCAGCCTCACGGCGGGCGAGTTCCTCACCTTCAGCACGGCCGTGACGATGCTCCTGACATCCGTCACGCAGCTGACCGGCGCACTGATCTCGGCGGCGTCGGTCCTCCCGATGTTTGAGCAGATCAAGCCGGTGCTCGAAGAAACGCCCGAGGTGCGGGGCGCGAGCACGCAGCCCGGCGAGCTGCAGGGCGAGATCGAGGCCCGCGCCCTGTCCTTCCGCTACGCGGACGACGGCCCCCTGGTCCTCGACGATGTGTCCCTGTCCATCAGGCCGGGCGAGTTCGTCGCGGTCGTCGGCCCCAGCGGCTGCGGCAAGTCGACGCTCCTTCGCCTGCTGATCGGCTTCGACAAGCCGGCCTCCGGCAGCGTCCTGTACGACGGCCAGGACCTGTCGGCCCTGGACCAGGCGGCCGTGCGCCGCCAGTGCGGCGTCGTCCTGCAGAACGCGCAGCCGCTCACCGGATCGATCCTGGACTGCATCTGCGGCGCCGAGACGTTCACGCAGGAGGAGGCGTGGGAGGCCGCGGCGATGGCGGGCCTCGCCGAGGACATCAAGCGCATGCCGATGGGCCTGCACACGATGATCTCCGGCGGCGGAGCGGTCTCCGGCGGCCAGCGTCAGCGCCTGATGATCGCCCAGGCCCTGATCCGCCGCCCCCGCGTCCTCTTCTTCGACGAGGCGACCAGCGCCCTGGACAACGAGACGCAACGCACGGTCATCGACAGCACCCGCGCCCTGAACGCCACCCGCGTCGTCATCGCCCACCGCCTGTCCACGGTGATGGACGCGGACCGCGTCATCGTCATGTCGGAGGGCAAGATCGTCCAGCAGGGTCCGCCCGCACAGTTGTTGGCGGATACTGGCGGGCGGCTGCATGAGCTGGTGCGGCGGCAGATGCAGTGACGTGAGCCGGGCGGACCGGCTCACCGGCCGGGCACGCGAGAGGCGGCGGACCGTGGTGGTGTTCCTGGTCATCCTGATCGGCGTGATCGTCGGCGCGGGCCTCGTCGGGTACGGCTTCAGCGCCTTCGCCCGGCGTGACAGCGGCCCCGCGCGTCTGGGCGCCGTGCTCCGCGGCCTCGCCGCTCTCACGGCTGCCGTCGCGGTGGGCCTGTGCGTGTGGGGCGCCCTTCATGTGGCCGGCGCGGTCGTCGCCGCGGCGGACGGCGGCACGTCGTCGAGCCCGGTTCGGGAGGCCGGAGCCCCCGGCTACGTCATGCCCGCTGCCCTGGCTTTGACCGTGGCCGCCGGGGCCCTGGCCGTCTGCGCGGCCCTCGCGTCCGGACCGGGAATCCGCTCCAGGACCCCGCCCGCGTAGACGTCGTACAGGGGCAGCGTCTCCAGGTGGACATAGCCGATGTGACAGTCACAGACCGCCAGGGGGCAGGGCCGGGGCTTCAGCGCGCCGCGGTACGAGCCGTCGTACAGGTTGCCCAGCTCCGCGCGGACGAAGTGGCAGCGGCGGACCGTGCCCTCGCCGTCGACCGAGATGACGGACTCGCCCGTGCGGCAGGGGAGACCGGCGGAGCGGTGCGGATGGCGGCTGTAGGGGAACAAGGGGTCGAGGGCGGTCCACCGGGCGGCCTCGTCGTCGGTGTACGTGTGGCCCTCCGCGGCGTTCACCCACAGATAGACCTCGGCGGGCAGTGCGGCCCGCAGGCGCCGGGCGTCGTCGAGGTGCTCGGCCAGACCCACGACGCCGACGCTGAACCGCACACCCCGCTCGGCCAGTTGACGCGCCTTGGCGAGGAAGCGGTCGTACGGGGTCTGACCCGGGTGATACGTGCACCACAGGGCGACGGTGTCGAGGTCGGCGTCCGCGAGCCACTCCGTGCGGCAGCTCAGGTTCGTCTGGATCGCGACGCGGTCGACATGCGGCTGATGGGAGAGCTCGACCAGGGCGCGCCGGTACCAGGAGCGGACCAGGCCCTCGCCCCACGGCGTGAACAGCAGGGAGAGGCGGTCACCGGTCTGGCCCTTTGCCCAGCCCGTGAAGCGCTCCAGTGCCGCCCGGTCCACGCGCAGCTGCTCGGGGGTGTCGCGGCGCTTGGCGAACGGGCAGTACGGGCAGGCGTAGTCGCACGACGCCAGCGGGCCGCGGTAGAGGATCGTCAGGTCCATGGTCGGCGGGCTCACTTCAGTTCGTAGGCGGCCATCGCGGCCCGCACCTCGGCGGAGAACAACTCGGGGCCGATGGCGTCGGAGTGGGCGAGGCCCTCCGCAGTCAGGCGCAGCACTTCCGCGCCCGGCTCCCGCTCGATCCAACCCCGGTCCGCGAGCCGTTCGAGCTCGGCGGGGAAGTCCTCGCACGGTTCCGTGCCGAAGCGCTTGCGGTAGTCGGCGAGCGGCATGCCGTCCGCCTGCAGCAGCGACTGGAGGAGGTGGCGGCGGCGGGCCTCGTCCCCGTCGACCCGGCGGCCGTGCACGGCGCGGCTGAAGTCCTCGGTGGCGGTGTAGTCGTCGATGATCGTGCGGATCTCGCGCAGGTCGACCGCGTAGTCGAAGGAATAGTGCAGCGACGACGTGTACGACCTGGCACCGCAGCCCAGACCGATCATGCCGTCGGTCTGGCAGGCGTAGTCGTCGGCGCCCTGCGGCGGCGCGTCCGCGCGGCGGAACATCCGCATGGACACCTGGACGTATCCCTCGGCCAGCAGGTGATCGCGGCCCTGCCGGTAGAGGCGCAGCCGCTGCTCGTCCCAGTCCGCGTCGGCCGTCCCCGCCGTGCCGTGCCTGCCCAGGCCCGTCAACGGCCGTACGTACAAGGGGTAGAGGTAGATCTCCTCGGGCCGCCAGGCCAGCGCGGCGTCCAGGGAGGCACGCCAGCTGTCCGCCGTCTGACCGTCTATCCCGTAGATGAGGTCGATGTTGAGCACCGGGATACCGGCGTCGCGCACGCGGCCGAGCGCCGCCTCGACGTCCGCCCGGCGCTGCGGGCGTACGGCAGCCCGTGCCTCGGCGTCGACGAAACTCTGCACGCCCAGGCTGAGTCGGGTCGCCCCGCGCTCGGCGAGGACGGCGAGCCGGTCGGCGGTGGCGGTCGCGGGCGATGCCTCGACGGAGAGCGGTATCGCGCGCAGGTCCGCCCCCATGCGCCGCTCGGCGATGTCGCAGAGCCGTTCCAGCTCGGCGGCCTCCAGGTAGGTGGGGGTGCCGCCGCCGAACGCGGCGTTGGCGAACCGGACCGGCGCGGTGCTGTCACCTCCCCCCTCTTCGAGGGCGTCCCGCACCGCTGTGGCCTGGCGGTCGAGGGCGTCGAGATAGCGGGTGGTCAGCTCGCCGGGTGCGCCTATGCGGGTGAAGAGATTGCAGAAGCCGCAGCGGACCTCGCAGAACGGTATGTGCAGATAGAGCGAGAGCGCGTCCTTGGGCTCCGCCGCCCACAGGGCGCGCAACTCGGGGCGGTCGGCCAGGGGACGGTAGGCGGTCTTGTGCGGGTAGGCGTAGACGTAACTCTGGTACGGGCGCGGGTGCGATGTGCTCATGCGGACGGCTCCAGAAAGAAGTGGGCGTAGGGCACCGTCCACACGGATTCGTGCCCGAGGCGATGGCCCACGTAGCCGTCGTCGCCGTAGGCCGTGCCGTGGTCGGAGCAGACGACGGCGAAACAGCGGCGGCGCGAGCTCAGGGCGGCGAACAGGCGCCCGATGTGGCGGTCGATGTACTCCAGGGCGGCCGCGTGTGTCGCCCGGCTGTCGCCCGCCTCGGCGGTGGCGCCGGCCTGGTGGAACCAGTTGGGCTGATGGAGCGCGGACGCGTTCAGGAAGAGGAACAGCCGCTGCTCGTGCGGCAGTTCGGCCACCACCTTCTCGGCCCGTTCCACCTGCGCCTCGAAGGACGTGGGTGAGGCCACACCGAACTCCGGCTCCCAGTGGCTCTCCTGGAAGAGCCCGGGCAGGACGCCGCCCAGCGCTCCCTGCTTGTTGAAGAAGCCCACGCCGCCGATGCACACCGTGCGATACCCGGCGTCGGCGAGACCGGACACCAGGTCGGGGGTGTCGAAGACGTACGTGCGCCCGGCGGTCGTCTCGCTGCCCGCGAACCGTCCGGCGAACAGCCGTGGATGCGGTCCCGGAGCGGCCGGCGTGGGCAGGAACCCGGCGAACATCGCCTGATGCGAGGCGTACGTGAAGCTGCCCGGCGCGTGCCGCTTCTCCCAGACGCCGCCCGGAAGATGGCGGGCCAGATGCGGGATGCGGCCCGCGGCGGCCAGCTCCACGGCCACGTCGTGGCGGAGGGTGTCGAGGGTGACCAGGAGAAGGTCATCACGACCGACGACTTCGTTCATGTCGGGAGTGTCGGGAGCTTCGGGAGCATGTGGAGCTGTGGGAGCTTCGAGTGAGCCCTCAGCCCTCTGAGGTTCAGGCGTTCGCATGGTGGTTCCTTGCGGGGTGGTTCGTCGAGTGGGGCGGGAGCGGCTGGGAAGGGCGCGGGGAGGGGGCCGGGCGCGGCGCGGCGGCGGCGCTCGCCGGACGTCGTCGCACCGCGGCGATCTGCGCCGCGTACGTGTCCAAGCCCTCCGCCCCGCTGCCCGGCAGCCCTGTCAGGCGCGGCAGCAGATCGCCGAAGGCGTTGACCTCGCCGACGGTGAACCGCCGCCAGCCGATCGCCGGGAGGAGGTCGACGCCGACGCAGAGCGTGCCCGGAAAGCAGGCGGCGGCCCGCTCACAGATCTCCAGGGCCTCGGCCCAGTAGGGCCCCGCCGCTCCGATGACATCGGCCAACTCGCCGCGTGCACCGCCGAGATGGAGATTCGTCAGGGGAGAGCCGCTCGTGCGTACCACCGCATGCGTGGCCCGTCCGTCCACCACCACGATCCGCAGGTCGGCCACGCGCGCGTGCAACGCCGCCTTCGGCATCCAGCGCTCGATGTGCAGACCGTCGGGCGCCAGCCTGTCGACGATCGCGGCCACCTCTCCCTCGCCCCGATAGCGACGCAGACGAAGGGAGTTGTGCAGCCGGTCGTCCGCGAGTTCGGCAGAAGTGGTCGCCTGTACGCGGCCGGAGCCGGCCGTCTCGACGGCGAGCACCCCCGACGCGGACGACCCGTGGGCGAGCTTGACGAAGACGCGCGGCATCCGGTGCTCACGCATCAGGGCCCGTACGTCGTCCCAGCCGCGCACGGCCACCCTCGCCCCCGATGTGGGCGACGGCGGCACGGGGACACCCGCCCGCACGAGCGCGTCGTGGCAGAGCCGTTTGTCGAAGAGCACGCCGAGCTCGCCCGGGTCGTCGAGTCGTCGCCCGCCGCTCAACGACCGTACGGCCGCGGTGAACCCCTCGTACCAACGCGCGCTGCCCTCCACGCGCGTGGGGTCGTCCATTCCGCGCAGCGCCAGGTCGACGTCCGCGTTCTCACCGGGTGAGTCGAGCCGCACCACCTCGTCCTCGCCGAAAGCTGCCCCGCCGTCGCGCAGCACGTCCAGCCACGGAACGACGCGCGGCTCGGGCAGCCCGGCCTCCTGCGCGGCTGCCGTGAAGAGCGCGACGCGGCGGTTCTCCGGGTTGCCCACGACGGCGAATCGGAGGGCCTCGCCCGGCTGTTGCTCACTCGCCGACGGCGACATAGCGGGCCTCCGATCGTGCGGAAGCGGCAAGCCCGCGCCGGAGATCGAGACGGACCCCGTGCGGCTCCAGCGCGAACCGGAGGCGCTGGGTCATGGCGGCGGAGAGGAAGTGGTGATGCAGATCGAGTGTGTGCAGATGGGTCAGCGGCTGGCCTTCGAGCAGCGCGGCGCCGCCTTCGTCGCTCAGCGCACCCATGGACAGTGCCAGGGAGTCCAGTTGCGGCACGACGGGAGCTCCGGCGATCGAGACAGCGATCTCGTCCTGGATGTCGCTGTTCTGGAGGCCGAGATGCCGTAGCGAGGGCATCCGCCAGCCCGGGGCGAGAAGCGGGGCGATGTCCTCGATCGTGGAGTCGCCGCCGTACCAGGACGTGCCGAGCCACAGCTCCAGGTGGTCGAGCGCCGGAAACTCGCAGGCCCCCAGCGCCCGGACCGGAGCCGCGGGCAGCCCTCCCGACTCGAAGCGGAGCTCACGCAGGGCCGTATGGTGTGTTGGCTCCAGGACGAGGCGCTCGCCGCCTCGTACCCCCAGTTTCTCCAGCAGGGGGAACGCCTTGAGGAGCGGCGTCAGATCACCCAGCTTGATCCAGGAGATCTCGAACTCCTCGGAGAGCACGTCGCCGAGGAACAGGGCCCGCAGCCCCGTGAGCCGGTGCCGCTCGGCGCACAGCAGCTCGATGACCGTGTCGATGCCGACGTCCTCGTACTCCGCCCACCACGGTCCGATCACCATGGCCCGCACCTTGTGCAGCGGCACGGAGTCCACGAACCGCTGCCACTGCTGCTCGAAGGCAATGTCGCTGACGCCGTCCGGCCAGCCGAACCGCCAGGCGACGGACTCCGGCGAGGGCAATGCCTCCCGGGGGCCGTCGCCCTCGTACGGGAAGGTGAAGACCGGCAGTCCGTGGAACCAGTCGAGATGCGTCGTTCGGCTGCTGATGACGTGTCCCTCTCTCCCTTGCTCCGGTCGTCGCTACTCGCCCACCGCCACGTAGCGCCACACGGTGCCGTCGTCCTCCGCGTACTCCTCCACGTCGTCCGCGTCGAGGTCCAGTTCGACGCCTGCCGGTTCCAGCGCCTCGCGCAGGCGCGTGCGCAGCTCCTCGCTCAGGAAGTTGTGATGGGCGTCGAGTTCTTTCAGGTGGGTCAGCGGCTGCCCGGCCAGGAGCGCCATGGCTCCCTCGTCCGTCAGCACTCCCATGGAGATGTCGAGGGCCTCGACGCGGGCCACCACGGGGGCGGACGCCAGGGCCGCGGCGATCTCGTCCTGGATCTCGCTGTTGCACAGGGCGAGCCGCCGCAGCCGGGGCAGGCGCGTGCCCGCGAAGAAGGGTTCGAGATCCGCGACCGTGGCGTCGCCGCCGTACTCGGAGGTGCCGAGCCACAGCTCCAGGTGTTCGAGGGCGGGCAGGTCGCTCGCGGCGACCCCGCGCACCACTTGGGCCGGTAGCCCACCCGACTCAAGGGTGAGCGACCGCAGCCGCCTGTGCTCCACGGCCGGGAACGCGAGGCCGTCGCTGCCGCGCACGGCGAACTCCTCCAACGCGGGAAAGGCGTCAAGAAGCGGGGTGACACAGGCCTGGGTGATCCAGGAGATCTCGCACTCCTCCGAGTCGATGTCGCCCAGGAACAGGGCTCGCAGCTCCGGCATGCGTTCGCTCGCGTCGACGAGTGCGGCGATCACCTGACCCGGTCCGTTCTCGTAAGTGTTGCTCCACGCGCCGACGATGAGCGCCCGCACCCGCGAGATGTCGACGGCCTCGGTGAACCGCGCGAAGGCGGCCTCCCATTCCTCCTCGCTGTCGTACGAGTCGACGGCGATGCGCCAGGCCACGGAATCGGCAGCCGGCAGTTCGCCCGGGAACTTCTCGTCGAAGCGCGGGAACGCCTGGATGGGCAAACCGTGCCAGTGCTGCTGGTTGTCCCCGATGGTCATGTCCGCCCGCTCTCCATAGCCATGGCGCCGGAACGGCGCTCAACTGCGGCGATCCCATGTCCGTGCTGATCGACCGATGTGCAGAATTTCTACCAAGCGCCACTGACAACGCCTGCCGCAGGGCGGCGAAAGCCGGGTCCGGGCGCCGCCCGACGGCCGTTGTCAGACCCTCGCCGTACGGTCGGAGGTCATGGGCGGCGCAGAGCGCGCCGCGGGGAGGGAAGACCCATGTTCCGGCAGGGAGATGTACTCATCGTGCCCGTTGCGGAGTCGGCGCTGCCGCCGCACGTCGAGGACGGTCCGCAGGAGCCGCGGGACGGCCGCGGTCGGCTCGTGCTCGCCCTCGGCGAGGTGACGGGACACGCGCACGCCGTGGTGGGCCCGGGCCGGCTGATCCGCGAACCGGGCCCGTTCGGCCCGCTGCTGCTGCATCTGCCCGACGGCGGACGCGTGGTCCACGAGGAACACGCGGCGATCCCGCTGCCGAAGGGCTGGTATCGGGTGGTGCGCCAGCGCGAGTACATCCCGGGGTCCGTGCGCCTGGTGGCCGACTGAGTCCGCAGGTGAGCGGGTCCGATGTGAGCAGCCGGGAGCGGGACGTGGGAGGGGACGACATGGAAGCGGATGACATGACGATGGTGGAGCGGACGCTGCCGGGGGAAGAGGCGCCAGGGCATGAGGCGTCGGGGCAACAGGCACCGGGGCAACAGGCACCGGGCCAAGGGGCATCGGGGGAGGGGGACATGACGGAGTGGCGGCGGGTGGTGGCGGCCACCGGCCCGGCCGACCGTGCGGCGGCCGAGGCAGGCGTACGCCTCGCCTACCGCAGGGCCGGGCTCCCCGAACCCGAGCGCATCCGCTGGGCCGCCTCGCCGCGCGAAGCCGCGCGGTTGATCGCGGCCGAGCGGGACGCCCTGGGCCGCAGCGTGCGCGACGTGGTCCGAGGCCGCCCCTGGGCCGCCGAACGCGCGGCCGTGCACGCGCGGTTGGGGCCGGGCGGCTGGGGCGAGCGGTGGAACGCCACCGGAGCACGGCTCTGGGACATCACCCAGGCCCTCACGTCCCGCATCCGCGCCGGGGTGGTGGAGGAGCTGACGGACGGCGGCCACCAGGCGCAGACGGCCGTTCGGCTCGTCCTCCTCGACGCGGTGCTCGGCCAGCACGAGGCGGCCTGGCTGTGCGCCTTCGACACCTCGGACGGCAGTGCGCTGGACGGCATCGCGGCGGTCGCCCGCTCGGCGGGCTGGTGGTGGCCCTTCGAGCGGGAGGCGATCGTCTGCGAGCGCCCCTCGGAGCTGCACCGCGACGAGGCGGGGCGCCTGGACCGCGCCGACGGCCCGGCGGTCGCCTTCCCCGACGGCTTCGCCCTGCACGCGTGGCGCGGCATGCCGGTCCCGGCGGAGTTCCTGCGTGAACTCTCGGCACTCACCCCCGAGCGGATACGCGGCGAGGGGAACGCCGAACTGCGCCGCGTGATGCTGGAGCACTACGGCTACGACCGCTATCTGGACGAGTCGGGGGCCGTCCCCGTGCACCGCGACGAGACCGGTGTGCTCTGGCGCATCGAACTCCTCGGGGACGAGGACGTGGTGATGGTCGAGGTGGTCAACTCCACCCCGGAGCCCGACGGCACGAGTCGTACGTACTGGCTGCGCGTGCCGCCCACCACGAGGACCGCCAAGGAGGGCGTCGCGTGGACCTTCGGCCTGCATCCCGACGCGTACGAGCCGGTGCGGCAGACCTGAGCCGAAAGCAGACCTGAGCCGAAAGGGGCCTGGCCTGTTGCCTCAGGCCGCGCCTGCCGCGTACCGCCAGAAGTCCCGCATCAGTTCGGGGAAGCTGGGCCCTCCCATCTGCAACTGGCTGAACATGATGGTGACCGCGCCGGTGGACGGTGTGATGTGCGCGGTCGTGCCGGTCCCGCCGACCCAGCCGTAGCGCCCCGGCACGCTCCACGGTTCGACGGCCTCGATGTCCACCGCGCCGCCGAAGCCCCAGCCCATCCCTTCGAGGAAGAGACCGGCGGACTGCCGCTCGGACGTGGTCAGTTGATTGGTCGTCATCTGGCGCACGGACTCCGGCGTGAGGAGCCGACGCCCTTCCACCGCGCCCTCGGCGAGCAGCATCCGTCCGAAGGCGAGCCAGTCGTCGACGGTCGAGACCAGGCCGCCGGCGCCGGACGGGAAGGGAGGCAGGCTGCTCCACTGGCCGTCGGGGGCGTCGAGCAGTTCGAGTCCGCTGCGGGGGTCGCGTTCGGGCCCGGCCTCGGCCCCGGCCGCGTAGTAGCTGGTGAACCGGTCGAGCTTGCCGGGCGGCACCGAGAACGCGGTGTCGGTCATCCCCAGCGGCTCGAACAGCCGCTCCGCCAGGAACTCGGGGAGCGGCATCCCGGTGACCCGGGAGATCAGTACGCCCTGGAGGTCGGAGCTGAGGTTGTAGAGCCAGCCGTCGCCGGGCTGGTGCAGGAGCGGGATCCGGGACAGCGCGGCCATCCACGCGCCCGGCGCGGGGACGGCCTGAGGCTGCGGAGGCCCTTGCTTCAGCTCGCTGAAGAGCGGCGCGAGCGCGGGCAGCGAGAAGTCGGACGGGAAGCCGTATCCGGTGCGGGAGGCGAGCAGGTGGAAGACCGTGATGGGCCGGACCGCGGGGACCACGTCGTCCACCGGCGAGTCCGGAGCGCGGACGACGCTCGGCGACGCCAGTTCGGGGAGCCACTCGCGGACGGGGGCGTCCAGTGCGATCCGGCCCTCCTCGACCAGCATCATGACGGCGGCGGCGACGATGGGTTTGGTCAGCGACGCGATGCGGAAGATCGAGTCCCGGGCCATCGGTGCGGTGCCCTCCACGTCGACGGACCCGACGGCCGCGACCTCTTCGCCCCGGTCACCGCGGGCCACCAGACCCACCGCTCCCGCCACGGAGCTGTTGCTGACGTGCGTCTCCAGAGTCCTGCGCAGATCGGCCATGCCTCCACCCTCTCAGGCGGGGCCCGTACCTCGGCGCTTTTCGTGCGCTCCCGGCGGCCGGTCGCGTACGCGAGAGCCCGGCCTGCCGGGCCGTCGGCGTGTTGCCGCCTAGGCCGGGCAGACCGGGCCGGGTGGTGTGGGGGAGCCGCCCGCGCGGGGGAGCTAGCCCCCGATGTTCACGTCGATGCAGGCGTAGAAGGCGTTGGTGGTGTCGGCGATGTTCCACACCGCGAGCACCTTCTGCTTGCCGCTGAGCCCGCCGAAGTCGACCTTGTGCGTGACGGTCTCGCCCGGCTGGGCGCCACCGTCGTCGACCTCGCCGATCTTGTTGCCGCCGACGAAGTACTGCCAGGTGCTGGTGCTGTGACGTGCCGTCAGCTTCCAGCTGAACTCCTGCGACGAGCCGACGTCGGTGGCCTTCCAGCCCTTGCTGTCGTCGTCCAGCTCGGCGAATCGTTCGTTGCCGCCGCTGCACGTCGTCTGCCCCTTGGGGCCTTCGACGCTCTGCGGTTCATGGGTGATGTCTCCGCAGGACACGGTGCCTGCCGCGCACTGTGCCTGACGGCTCGGGGGCGAGGAGACGTAGCCGTGCGCGCCGGCCGGGGTGACGGAGGCCAGGACGAGCACGGGCGCGAGTCCCGCGCCCAGAGCGGCTGCCATTTTCTGCTTCTTGTTCATCTCTGTTCCCTCTGAGTGGGGGGGAGGAGGGGCGAGAGACAACCGGGCGCCTCGGTCGACTCATTGGCCTAGACCATACTGATTGTCGGGGTCCAGTCAACCCTTCAAGTACTCCTGAAGTACATCTCCTGGTGCGGAAGTTGCTCCTGAGGTCAGGCGGCGATGCCCAGGACCAGGGCGCCGACCACCGGCGCCGCGTACAGCAGGGGGAAGGGGATGTGCGCGTACCAGCGGGCCCTGACCACGGTGATGACGGCGCCGGCGAAGTACAGCGCCAGGCCGATCCCGGCCGCGACGCCGACGGCCGGTACGAGCAGGCCGACCAGCAGGCCTGCCGCCCCCGCGGCCTTGGCGGCGCCCAGCCAGGGCAGCCACGAGAAGGGGACGCCGTAGTCGGCCATGGGCTCCACGACCCACTTGGCGCGCAGGAAGACCGAGACGGCCGAGAAACCCACCATGGCGGCGGCGAGGGCGGTGACGACAACAGAGGCGGTGGACATCAGAAGTGCTCCCATCGGGCGGGTGCCCGGCCGGACTTGCCCCGGCCTGGCGTCTTGAGTGCGTCACTGCTCTGACGGACCGCGGCGCGGGAATGTGACCGGCGATTGCCGCTTGTCGTGTGACCTGGACCACTCTTGGTCGAGGGTGCGCCTGGACGAGACGCTGAGACATGTAGCCGAGACAGAAAGCCATTCTGCGGCTCATTCGATCTCCCTAGGGTGGGGACATCAACCGCGCCGAACGCACACCGAATGCGCGCTGAACCGAATTCGAACCCGAACCGCACCCGCGCCGAACCCAGGAGATCCACCATGCGCGCAGTCATCCAGAAGTCCATCGGCGGCCCCGAGGTCCTTGAGGTCGTCGAGACCGAACGGCCCGAGCCGCAGCCCGGCGAGGTCCTCGTCAAGGTCCACGCCAGTGCCGTCAACCCCGTGGACATCGCCGTCCGGTCCGGCGCACTGCCGCTGCTCGGCGAGCCGCCGTTCGGCGTGGGCTGGGACATCTCCGGGGTGGTCGAAGAGGCGGGCCCCGGTGCCGGGTTCGTGGCGGGGGACGAGGTGTACGGCATGCCGCACTTCCCCCGCGCCGTCACCGGGTACGCCGATTACGTCACCGTTCAGGCCGATCACCTGGCCCGCAAGCCTGCCTCGCTCGACCACGTACATGCCGCCGCGGTGCCCCTCGCGGCGCTCACCGCCTGGCAGGGCCTGGTCGGCGCGGCGGACGTCAAGGCAGGCGACCGGGTGCTGATCCAGCGGGCCGCCGGCGGCGTCGGCCACTTCGCGGTGCAGATCGCGAAGGCGCGGGGCGCCCACGTGATCGCGATAGCCAGCCAGGGACGGCATGACTTCGTGCGCGGCCTCGGCGCCGACGAGATCATCGACTACCGGACGACCGACTTCACCGAGGTCGTCAAGGACGTGGACGTGCTCCTCGACTCGACGGCCCAGGGGGACCTCTCGCTCGGCGTGGTCCGCCCCGGCGGCGTACTCATCAGCATCCTGGAGCACGGCGACGCGGAGCTCGCCGCGCGCGTCGAGGCCGCCGGACGGCGCTTCGCCGGTGTCCTGGTCGAACCGGACTCCGCCGGCCTCGAAGCGCTCGCCGAACTGATCGACGCGGGCCGCATCCGTCCCTATGTCGAGGAGACGTTCCCGCTGGCGGAGGCCGGCAAGGCACACGAGCTGGTCGCCGCGGGACACGTACAGGGCAAGATTGTCCTGACGGTCTGAACAGGGCGGTCCGCATGTGTGGTCCGCAGGGCGATCCGCATAAGCGGTCCGCACAGGCCGACCGCGACGGGCGGCATCAGGAAGGGCGAGGCCGGATGGACATCCTCACCGAGGCACTGGCCTCGATGCGCACGGGGCACCCGGCGTCCGTGCGGACCAACGGCCGCGCCCCCTGGGGCCTGCGCCTGCCACCCGTGGCCGGCGCAGGTTTCCATGTGGTGCTGTACGGGACGTGCTGGCTGGTCCCCCTGCCCGAGGCGTCCCCGCACCTGGAGCCGGTCCAGCTGAACCCCGGGGACGTGATCTTCCTGCGGGACGGGCGGGGCCACATCCTCGCCGACCACCCCTCCACCCCGGCCGAGGAGTACAAAGCCGCGCAGTATCACGGCAGTTCACCCATCGGCTCCGTCGCGCTCGGCGGCGAGGGCGCCGCGACCAGCCTGCTCTGCGGCAACTACCACCTGGACCAGGGGCGCCCGCACCCGCTGGTGCGCCAGCTGCCCGAGGTGATCATCCTGCCGACGCGGCACGGCCGCCATCCGGAGCTCAGTGCCGCCGTCCAGCTCCTCGGCTCCGAGCTGGAGAACCCGCGCATCGGCTCCGACGGCATCGTGCCCACCCTGATCGACTCGCTGCTCCTCTACATCCTGCGGGCCTGGCTCGACGATCAGCCCGCGACCGCCGCTCAGGGCTGGGCGGCGGCCCTGGCCGACTCGGCGGTGGCGCCCGCCCTGTCGGCCATGCACGACGATCCCGCGGCCTCGTGGACGGTCGAGTCCCTCGCGGCGCGCGCCGGTCTGTCCCGCGCCGCGTTCGCCCGGCGGTTCGCCGCACTGGTCGGCGAACCGCCGATGGCCTATCTGACCCGCTGGCGCATGACGACCGCCGCCCGCATGCTGCGGGAGACCGACGCCCCGCTGACGACCGTCGCGGCCCGCACCGGATACGGCTCGGAGTTCGCCTTCGCCAAGGCCTTCAAGCGGGAGTACGGCCTGGCGCCGGGCGGCTACCGGCGCCAGAACAGGGCGGCCTAGGCGGCGATCTGCCCAGCACGACCGCTCAACGCCCGACCCGCTCAGCCGAACTGGCCGGGCCGGTAGTCCCCGGCGGGCTGACGGACGATGAGGTTGAAGCGGTTGGCCGCGTTGATGAGGGCGATGAGCGACACCAGGGCGGCCAGTTGCTCCTCGTCGTAGTGCTTGGCGGCGTTCGCCCACACCTCGTCCGGGACCCCGCCCGCCGCATCGGCGATGCGGGTGCCTTCCTCGGTCAGTTCCAGGGCGGCGCGCTCGGCCTCGGTGAACACCGTGGCCTCCCGCCAGACGGCGACCAGGTTGATGCGCGCCGGGGACTCCCCGGCGTGCGCGGCGTCCTTGGTGTGCATGTCGGTGCAGAATCCGCAGCCGTTGATCTGGCTCGCCCGGAGCATCACCAGGTCCTGGGTCGCGGACGGCAGCGTCGACCCCGAGAAGATCGCCTTGCTCGCCGACCCGAGGTGCTTCAGGGCCTTGCTCGCGAGGGGGCTGCCGAAGAGATTCAAGCGGGCTTCCATGATGAACTCCTTGCCGTGACGGGCGGTTTCACCTCCTACACGCGGCAGCCCGGCCCGTTTCGACAGCGACGGCTGTGACGGTGCTCACACGGCGACGGCGACGGCAGCCGTCACCCCGACGGCCACGATGAGCCCGCGCAGCACGGCGGGTGACAGGCGGCGGCCCACGCGCGCGCCGATCAGGCCGCCCAGCGTCGAGCCGAGGGCGATCACGCCGGCCACCCTCCAGTCGACGCTCGTCACCGCGATGAAGATGACCGCGGCGACGCCGTTCACGATGGACGCGAGGACGTTCTTCACGGCGTTCAGGCGCTGCAGGTCATCACGGAGGAACGACCCGAACAGGCCCATGAGCAGCACCCCTTGGGCCGCCCCGAAGTACCCGCCGTAGACACCGGTGACCAGGACACCGGCCCACACAGGGGCGCCGCCGTCCTTGCGGCCGCTGCCGCCGCGTCGGGCCAGCCACTTCTGGAGGCGCGGCTGCAACAGCACCAGAACGCACGCGATCAGGATCAGCACCGGCACCGCGGAACGGAACGTGTCGGCGGGCAGCTTCAGGAGCAGGACCGCGCCCGTGACAGCTCCCAGGAGCGATGCGATGCCGAGCTTGATGAGGCGTGCCCGCTGGCCCTTGAGCTCGGCGCGGTATCCGTACGCCGCGCTGATCACACCCGGGACGAGACCGATGGTGTTGGAGACGTTGGCAAGGACCGGTGGATAACCGAAGGCTAGGAGCGTGGGGAAGGTGATCAACGTGCCGGAGCCGACCACCGCGTTGATGCCGCCTGCCGCGACGGCCGCGGCCCCTATGGCCGCTGCTTCGAGCGCCTGCATGGATCGCCCTCCCCGGGACGGTCGGCGTACCGGAGTGCGGGCAGCCCGGGACGGAGAACTCTGGTGCCGGGCCGGTGGGTCGGCACCCGGCCCGCTCCGTCCGTCCTCCGGATGACGGGTGAACCGGGGCCGGGTTGCCGCCCTGGGCCCGCAAAGATCGTCCCGTCCGCCCGACACCCAAGTCAATCCTCGGATTTCCTTGCGGACCCCCAAGCTGTAGCTTCACCCTCCATGACTCTCGACGACCTGCGTGTCTTCGTCGCCGTCTGCCGAACGGGCAGCCTCAGCGCCGTCGCCCGCGAGCTGTCCTGTACGCAGCCCGCGGTCAGCCAGCACATCAAGCGCCTGGAACGAGAACTCGGGCTCAGCCTCCTCGAACGCCACCCGCGCGGGGTCGTCCCCACGCCGGCCGGACAGCTCCTGCAGAACGCGGCGGCCGGCGGCCTGGGCGACATCGACCACGCGTTGCGCCGGCTGAACGACCTGGTGCACGGCGAGGCCGGATCGGTGCGGATCACCACCGGCGCCACCACGGTGCGGCACTTCATGTCCGACGCGATCGTCGCCTTCCGTCGACGCCACCCTCAGGTGAGCCTGGAATTCGAGACCGCGCACTCCAGCCGCAGTTGCTTCGACGCCCTCATCGCGGGCGGCCTGGACCTGGCCTGGATCACCATCGGCGCACCGGTGAAGGGCATCGAGCAGCGTCCCGTCATCGAACTGCCCTGGGTGCTGGCCGTCCACCGCGACGATCCCCTCGCCGCCACGTCGCGGATCACCACCGCCGACCTGGCCGGCATCCGGCTCATCGGGCTCCCGGAGAGCACGACCTCCCGCGCGCGCCTGGACGCCTGGTTCACCGAGCGCGGCCTCAGCCCGGCCTCCGACACCAGCGTTGCCGACTGGGACACCGCCCTGCTGCTCGCCGAACTGGGCCTGGGCCACGCGATCGTCCCCGATCTGCCGGGCTGGCGCGGCCCCGGCCACCCCGACCTGCGCCTGATCCCGATTCCGGAGCTGCCCACCCTGTGGACCGGCTGGGCGGTGCGCCGATGGGACGCGCTGTCTCCTTTGGCCAAGACTTTCGCCGACACGGTGAGCCACACCTGCCCTGGCGTACGTATCCCCCAGCAAACGACGCAGGAGCCGGAGACGATTGTCAGTGGCCGTCTGTAGCGTTCAGTGAGTGGCCGGTGACGGCACGGTCAGACGGTGCGGCCACCACGAAGGGGGAGTGTCATGGCTGTTGTCGAGAGTGACGGCTGGGCGGGGCTGGGCTGGGAGGGCTGGCGGGACCACGCGCTGGTACGCGAGCGGCTGGAGCGCGGAGCCGATCCGAACGCGTGGGGCGACAGCCGCCCTCTGCACAGGGCGGCCGAGTTCGGCTCACCGGAGGTGGTCGCCGAACTGGCCCGCCGTGTGGACGACGTCGACGCCGAGTCGGAGGGCTGCACCGCGCTGTGGCTCGCGGTCCTGGCGAACCGCGCGGACAACGCCCGTGTGCTGGCCGCCGCCGGCGCCGACCCATGGCGCATCGTGCTGGCGGACTGGTCCCCGGGGAGGCTCAGCCTGGCGGGGCCGGTCCCGGACCTGTTCATGGTGCCGTCCGGCCAGCGCGGCCTGACCCCGGCCGAGTCCGCCGCCGCGACGGAGGGCAGACGGCTGACCGCGGCGCTGGCCGACCTCCATTACGAGGGCACGGGCCTGGCGTGCGTGGCCGGGATAGACGCGGCCGAGGCCGCGCGCCGACTCGGGGCCGAGCCCTACGAGGACCCCGAACTCGACGTACTCCTGGAGGACCCCTTGTCGTACGACATGGATGAGTCCCTCCAGGTCATCGGCGCCACCGATGTACCGGGCGGCTGCGTCCTCACCCAGCCCTGGGGTTACGCGCCGCAGATGCCCGGGGTGCAGACCCTGCTCTCCCGGGGGACCGTCTGCTACGGCCTCTATGCCAACCCCAAGAGCGGCAACCAAGGCAGCATCGCCCGCGACGGCGTCATGGAAGGCTGGGACCTGCACCCAGGAGGAGGCCCCGGCGAGGACGACTCCTCGCAAGAGGTCCTCGCCGCCTACCTCTACCACCACAACGCCGTCGCCTACTCCTGCGCCTTCGTGGGCCTGCGACCGACCGATGCCCGCGCCGTCACCGGCCCGCCCGACCGCTGGCTCAAGCTGCCCCGGCGCGGCTACTGGCACTGAGCGGCCGGCCGCACAGCGGGTTAGCCCTTGAGACCGACCGTCGCGCACGCCGCCTTGAACTCGGCCGTGCAGATGTCCTTGGTCTTGTAGATGCCGTCCTTGATGACCGTGGACTTGATGGTGTCCCGGGTGAGAGGACGGACGGAGACCAGAAGGGAGGGGATGTTCTTCGTGGTGGCGTTCTCGGACCTGTCCCCGGCCAGTGCGTCGTACTCGACCATGCGGCCCTGGGCGATGCGGACCGCCATCTCCGCGGCGCCGACGGCCTCTTCGGGGTAGGGCTTGTAGACGCTCATGTACTGCTCGCCCGTGACGATGCGCTGCACGGCCGACAGCTCCGCGTCCTGGCCGGTGACCGGCGGCAGGTCGGTGATGCCCGCGGCCTTGAGGGCCTTGATGGCACCGGCCGCCATGCCGTCGTTGGCGGAGTAGACGGCGGCGATGTCGTCCTTGCCGATGGCGGTGATCGCGTCCGTCATGTGCTCACCGGCTATCTGCGGTTTCCAGCCATCGGTGTCGTACGTCTTGGCGATGTCCACCTGGTTCTGGAGCTGGGAGAGCGCGCCCTCCTTGAACACGGCGGCGTTCGGGTCGGTCGGCGCGCCGTTGATCATGACGACCTTGCTGTTCTGGCGGTTGCCGCCGCCGAGCGCCTTCAGGATCGCCTGGCCCTGGACCTGGCCGACCAGTTCGTTGTCGAAGGCCACGTAACCGGAGACGGGGCCCTCGGCGAGCCGGTCGTAGGCGATGACGGGGATGTCCGCCTCCTTCGCCTTCTTGACCGACGGTGCGAGCTTCTTGGCGTCCACCGCGCTCACCAGGATCGCGTCGACCTTGTCGGCGACCATCTGGTCGAGCTGCTCGTTCTGCCTGGCCGCGTTGCCCTTGGCGTTGGCGTAGACGAGCTTGCCCTTGCCGTTGGTGAGCTTGCTGACCTGCTTCTCGATGATGGGGTGGTCGAACTTCTCGTAGCGAGCCGTCTCCGCCTCCGGCAGGAGCAGACCGACGGTGACCGCGTCACCCTTCCTCTCGGTCTGTGACTTCCCGTCGTCCGAGCCCAGCAGGCTGCCGCAAGCGGCGAGCGAGAGTGCCAGGGCGCTCACAGATACGGCGACGGTGGCTTCACGCATACGGGTTTTCATTCGCCCACTTCCTCGATCGGACCGCTTCGTTGTGGTCCGAGATGGCTGAAAGCCAACCCCGGAGTGTTCCCGGCGTCAAGGAGTCAATGCATAACGAGATTGCAATGGAATGTGCGTTTCAGTATTGAACTGTCCAGCATTTACACGTGACAGCAGGAGTGTCCACCAGCTGCGACGGAGCCGTGTGGGACCGGTGGAGGCGGGGTGGAGGCTGCATGAGTTGGAGAGCGGCCTCTGTGACGCTCGTGTGCGCGGGCCGGGAACGAAGCGGACCATTCGGGCCCGGCCGCCACACCGCACTCCGTCGGCCGGTCCGCCCTCCGCTGCATCGGCTGCGCCGCCCTCCGCTCCGTCGGTCGACGCGCCGCGCCGGCCGCGCGCGCATCGGAAGATGGCCGCGGGTTTCCGCAATGTGGCGCGGGTCGTGGGCCGGTCGGGGGAAATATGTAGAGCGTGCCCGTGCCGCGAAGCTGATCTCGTGCTACTGTTGATCGTAGTTGCAGTTGTGGTTCCCATAAGACTTCAAGTGCCTTTGGTGGATAAATTCCGCCGGGCACTTTTGTATTTCCGGGAGAAGTTTTCCCGGACGGGGCAATCAACGTGGCGACGCCGGGGTTCGCACAGTGCGGGTTCCGGAGCTTGCCCCGAAGGAGAAATTTAGTATGGCTACTGGCACCGTGAAGTGGTTCAACTCGGAAAAGGGCTTCGGCTTCATCGAGCAGGAGGGTGGCGGCCCGGACGTCTTCGCCCACTACTCGAACATCGCCACCCAGGGCTTCCGTGAGCTTCAGGAAGGCCAGAAGGTGAACTTCGACGTCACTCAGGGCCAGAAGGGCCCGCAGGCGGAGAACATCGTTCCTGCCTGACGCTTGAAGCGTTAAGACGACGCTGGTGTCCGCGCCTCACGGCGCGGGCGCCAGCTCGTTGCTGTTTACAGAAGGTTTTGACTTTTTCGGCTCGTGCTTGCAATTCGTTCGGTTGAAATTCACCGAGAATTCCTCGATGCGTGCCCTATCGAGGAAGGTTCTCCATGAACCGTTCAACGCGCTCGAACGACCGATATTCCAATCCCCGCAACAGCGGCGGCCCTCGCGGTGCCAACCCCCGCAAGGGTGGCGGCGCCCGTCCCGGTAACCGCTCCGGTGGTCAGGGACGCCGGCCCTCCGCGCCCCAGGGTGAATTCGCCCTGCCGGTCACCATCACCCCCGGCCTCCCCGCGGCGGAGACCTTCGCCGAACTCGACATGCCGGCCCCGCTCCTCACGACGCTCACCGGCCTCGGCGTGACCGAACCGTTCCCGATCCAGGCGGCCACGCTGCCGAACGCCCTCGCGGGCCGGGATGTGCTGGGCCGCGGACGCACCGGTTCGGGCAAGACCCTTGCCTTCGGGCTCCCGCTCCTCGTGCGCACCGCCGGCCGGCGCGCCGAGTCGAAGCAGCCCCTCGCTCTGATCCTCGTTCCCACCCGGGAGCTCGCCCAGCAGGTCACCGAGGCACTCACTCCGTACGCCCGGTCGCTG
This sequence comes from Streptomyces sp. NPDC055099, assembly GCF_053607685.1. Lineage (NCBI taxonomy): Bacteria > Bacillati > Actinomycetota > Actinomycetes > Kitasatosporales > Streptomycetaceae > Streptomyces > Streptomyces sp. NPDC055099. The sequence continues at coordinate 272,363 of NZ_JBSGUA010000004.1, read as the reverse complement.
AAGCTGCGTATCGCCACGGTGGTCGGCGGCATGTCGATCGGCAGGCAGGCCGGAGCCCTGCGGTCCGGTGCCGAGGTCGTCGTCGCCACGCCGGGGCGCCTCAAGGACCTCATCGAGCGCAAGGACTGCCGTCTGGACCGGGTGAGCATCACCGTTCTCGACGAGGCCGACCAGATGGCCGACATGGGCTTCATGCCCCAGGTCACCGAACTGCTCGACCAGGTGCGCCCCGACGGGCAGCGGATGCTGTTCTCCGCCACGCTCGACCGCAACGTAGACCTGTTGGTGCGCAGCTACCTGCACGACCCGGTGGTCCACTCCGTCGACCCCTCCAAGGGCGCGGTCACCACGATGGAGCACCACGAACTGCATGTGCACGGCGCCGACAAGATGGCGACCGCCACCGAGATCGCGGCCCGCGACGGCCGCGTGATCATGTTCCTCGACACCAAGCACGCCGTCGACCAGTTCACCAAGCACCTGATGGGCAGTGGCGTACGGGCCGCCGCGCTGCACGGCGGCAAGTCGCAGCCCCAGCGCACCCGTACGCTCGCCCAGTTCAAGACCGGCGCGGTGACGGTCCTGGTGGCCACCAACGTCGCGGCCCGCGGCATCCACGTCGACGACCTCGACCTGGTCGTGAACGTGGACCCGCCCATCGACCACAAGGACTACCTCCACCGCGGCGGCCGTACGGCCCGCGCCGGTGAGTCCGGCAGCGTCGTCACCCTCGTGACGCCCAACCAGCGCCGTGACATGAGCCGTCTGATGTCCGCCGCCGGGATCCGGCCGCGGATCACCCAAGTACGCTCCGGCGAGGCCGAGTTGAGCCGCATCACCGGGGCGAAGGCGCCCTCCGGGGTGCCCATCGCGGGCAGTGCGCCCACCGAGCGCCCCAAGCAGCGCGGCGGTGCCCCCTTCCGGGGCATGGGTACGCGTCCGGGGCAGCCCGGCCGCTCCGGCGGCGGCTCCCGCCGGTCCGCCGAATCCCGCGAGATGGCGGAGGCCCGTAAGGCCGCGCGCGTGCGTCGCGCCGCCTGAGGCCCAGGTCGCACACGTAGCGCCCCGCGTCAGACGGTTCTTGATCCTTGGGTCAGGAACCGTCTGACGCGGGGCGCTTTGCCGTTGCCGCGACCGTGGGCCGAGGTCCTACCTTCAAGACTCACCGATTTGCCTAAAGGTATTAGGTAGATGCAGAATCGGTTAAGCCGAAGGAAGGGAAGGGCATGGTTCGCGCAGGACTGACCGCGGAGCGCCTGACGGAGGCCGGAGCGGAGCTGGCCGATGAGGTCGGCTTCGAGCAGGTGACCGTCTCGGCACTCGCCAGGCGCTTCGACGTCAAGGTCGCGAGTCTCTACTCGCACCTGAAGAACTCGCAGGACCTCAAGACGCGCATCGCCCTACTCTCCCTGGAGGAACTCGCCGACCGGTGCGCCGCCGCGCTGGCCGGGCGAGCCGGGAAGGACGCGCTGACCGCGTTCGCCGACGTGTACCGCGACTACGCGCGGGAGCACCCCGGGCGCTACGCCGCGGCCCGGCTGAGGCTCGACCCGCAGACAGCGGCCGCCAGCGCGGGCGTCAGGCACGCGCAGATGACGCGGGCGATCCTGCGCGGCTACGACCTGACGGACACCGACCAGACCCACGCGGTACGGATGCTGGGCAGCGTCTTCCACGGCTACGTCAGCCTGGAGATGGCGGGGGGCTTCAGCCACAGCGAGCCCGACTCGCAGGAGTCGTGGGAACGCATCCTGGACGCCCTCGACGCACTGCTGCGGAACTGGCCCACGGTCTGACCGGGGGACGCGGCCCGGCCCGTCCGCGCGGTCGACTCGTGCCGTCCCGGCCAATCATGACCCATGCCCCAGACACGATGATGAGCAAGCGGAGACCGATCATGGACACCGAGCACGACGACTGGATCACCACACCCATCACCAAGGACCTCCTGCGCGGCGCCCTCGACCTGGAGCGCACCGAGCACGGCGTCCTGCCTCACCGGCTGCCCGCATGGGCCCGCGCCCAGTGCGCCGACGGGCAGCTCGCCATGGCGGAGTCCCAGCCCTCCGGTGTACGCCTCGCCTTCCGCACCCGCGCCACCGTCATCGAGCTGGACACACTGCCCACCAAGCGCGACTACGTGGGAGCCCCGCCCCGCCCCGATGGCCTGTACGACCTGCTCGTCGACGGCAGCCTGAAGGATCAGGCCTCCGTGAGCGGCGGCAACATCCTCACCATCGACATGATGAACGGGAAGACCGAGACCCGGCTTGGTTCGGCCTGCACCGTCCGTTACGCCGAACTGCCGGACCGCGCCAAGGACATCGAGATCTGGCTGCCGCACAACGAGACCACCGAACTCGTCGAGCTGCGCACCGACGCACCTGTCGAGCCCGCACCAGACCGGGGCCGCAAGGTGTGGCTGCACCACGGCAGTTCGATCAGCCATGGCTCCGACGCGGCGAGCCCCACCGCTGTCTGGCCCGCCTTGGCGGCTTCCCTCGGCGGCGTCGAGCTGATCAACCTCGGCCTGGCAGGCAGCGCGCTGCTCGACCCGTTCACCGCCCGCACCCTGCGGAACACCCCCGCCGACCTGATCAGCGTCAAGATCGGCATCAACGTGGTCAACGCCGACCTGATGCGGCTGCGCGCCTTCGGCCCGGCTGTCCACGGCTTCCTCGACACCATTCGTGAAGGCCACCCCGACACACCGCTGTTGGTCGTCTCGTCCGTCCTGTGTCCCATCCACGAGGACACACCCGGCCCGAGCGCGCCGGACTTCAGCGGCCTCAGCGAAGGACGGCTGACGTTCAGCGCCATGGGGGACCCGGATGAGCGCGCGAGCGGGAAGCTGACGCTGCGCGTCATTCGCGAGGAGCTGGCCCGCATCGTGGAGCAGCGGTCGGCCGACGACCCCCACCTGCACTACCTCGACGGCCGGGAGCTGTACGGGGAGGCCGACGCCGCCGAGCTGCCGCTGCCGGACCAGCTGCACCCGGACGCCGCCACTCACCGACGTATGGGCGAGCGCTTCGCCGAGCTGGCCTTCGCGGCCGACGGCGCCTTCGGCCCCCAGGCGGGCCGTGGGGTCTGACCGGTCTCGGGTCGGTGCCGCCCCAGCCCACCGCTGGGGCGGGTGGCTCACCCGAGGTCCGCGCGCGCCTCGGCTCCCTGGGTGAGCAGCCACTGGACGACTTCATCGGCGTCCTGAGCGCGGGCGATGTCCAGGGGTGTCATGTCGTCGTAGCCGATCCAGTTCACCTCCGCCCCATGGCGCAACAGGAGCCGGGCGGCGGGGAGTTGGCCGCCGTGGCAGGCGCCCCAGAAGGCGCTGGTGACCTCGGAGGCGGTGGGGGCGGGGGAGTCCGAGGCCGCGAGGAAGGCCTCCACCTGGTCGACCAGGCCGAGCGTGGCAGCGTCCTGCAGGTCGGCGCGGGCCCCGTGCTCCAGTAGCCGGCGGGCCGCCCGCCACTGGCCGAAGCCGCGCGCGTCGGCGAGCGGGGTGCCGCCGCCGATGACGGCGCCGGATGCCTCGATGTCGGCGCCTGCGGCGATGAGCGCGTCCAGCGCGGTGATGTCGTCGTTGCTGGCGGCCCAGTGCAGGGGTGTCTCCCTGTGGGCGCCGACGAAACGGGCGTCGGGATCGGCGCCCGCGGCGACGAGGGTGGCGATGACCTCCGCGGTGTGGGGCCGGTGGCCGGGCCAGTCGGTGGCGATGTGCAGCAGACTCCGCCGACCCGCTGCCGGCCCCTCCTGGTTGATCCAGCCGGTGGCCAGAGTGGGGTGCTCGGCCAAGAGCCGACGCAGCGCGGGGACGTCACCCTTCTGGATCGCCTCGGTCACCGAGACGGCAAGCGGCTCCGGTGAGTTGAGGATGGGCTCGATGAGCTCGGGCTCGCTGTGCATGAAGAGAGAGGCCTCCTGCTGGACAGTGCTTCGCTCGATAGTGCCTGGTCACGCCGGATCAGTCTGTCCCAAGCCCGCCAGCCTGAGGGCGCCGCGTCTTGTCGCACCACCCACCTCCGTGGACGACGCCGACTACCTGTCTGCCAGACACGCGGAAATCTATGTCGGCCGGAGTAGACATTGGGGGGCGGTGTGGTTATGGTTTCTCTCGTAGCCGAGATCGAGCAAGGCCCGGCAGACACGAACTGCCGGGCAGCAGTACAGGTAGTACGAGCAGTACCAGCAGTTCGCAGGACGGTGCGGTGGTGGAATTTCGAAGCCAGAGCAGTTGCAGGACGGCGACGGGGCTGACCACCGGACCGGGTGGCCCGCAGTGATCAGGGGCCGCCACGAGCGGTATCGCAAGTTGCAGGTTGCAGAAACAGCAGCGTTCGTCAGTGGTCCCTCGGTAAAGGCGTCGGCTGCGGGCGCGCGTACCGGGAAGTTCGGCAGTGGGGTTCTAAGCCAGAGCAGATGCAGGAGGGGCGACGGGGCTGACTGCCGAAGAGTGGCGCTACGACAGGCCACAAGCGGTTCGCATTACCAGTAGTACGCAGTATCAGTAGTACGCAGTACAAGCAGTAAGAAGTACCCGCATTAAGAGCAGTTCGAAGTACCCGCAGTAACAGCAGTACGCAGTTCCCGCTCAGAAAGATCAGAGGGAAAGAACGGAGGAGCACGGCGCCATCAGGATCGCCCGGACGGCATGTTGAGTCCGGGTACCGCAGGACATCGATAGTGAGGTGGTCTTCGGTCAAGCAACCGCGATCCCCGTACTCCCGGCAGCAGTTCGGTCGGGCCTACGGATACAGAAAGCCGACGCGGTATCAGGGTCGGCAGATGGTGTAGCAGTTCCTTCGGGGCCCGGGTGCAGACATGGCATCCGGGCCCCTCCACGCGTCCAGGCAGCCAGTCCAGGCATTCAGTCCAGACAAATAAACGTTCCACGCGCTGTATAGAGAGGTGCGATGACAGCAGCCGACTTGTTCGGACGTCTCGATGACGACGATTATCCCGCGTTCACCATGGGCCGAGCCGCCGAGATGCTCGGCACCACCCAGGGCTTTCTGCGCGCCATCGGCGAAGCCCGTCTCATCACCCCGCTGCGCTCCGCGGGCGGCCACCGCCGATACTCGCGCTACCAACTGCGCGTCGCCGCACGGGCCCGTGAACTCGTCGACCAGGGCACGCCCATAGAGGCCGCCTGCCGCATCGTCATCCTCGAGGACCAGCTCGAAGAGGCCCAGCGCCTCAACGCCCAGTACCGCGACGCCGCCGAAACAGCAGGATCGTCCCGCCCACCCGCGGCCTGAGGCAGCAACGCGCCGTCTCGGCTCACGCCTCGTGGCGCAGGGCGAGGAGCGTGGCGTCGTCCGAGCGGTGCGGGCCGTCCAGGAGGGCGACGACCTGTTCGACGTATCGGTTGAGACCGTCGCGGCCGGCCGTCGGGGCCGTGGTCCGGCAGCTCTGTTCTGCCGCGGCGAGAAAACGCCGAGTGTCCCGGTCCGGGTCGCTGTCCCGGCGTTCGGTGAGCCCGTCCGAGTACATCAGGACGATGTCGCCGATGCGGAGTTCAGTGGTGGCCGCGGTGTACGAAGTGCCGGGCAGGACACCGAGCGGAAGCCCCGGACCACCGGCGGGCAACGGCATCTGGGCTGCGCGTCCGTCGCGCATCAGGACCGGCCGCGGATGCCCCGCACAGGTCCAGCGCAGGATGGACTGCTCCGGGTGGTAGCTGGCGATGATGGCCGTGGCGGTGGACTCGATGCCGTCGGCGCAGGCGGTCTCGTTGAGCCATTGCGTCAACTGCTCGACGGGCTGCTCGGTGTAGGCGAGACCGGCCAGGGCGTAGCGCAGTTTCGCCATCAGGGTGACGGCTGCGAGGCCGTGTCCCCGCGCGTCGCCGAGCGCCACGAGAAGACGGCCGTCGGGGAGCCCGCGGGCCTTGTACCAGTCACCCCCGATGCCGGCCTCACGAGCGTCGGGTCGGTACACGGCGGCCGCCTGGAGGCCGTAGGCGGCCAGTTCGTCCTGGAAATGGGGGAGCACGGCGTCCCGCAGTGCGTCGGCGACCTCTCCGAGCGTCTGTGCACGCTGGCGCTGACGACGTGCCTCCCGCTCGGCCCGCGCGGCCGTCTCGCGCCGCCGGAGTTCCGCGGTGACGTCGGTGAGCACCGCGCGGATCGCCCAGACCAGGCCGCCGGGTCTGATCCGCACCGGCTCCGCGGTCATGCGGATGATCCGGTCGCCCACGCCGATGGGGCGCAGTTCGCAGTCGGCCGTTCGCTTGCGCAGGATGACGTCGTACAGCATCTGATAGAGGCCGGGCAGGCTGTCGACGGTGACGGTACCGGCGAGGGCGCTGAGGGTGGGCAGCGTGGCGTCCTTCGGCAGACCGAGGACCTGCCGGAATCCGAGCGAGGGCTTGATGCCGTCGTCGCCGAGGTTCCACTCCGCCCAGCAGGTACGCACCAGGCGCTGGGCCGCGGTGGCCATCAGGCCGCTGTGTCCGCGCTCCCAGGTGAGGAGCAGCTGGTCGCCGCAGGGCGCGATGCGGACCGCGTCGTTGATCCGCGCCGGCCCCGCCGTGCCGTCGGCGATCCACTCGATCGCTTCGGGTCCTTGTGGCACGCGGTCACGCTGCGCGCGGGCGATCATCTCGGGGATCGCTGTGCAGAGGAGGGAGGGGTAGTGCGCGTACAGGGAGACCGGTCCTGACCACCGGGGGACCGCGCCCTCGGGCAGCCGCTCGGCCGCGTAGGTGACGGCAGCCTCGTTCTGCGTCACGTACGTGACGTCCACGACCTCGCCGTCGGTGTCGAGGACCGGGGCCAGCAGCAGGGCAGGCGAGGGGAGTGCGTCGAGCAGTTGCTGTGCCGTGGGTGCCGGGGGAGACGGAGTGTCCGGCGGAGGGGTCCCGCGGGGCGAGGGATGTTGCCCCGCGTGCTGCTCACGGGCGTAGGACCCGATGCGCCTGCGCTGGGACTGGAGCAGTTCTCTGATCGCCCCCAGTTCCAGTCGGGCACGTGTGCCGGGCGCCGACGGCAAGTGATCCATGTGCGGCTCGGGCCTCCAGGGGCGGTAGGGGCGGTCAGGAACCGTGAGCAGTGAAGAACAGCCTCGGCTGCCGTAGAGCCGTCCGCCACTCGGCACGGGGCCGGCCGCGCCCTGCGCCCTCGATTGCCGTCCCTCGAAAGCCGTCCCTCGAACGTCGTGCTTGTCGGCCAAGCGTTTGAGGCGGCGCTCGCTGTAGCTCGTCCGTGTGATGCGTTCACCCGGGTGGCGGGCGCCCTCCCGTCCGGCTTCGTTCGTTATGCGGACGTGAAAGGGGCAGACGAGTTCGGAGAAAGGTTTCTCCCGTCGATCGGCGCAGTGCACGGGTTGACCAGCGCTGGAAGCGTCTCCGGACTGTGTCGGATGGATTCTTGAACGAGATCGGGACGATGAGAACCACACCTTGCGGTCGGCATGCGAGGGGCATGTCGGCCATTGACCCGCCCGGGCGCTACCCGCCCCGGCGCTGCCCACCGGGTTCCACGCTCCAGCAGAACGCTTCACGCGACGGCACGAAGGAACCCGGATGAACGAGTGGTACAGCAACAGGGAAAGCACTTACGTCCCGGGTTACTCCCGGTGGCTGGAGACCGGCGCACCTGATGCGTACGGCAGCGTCGCTTTCCCTGTTCAGCAGTCATGGGACGGATCCGGTATGGACGCCACGCTGAGCCGGCAGCGCCTGGAAGAGGAACTGGCCGCAATGTTGGCCGTGGCGTCGGCGGCGTCGGCGGGGGTGCCCAAGCCCGCGCCCACTGCCGAACCGTCTCCCGAGCAGCCGCCGTCCCGGGTCGACCGCAGGCGTACGCGGCCCAAGCCGAAGTTCCTTGTGGCCGGGCAGCGCATCAGTCAGGTGGCGGTCCTTTTCGCCGCGATCGCGGTGTGCGCGGCGTGCTTGCTGGGCTGGTCCATCGCCTATTCCTACGGCCAGCTCCGGACGTTCGCCGAGTACATCCTTCCCGCGAAGCTGGCGCGGTGGTGGCCCCTCACCGTGTACGGTCCGTGGTTCGTCGCGGCACTTTCCATCCTGCGGGCGACCGTGCAGCACCAGCCCGCGAGACGCTCCTGGGGCGTTCTCCTGGTGGCTTCCGCCATGGCGGTGGCCTTGTGTGTCAGTCACTCGTCCCGCTCGGTGCTGGCCTTCGTGACCCTTGGCATCCCGCCGATCACCGCCCTGGTGTGCTTCTGGGAGCTCACCGGCCAGGTGTCCTCCAAGCACCGCATCCGGAAAGGGGCCCACGCACAGCAGCGCGCCAGAACCTGAGGAAGGATCGGTCCGATCGGGCCATGGGCAAGGGGTCACGTTCGGCCGCCCGCACGCTGCCTGCCCTCGCTGACGAGGGCAGGCAGCGTGTGTGCCGTCTGCGGGGAACACCCGCCGAAGGGCCGTTCGCATGACAGTCGTGGGGGAGTTGACCATTCACTGTCCGGCGCTTCGCCTGCCCGGTCCGACCGGAGAGCGGCACAGGAAACAGCTTGAGGGCTGGAGCGGGTCACCACGCCGGAACGGGCCCGGGGACGTATACGCATTTCCGGTTCCCCCGGCCAGCTCCGTATGCGTAGCGGTCGGCCGTACGTGCCCGGTGCCCACGCCCACCCCCGCGCCAGCGCCCGATCCGTGGAGCGTGTGCGTCGGGGCCCCGATCGTCGGTCGAGCTCAAGAGGCCGACTCGAGTGCGGGGGCCACCTCGGCGCGTGAACTGACCCGCAGCTTCGCGAGGATGTGCTCGACGTGGGTGTCGGCGGTGCGCTTGGAGATCACGAGACGTTCCGCGATCTGGCGGTTGGACAGACCCTGCGTCACCAGTGCGGCGACCTCCCGTTCCCGAGGGGTCAGGGCTTCGGGTGTGCTCAAGCTGTCCTGCTCCTTTGGTACGTGGGCAAGACAGGTCGGCACGTCGGCATCGGTACGTACGGCCTCCAGGACATCCGTGGTCGGCATCCGCCCGCCCAGGCCGTACCAGCGGTCGAACGTGGCGGGACCAAGGGCGCCCAGTACGGCTGCCCTTGTCTTCTCCTGCTGGTCGATGAGGAAGGGCGGCACACCGATGTGGCTGACGCGGAAGGAGCTGATGCTCTCGGCGTGGCCGAGCAGCCACGCTGCCCGGCTGTATCGTTCCTGCCGGGCAGCGTCCCAGGCCAGCCCCAGGCACGAGAGCTGAGCGACGTAGACGTCGTTGATCTCGCCGACGGCGTCCAGGGCCCGGCGCAGAGGTGCGGCGCAGTCCTCGTACCGCCCGGCCCGCCACAGGGCGATCCCGCGCGCGGCGAGCGCTGTGGCGTACATCTGCCGCTCCCCGGTGTCCTCAAGGGAGGCGAGCCCTTCCTCGCACCACGCCAGAGCCGTGTCGGTGTCGCCGAGGAGGGCGAGCAGCAGGGCGCCGTCGACGTGGACGACGCTCGTGCCCAGCCGGTCTCCGACGGCGACGATCCGGTCCCGGCCGTGCTTGACCGCGGCCAGGCCCGCCTCGGTCTGCCCGTGCAGTGCCCGCATCGCCCCGAGGCAGGGATCGGAGAAGAGCGCGATACGGTCCTCGCCGCACTGGAGTGCCGTGCCGCTTGCCTCGCCCAGCCGGATGCGAGCGGCCTCGAAGTCACCTGCCCACATCGCCAGCACTCCTGCGGCGAACAGTCCCCAGGCGCGCTCAGGACAGTGGTCGCGCACCAAATCGAGTCCCTGGTCGATCCAGTAGCGGCCTTCTGCCGGCATTCCGGCCGCTCGCCAGAGCCCGGCGAGTCGGGCGGCCATGGACAGGCCCGCACGCGCATGGCCCGGTTCGGTGAACGCAAAGGCCAGGGCTTGACGCACATCGGCGATCTCGGCACGCGCACGGCAGTACCAGCCGGACTGACCGGCTGTGACGAGTTCCTCCCACAATCCTTCGGCGAGCTGCCGGTAATGGGCGAAATGGCGGCTGTGCACCTCTGGCGCGCCGGCACCCTCACCGAGGCCGTGAGCGCCGTACTCGCGCACGGTGTCCAGCAATTGGTACCGCTCCTGGCCCTTGCCCGTGCGGTACACCACGGACTTGTCGACCAGGGCCAGCAGACCGTTCAGTACTGCTTCCCGGTCGAACGCGGCGTCCGCGCACACGTCCTTCGCGGCGGCCAGCTCGAAGGGGCCCGCGAACACCGACAGCCGTTGCCACAGCAGTTGTTCCGAAGGAGTGCACAGCTCGTGCGACCAGTCGATGGCCTTGCGCAGCGTCTGGTGGCGGCTCTGGGCGCCGCGCCGACCTCCGGTGAGAATCTCGAAACGCCGGCCGAGCCGGGCGGTCAGTTCGGTGAGCGGCGCGACCCGCAGCCGTAACGCGGCCAGCTCGAGAGCCAGTGGAATGCGGTCCAGTCGGTCGACGAGTGCCCGCACCTGCTCCTGGTCCGTCTCCGCGGGGCTCCAGCCGGGAACGGCGGCAGCGGCCCGTTCGGTGAAGAGTTCCAGCGCTTCCTCGCGCCGCAGCGGCCCCATCAGCAGGATGTTCTCCCCCGGAACGTCCAGCGGTTGGCGGCTGGTGGCAAGCACGCTCACCCCGGGTGCCTCGCGCAACAGGATGTCGCACAGCAGCGCGCACGCGTCCACGAGGTGCTCGCAGGTGTCCAGCACGATGAGCAGGCGTCGCTTGCGCAGATGGGCGGCGAGGGCGTCCATCGTCTTCATGCCCACCTGGGCGGGGAGATCGAGTACCGCGGCGAGCGTCGCGGGCACCAGTGCGGGATTGGAGAGTGCCGACAACTCCGCCAGCCACACTCCGTCCTCGAACCGCTGCTGGATCCCGGCTGCCGCGCGCAGTGCCGTGCGGCTCTTGCCGACACCGCCTGGGCCGACCAGTGTCACCAGCCGGGCGTTCGCCAACTCGTGGGAAATGAGGGCGACTTCCTCGGCCCGACCCACAAAGCTCGTGAGCTCTGCCGGGAGTTGGCCGTCACGCCATTGCCCGAACCGGAAGCTCACAGCACCCCCGTGCTTGTTTCTCGCCGTGCCGCCACTTGCCGGGCGGCACGGCGTCATCGTAGGGGAGCGCGAAGTGCGCGTCAGGCGCCCGCGCCGGCTCCCCGCTCTCGCCCATACGTGGAGGCGTGGTGACCACGGGTAAAAGGATCAATCTCGAATGTTCTTGCTGGAGGTGATGCTCCGGCCCCGGCCGGCGCGTTCGCGATGTGGGACGAATCATCACGGCGTGGTCGCGATGGTGAATGCCACAAGGCCGATGAGGGCCGCCACGGCTGTCCAGACGGTGCACACGAGCATGCGGATGCGTCGTTCGCTGTCCGCGCGTACGGAGGCCGGGTGACTCACGGTGCTGCCCGACATGCTTTCGAGGAACGCGGAGAGTGAGTCCCGCGTCGCGCCCCACGGCTGATCGGGGTGCAGTTCGCCGAGAGCCGTGCGCGCGTGCAGCAGTCTGCTGCGGGTCGCGGCGGTGCCGGCCTCGGTCTCGGCGGCTGCTTCGGACACGCTCAGGCCCAGTCCGTCGCACAGCGTGAGTGCGCGGCGCTGCCGGGGAGGGAGTTCGAGTATCGCCCGCAGCAGTGGGTCCACCGGGGCGGGGGAGGGGCGGAGGAACAGTCTGCGGAACCGGTGCCAGGGTGACAGGGCGTAGGTGTGCGTACGTATGCGTACCCATCCCACCGGGTCGGTGTCCCGGGCGACTTCGGGCCAGTGGTCCCACGCTTGGCGGAAGGCGTGTTCCGCGGCTTCGAAGGCCAGCCGGAGGCATCCCGTGAGTACGTGTGCCTGGCGGATCAAGCCAGGGGCGGCATAGACGTACAGAGCGTCGAACGCGTCTTCTGGCGTGAGCGCCTGGACGGGCGTACGGGGTGCGGGGAGGGCCGGGTGTGCGAGCCCGTCCTCGTCGGCGGCCGACGCTGTCACGGGCTCTACGCCCAGGGCGCGCAGCAGTATGATGCGGCTCCTCGCCGAGGGCTCGGCGCGTGCGGTTCGGGGGCGGACGGTCGGGGGGCTCTCGTCGGGTGTCTCTCCTGGAGCACCGAGGCCCTCGACTTGTGCAGCGATCTCTCGTCTCCTTGCTCCGCGGCGGTTGCGTCAAGTCGAAGCCGGGCGCAGTACGCCAGGCGTCGAGGCTCGGTGCGTCGCCCCCGGTCGCCTCGTGGGCGGCCGGTCATCCGCATGCCGTCGCTTCCAACACCGCCCGCCCTGACGGAGTTTCGCCCCGGCGCGCCGGAATTGACGTTCGAGCAAAGGCAGTTGCCGATCGTCCCGCGGACACGCGCGCCCCGACGAAGGCGCTACGGCTCGACGCTCGGTCGTACCGACCGTACCGGTTCTAGATCAAATGCAGTCGCTCGGGATCTCTCGGTGAACTCGGCGTCTCCGGGTGAAGCGGTCCGGCACCTTGGCATATGCCAGACGCGGCGCAGTAGGACTCTGGCCAGGCGTTATGGCCTGCGGAATATGCCAGGAGGGCGAGCTGCGTCGGCTTCGGAATCTGCCGTCGCAGGCTGTCGGGTCGTGCTGAGGTCGGGCGCGGGTGAGCATGGAAGAGCCGTGTCCCGGCGATGGGCAGGGCGCGCGAGGCGGGAGGCGTTCGTCATGCGCGACAGCGAAGCGGAACCCGACGCCGACGGCCTCGGTGGGACCGTGCCGCCAGGCGGGCTCATGGACCTGTTGGGTGTCTGCGCGGTGGTCCTGGACGGCTCGGGGCGCATCGTGCTGTGGAGCCCGCAGGCCGAGGAGGTCTTCGGCTACACGGCCAAGGAGGCGCTGGGTCGCTACGCCGCGCACCTGCTCGTCGACCAGCGGCACCGCGACATGGCGGCCGGCCTGTTCTCCGAGGTGATGGCCACCGGGACGAGCTGGGCCGGGGCCTTCCCGGTCCGCCACAAGGACGGCGTCAACCGGCTCGTGGAGTTCCGCAACATGCGGCTGCTCGACGAGGGCGGCGAGGTCTACGCACTCGGGATCGCGGCCGGTCGGCAGGTGCTCCACCGCATGGAGACGGGCCTCGCGCTGTGCGAGAAGCTGGTGTCCCAGTCGCCCATGGGAATAGCGCTGCTCGATCACGAACTGCGCTATCTCCTGGTCAACCCCACGCTGGAACGGATCAACGGTCTCCCGGCCGCCGACCACATCGGCCGCCACCCCCGCGACATCCTCACCTTCCTCGACGTCGAGACGATCGAGTCCTGCTTGCGCGAGGTTCTCGCCACCGGGACACCGATCATCGACCGCTACGTCGTGGGCCGCACCCCCGCCGATCCGGACCACGACCATGCCTGGTCGGTGTCGTACTACCGCCTGGAGGGAGCCCACGGGCAGTTGATGGGGGTGGCCAACTCGGTGGTGGACATCACCGAACGCCACCGTGCCGAGGCGGAGGCGGAGCGGGGACGCCGCAGACTCGCCCTGCTCGCCACGGCCGCCGCGAGCGTGGGCACGACGTTGGAGGTGGAGCGCACAGCACAGGAACTGGCCGACGTGATGGTGCCCGACCTGGCCGACATCGCGGCGGTGGACATCCTCGACTCGGCACTCGAGCTGCGGCACGGCGCCGATGGTGAAGGACCGCGCCGGTTCAGGGCGCTGGGCCTGGCGAAGGCTTACCCCTCCGAAGCGGCCGTGGCCGCCGACCAGCTCGGTGACCTGGCCTCGTACCGCGCGGACCGCCTGATCACCCGCTGTGTCCGCACCGGCCGGCCCGTTCTGGTGCCCGATGTCGGCGCGGCGGATCTGGAGCACATCGCCCGTGACCCGGATGCCGCGCGGCTCCTGGCCCGCTCCGGCGTCCACTCGTATCTCGCGGTGCCGCTCACCGCCCACCAGGAGGTCCTGGGAGCCGTGGACCTGGTGCGCGCCCGGAACGCGGAACCGTTCGACGACGACGATGTCCTGCTGGCCGGGGAACTCGCGCACCGGGCCGCCATCGCCATCGACAACGCCCGCTGGCACCAGAGCATCCGCCTCACCGCGGAAACCCTTCAGCGCAGCCTGCTGCCCGGACCCCCGCCACCACTGCACGGCCTTGACATCGCCTCCCGCTACCAGCCGGCCCAGATCTCCTGCGCGGTGGGCGGCGACTGGTACGACGTCATCCCCCTGGACGGCGACCGCACCGCGCTGGTCGTGGGCGACGTCATGGGCCACGGCATCGACGCCGCCGCGACGATGGGCCGCCTGCGTACCGCCACCCAGGCCTTCGCCGACCTGGCCATGCCCCCCGACGAGGTACTGCGCCACCTCGACACGACCACCGCCAGGCTGGAGACCCACATCGCGACCTGCGTCTACGCCGTCTACGACCCGCACCGCCACGTCTGCCACATCGCCAACGCCGGTCACATGCCGCCCGTGCTGATCCCCCACGGCCGTCCGCCGCGCCTGCCGGCACTGCCCGAGGGCATCCCCCTCGGAGTCGGGCACGCGCAGTACCGCACCATCGAACTGGAGCTGCGCCCCGGCGACCGCCTCGTCCTGTACACCGACGGTCTGGTCGAGACCCGCCACCACACCATCGACGAACGCCTGGACGAGCTCCTCCGCCTCCTCGACCACAGCGGCCCCCTACAGGCCACCTGCACCCATCTCCTGGAGGCGCTGCGGGACGGGGAGACCACCGACGACATCGCGCTCCTCGTCGCGCAGGCGGGAGGCGTCAGGCGCGCTTCGGAGGACACAGGATCGTCGTGTCCAGCGGACCCAGGGTGACGACCGACTCGGAGATCCCGGAGGTCCACACGGTGTCGCAGACCGTGCAGGTGAAACGGTTGGACAGGCCGTCCGTGTGACGGCCGCAGCTCGGGCACTGTTCGGTCGTGTAGTACGCGTCCGCCATGGTCGTGCCCCGTCACTCGGCTTTCCGTCCGTCCGGTCGAGTCTCCAGGTCCCCTTGTGCTCCTGAACACCCATGGGAGATGTACCGGATGATGCCTCCCCCGTGAAGGGGCGGAAGCGTGTGTTGTCGGCGACCTCGTCCCATAACCTCGTGCGGGGAGACGACAGATGCCGTGTGCATCCACACTGAGGAGGCGTTGGTGCGCGCAAGGACCACGCGATTGCTCGCGGGCGTCATGACCCTGGCCTGCGTCGTGCTCATCGGCCCCAGCGCGCCACATGATGCCCTCTTCGGCGGGGCACGGCCCGTCGAGGCCGTCAGGGATGTCGTGCCGAACCGGGTCATGACGTGGAACATCTGCAATCCCTGCGAGGAGAGCGATGTGGACCGGGCCGCGGAGATCGCCTCGTACGCGCCCCAGGTCATCGGGCTGCAGGAAGCGTGTGTGGGTGACGTCCAGCGGATCCGGGACTACCTGGAGTACCTGCACGGGCTGGTCTACCACGTCGAGTACGGCTCGGTCCTGAGCAGTTGGGGCCGCTGCGGGGGGTTGCCCTGGAGCCCGGGAGGCTTCGGTCAGGCGGTCCTCTCGGCGGCGCCGATGACCGACCGCGTGAACGTGGAGTACCCCGACGGCGGCTCCGAGGACCGCGGGTACATGGCGGTCACCACGACGGTGGGCGGGCGGTCCGTGCGGGTCTTCAACACCCACCTCGCCCAGCGACAACAGGAAGAAGTCCGGGCGGACCAGGTCGGTGTACTGGCCACCGCCGTCGCCCGGCACGACCGGGCCATCGTGCTCGGCGACTTCAACGCCGTGCCGGAGGCTCCCGAGCTCTCCCGGATATGGGACCTGGCGGCGGACACGGACGAGCAGTGCCGTCCCTCGTCCGTCGGCACCTGCAAGCCGACCACCGACTGGCTCAGCAAGTTCGACTACGTCTTCCTGCGAGGCATCGCCCCGCTCAGGCACCGCGTACACCTCACCTCGTACTCGGACCACAACCTGCTGCACACCGATGTGGACCCGGGCTGACCGGAGCGCTACGCGGCATTCGAGCCTCGCGCGGGCGGGCCGTCCACGCGTTCCGCGTCCGCGGTGCGCGCCGCGCTGCCCGAAGCGACGACCCGGCCCGTCCGCGTGCCCGTCAGGGCCGCGAGTGCCACCGCCGCCAGGGCCAGCGCGACGCCCGCGACGGTGGCCGCCGTGACGTCCGTGTCGCCGTGCGGCAGCAGCAGATCGAGCGCCAGTGAACCCAACAACTGGCCGGTGATCGTGCACAGTCCGAGGAGCAGGACGCCGAGCCTCTGCACCGTGGCGACCGCGATGGTGATGAAGGAGATGCCGACCAGGCCGCCGAGATAGACGTACGGCTCGGTCGGCAGGCGGGACGGTACCCCAACGGCCACGGCGTGCACCAGGAAGATCACGCTCAGCGCGGCGGTACCGGCGACGAAGTTGAAGAACGTCCCCGCGTACGCGGACCCGGCGGCGTTCTTCACATGGCCGTTGACCGCCTGCTGCCAGCTCACGCACACGCCCGCGACCAGCGGCAGCAACAGCATCAAGTAGGGGAATCCGCCGCCCAGTTTGTCCGCCATCGACAGGCCCACGGCCGCGAGCACGAGCACCGCGCCGACGACCCTGCGCCGCGTGGGGCGCTGCGGTCCGGCGGGACCGAGCCCCATCCGGTCGAAGAGCAGGCCCCCGGTGACCTGGCCCGCGACGATCGCGACCGTGAACAGTGCGACCCCGAGCGCTCCGACGGTCAGCCCCTGCGCGAGCAGGAAGGCCGCTCCTCCGAAGCCGCCGAGCACCTGCCACCACCTGAGCCGCCTGTCGCGTACGTCCGCGAGGACCAGGCCGACCCCACGGCGCGGCCCGCGCAGGACGAGGAGCCCGAGGGTCAGTACGACGCATCCCGAGCCGAACGAGATCACCGCGGCCGCGAAACCGTCGCCGCCGAGCCCGGCGGCCAGCTCACCGGTGATGCGTGCTTGCAGGGATATCAGGGTGCCGGAGAAGACGGCGAGGAGCAGCCAGGGAGCTGCGGCGGCGGGCATGTGCGTACGACCTCTGGGTGGGTTCGACTGATCACTCCTTTCTAACCGATCAGTCCGTCGTCGGGCGGGGCGGGCCGGATGACGAGACATCCGGGCACCGCCCGCGTGGCGGCCCCGCTCAGGAGTGCCGCAACCGCGGCGCGAGATAGGGAGCGGTGGCGCTGCGTCGTGACCGGGCGACCTTGGCGGGTGTGCCCGTCGCCACCACCCGGCCGCCCGCGTCGCCGCCGCCCGGGCCGAGGTCGATGACCCAGTCGGCGGTGGCGATCGTGTCGAGGTCGTGCTCGACCAGGACGACCGTGTTGCCGGCGTCGACGAGCCGGTGCAACTGGCGGAGCAGCAGGGCGATGTCCGCGGGGTGCAGGCCCGCGGTCGGCTCGTCGAGCAGGTAGAGCGCGTGACCGCGCCGGGCCCGCTGGAGCTCGGTGGCGAGCTTGATGCGCTGGGCCTCACCGCCGCTGAGCTCCGTCGCCGGCTGGCCGAGCCGCAGGTAGCCCAGGCCCACCTCCCGGAGCGTTTCGAGGCTGCGGGAGGCAGCGGGCACGTCGGCGAGGAACGTGGCGGCGTCGTCGACGGACAGCGCGAGCACGTCCGCGATGTGCTTGCCCCGGTAGGTCACTTCCAGGGTCTCGGCGTTGTACCGCGCGCCGTGGCACGTCGGGCACGGGGCGTAGGTTCCCGGCAGGAACAGCAGTTCGACCGTGACGAACCCTTCGCCCTGGCAGGTCTCGCAGCGCCCCTCGGGAACGTTGAAGGAGAAACGGCCGGGCGAGTAGCCGCGCTGCCGGGCCTCGTCCGTCGCCGCGTACAGCTTGCGTACGGCATCGAACATCCCGGTGTACGTCGCCAGGTTGGAGCGGGGGGTGCGGCCGATGGGCCGCTGGTCGACGCGGACAAGACGGTCGAAGGATTCGAGGCCTTCCGCCTCCCGCACGTCGACCTCCAGCTCCACCTCGTCGGACATCCCGTGCTCTGCGTGGTCCTCGTCCTCTTCGGGCGCGAGCCCGAGGTGGCCGCGCACGACCTCGGCGAGCACTTGCGTGACCAGCGTCG
Organism: Streptomyces sp. NPDC055099; assembly: GCF_053607685.1. NCBI lineage: Bacteria > Bacillati > Actinomycetota > Actinomycetes > Kitasatosporales > Streptomycetaceae > Streptomyces > Streptomyces sp. NPDC055099. The sequence continues at coordinate 254,460 of NZ_JBSGUA010000004.1, read as the reverse complement.
ACTTCCCGGAGCCCGAAACGCCGGTGACCGCCGTCAGCACGCCGAGCGGCACGTCCACGGACACGTCCCGCAGGTTGTGCCGGGACACCCCGCGCAGACGCAGCCACCCCTGCGGCTTGCGGGGACGGTGGGCGACCGGCTCGGCGCGTCCGAACAGGTAACGGCTGGTGGCCGACTCCTCGACCTTCTCGAGACCGGCGACCGGACCGCTGTAGAGCACCCGTCCGCCCGCCTCACCGGCGCCGGGCCCGATGTCGACGACCCAGTCGGCCCGCCGTACGACGTCCATGTCGTGCTCCACGACGAACAGCGAGTTGCCCGCGGCCTTCAGCCGGTCCAGGACGTCGAGCAGCGGCTCCGCATCGGCGGGGTGCAGCCCCGCGGACGGCTCGTCGAGCACGTAGACGACGCCGAACAGCCCGGAGCGCAACTGGGTGGCGATCCGCAGGCGCTGCGCCTCGCCGGGGGAGAGGGTCGTCGAGCGGCGGCCGAGGCTGAGGTAGCCGAGCCCGAGGCCGAGCAGCACCTCCACGCGGGCGACCACGTCGGCGCAGATCCGTACGGCGACCTCGGTGCTCTCCCCGGACCGGGCGGACGAGGTGGCGGCCGAGGCCTCGAGAAGTTCCGCGACGGGCCGCAGCAGGTCCGCGACCTCGGCGAGCGGCATCGCGTTGACCTCGGCGATGGAATGGCCCGCGAAGGTGACCGCGAGCGCCTCGGGCCGCAAGCCGCTGCCCTCGCACTCGGGGCAGGGCACCCCTTGGACGAACCGCATCGCGCGGTCGCGCATCCGCTGGCTCTTGGAGTCGGCCAGGACATGCATGACGTGCTTGCGGGCGCTCCAGAACTTCCCGTAATAGCCGTAGTCGACGCGCCCCGGCTCGGGCTCGATGAGTACGGACGGCTGCTCGTCGGTGTAGAGCAGCCACTCCCTGTCCTTCTTCTTGAGCCTGCGCCACGGTCTGTCGATGTCGATGTCGATGCCGAGGCCGCTCACGATGCTGCGCAGGTTGGCGCCCTGCCAGGCGCCCGGCCAGGCCGCGATGGCGCCGTCCCGGATGCTCAGCGACGGGTCGGGGACGAGCAGCTGTTCGGTGACGTCGTGCACGACGCCGAGCCCGTGGCACTCGGGGCAGGCGCCCGCCGATGTGTTGGGCGAGAACGCCTCGGCCTCCAGCCGCTCGGCGTCCGGCGGATAGGTCCCGGCCCGGGAGTAGAGGATGCGCAGCAGGTTGGACAGCGTGGTGAGGGTGCCGACCGTGGACCGCGAACTGGGCGCCCCGCGGCGTTGCTGCAGCGCCACGGCGGGCGGCAGTCCGGTGATCTCCTGCACGTGCGGCGCGCCGACCTGCTGCAGCAGTCGGCGGGCGTAGGGCGCGACGGACTCGAAGTACCGGCGCTGGGCCTCGGCGTAGAGCGTGCCGAAGGCGAGTGAGGACTTGCCGGAGCCGGAGACGCCGGTGAAGGCGACCATCGCGTCCCGGGGAATGTCCACGTCCACGTTCCGCAGATTGTGCTCGTTGGCTCCCCGGACACGCACGCAATGGTCGGCCGCGTTTTCTTCCATGGAGTGTTCTTTAACCGTTCCGGCCGTGGCGGCTGGCCGCCACGCGAATGAAACGGCGGTCGGTCAGTCCTTCACGATGCGGCGGACATTGTCGATGTTTCCGCAGTCCGCCTTGAGGTGTTTGTCGCGTTCCTTGGTGAAAGCGGTGCCCAGTTCCTCGCGGCGGTCCATGGCCACGTTCTCGCGTGCGCCGTTGAGGATCGTGCGCTCCTCTTCGTCGGTGTGATGGGTGACCGCCTCGACGAGCTTCTCCAGCTTCTCGTCCCAGTCGTCGGAGCCGACGTCGTCCACCTCCAGGAGGGCCAGCAGTGCCTCGTTGCCCTCCTCGTGCTCCTCGACGCCGTGCTCGACCTCTTCGTTGTCGATGTCCCGGTAGCGCCTCAGGGCGGGGTAGACCTCGGCCTCCTCCGCGAGCGCGTGCGCGATGAGCAGGTCGGCGAACTCCTTCAGGGCCTTGGCCCGTTCGGCCTCCACGCTGCGCATGGCGCGGAACAGTTCTTCCATCCGGCGGTGATCGTCGAGGATCAGCTCCACGACGTCCGTTGCCTTGTCCGGCATGGGGGTTCTCCTTCTCGGCGGGGGCAGAGGGGCAGGGGACAGCAGGCTCGGCTACGTTTCGATACGTTTCGTACAGATACCTAGCGCGCTCGCCGTTCCACGAGGTGCCTCATGTACCCGGCCGTCGCGTGTGTCACTCCTGCGGCCTACCGAGGGCGAGAGCTCCGGCCCCGCGCCGTGAGCGGATCAGTGGGCGATGTGCGGAACGCCGGCTTCACGGACCCCGGCGGCCGGTTCGCCGGCCAGGGCGATGTGGGCGGTGACGCGCTTGCCCGCCGGTTCGAGCTGGACGTGGAAGTCCTGGGCGACGGCCTTGACGATCTCCAGGCCGTGCCCGCCGATCCTGTGCGGGTCCTCGGAGCGTGCGACGGGGCGCGTACGGGCGCTGTCGTGCACGGTCACCGCCACCGTGGAGTCCACGATGCGCAGTTCCATCAGCATCGGGCCGGGGGCGTACTTACGGGCGTTGGTGACCAGTTCGCTGACCACCAGTTGCGTCAGGTCCATCGCGCGGGCGGAGATGTCGACGCCCTGGTCCGCCTGGGCGCGGGTGAGGAAGTCGAGGGCGAGGTGACGTGCTGCCGCGATGGAGGAGTCCCCGTCGTTCAGAGGAACGGCGACAGCCATGAGCTGCGCCGCCGTCGACCCCTCGCCGCCACTGCCGACTGACTCCATTTCCTCTCCACCTTCGTCCCCGCGTCCCCGTTTCCTGCTCACCTACCCTGCTGGACGCGTCACATTCTGCTCCGGCCCGGATCGATGATCCGTTCGAGCGCCCGGGCCCCGCGCCGCACCAGCGAGTGCAGTCGACATCATGGTGACAGACCCACGCCGAGGACACCTCGCGCTTCGCGTCCGTACCCCTCACAAGAGGAATGACGTACGGACCGGCGGCGCGGGTGCGCGGCGCGGGTCTCGTGGGGCCGTGCGCCGGCTGACGCGGTGGTGATATGGGGCGTGACCAGGCACGGGCCGTACGGCGGCTTCGATGAAGCAGTCGGCGTGGATTCTGGGACGATGTGGCCCATGGCTGCAGTGAGCAGAAATCATGTGACGGTCACCGGCCGCGCCGGAGGGCCTGTGGTGATGCTGGCGCATGGCTTCGGATGCGACCAGAACATGTGGCGGCTCGTGGTGCCGCTCCTTGAGCGCGATTACACCGTGGTTCTGTTCGACCATGTCGGAGCCGGGCGCTCCGATCTGTCGGCGTGGAGCGAGGAACGCTATTCCTCGCTCGACGGCTATGTGGAAGACGTGCTGGAGATCTGTCGTGAGCTGGCGCTCGGCCCGGTGACGTTCGTGGGGCACTCGGTGAGCGCGATGATGGGCGTCCTTGCCGCAGCGCGGGAGCCGGAGGCGTTCGCCGGTCTGGTGCTGCTCGCCCCGTCGCCGTGCTTCATCGATGATCCGGCCGTGGGGTATCGCGGCGGCTTCAGCGCCGAGGACATCGACGAACTGCTCGGCTCGCTGGATGCGAACTATCTGGGCTGGTCGGGTGCCATGGCTCCGGTGATCATGGGCAATCCCGAGCGGCCGGAGCTGGGCGAGGAGCTGACCAACAGCTTCTGCCGCACCGAACCGGAGATCGCCCGCGTCTTCGCGCGGGTCACGTTCCTCTCCGACAACCGCGAGGACCTCGCCAAGGTCAGCGTGCCCACTCTGGTCGCGCAGTGCTCCCATGACGCGATCGCGCCCCCGGAGGTCGGAGCCTTCGTCCACGACCGGATCGCCGGCAGCCGTCTCGTCACCCTGAACGCGACCGGCCACTGCCCCCAGCTCGCCGCACCGGAGGAGACGGCCGCCGCGATCACCGACTTCGTCGGAGGCGCGAGATGATGAGCAGGACGAGTGACGGCGGGGGCGGGGAGCCCTCGGAGCCGGAGGAACAGCCCGAGGAGCAGTCCGCGGACGACTCGGCGGCGTTCTCCGCTCTGCTGGAGGACAGCGTTGAGGATCTGTACGAGCACGCGCCGTGCGGGTACCTCTCCACGCTCCTCGACGGCACCATCGCCAAGATCAACATGACGCTGCTCGACTGGCTCGGATACGCCCGCGAGGACCTGGTGGGACGCAGGGCGTTCTCCGACCTGCTGACCGTGGGCGGCCGGCTCCACCACGAGACGCACTTCGGGCCCCTGCTGCAGATGCAGGGCGAACTCAGCGGTGTCGCCCTGGAACTCAGGACGGCCGACGGCAGCCGCCTGCCCGTCCTGGTGACCTCCACGGTCAAGACCGGCAGCGACGGACAGCCGCTGCTCATCCGCACCACTGTCTTCGACGCGCGCGACCGGCGCTCGTACGAGGCCGAACTGCTGCGTGCCAGGCGGGAGGCGGAACGCGAGCGCGAGGAGCTCAAGCGGCTCAACGCCGTCCTGCAGCGGACGCTGTTGCCCCCGACGCTCGTGAGCGTGCCCGGTCTTGAGGTGGCCGCGCACTACCACATCGCCTCCACGGACATGGTCGGCGGCGACTTCTACGATCTGTTCCCGCTCGCCGCCGGGACGTGGGGCCTTTTCCTGGGGGACGTGTGCGGCAAGGGCGCCGCCGCCGCGGCCATCACCTCCCTGGCCCGCTACACCCTGCGTGCCGCCGCCGTCTACGATCCCGATCCGGCCGCGGTCCTCGCCAACCTCAACACCGTCCTCAACCACGAGTACAACGGCGACGACCCCCGCTTCTGCACGGTCATCTTCGGACTGCTCACCCCCGACCCCGAAGGGACCGGCTTCCGCGTCACCCTGGCCAGCGGCGGTCACCCCCCGGCCCTGCTCATGCGCGCGGACGGCAGCGCCGACCCGCTGCACACCCCCGGCGGGCAGCTCATCGGGGTCCTGCCCGACGCGCACATCGCCACCACGACCATCTGCCTCGCGGCGGGCGACACCCTGCTGCTGCACACCGACGGCCTGACCGAAGCCCACACGGCTTCCAACAGCGACGACGACCGCTACGGGGACGAAGCCCTCCTCGACTTCACCCGGGCGCTGGCGCCGACGACCGCCCCGGCCACCGTCGCCGCGATCCGCGACCTGCTCGACACCTTCGGCACCGGCGTCGAGGACGACACCGCCGTCCTGGCCATCAGCGTGCCCCTACCGACCAGTGAAGAGCAGCAGTGACCCGGCTCGCCGTCCGCACCCGGACCACCGCCACCGGACCCGTCGTCGAACTGACGGGAGAGTTGGACCACGAGAGCTGCTCCCAGCTGCGCGACGTCCTGCCCGGACTGGCTCTGCGGCGGGGCCAACTGCTCGTCGTCGACCTGGCGGGCATCACCCTTTGCGATTCGAGCGGCATCAGCGCGCTGATCGCTGCCCGCAACCATGCCCTCGCCGCCGGCGCGGGCATCGCCCTGGCTGCGGTGCCGGGGCGCATCAGCCGCGTCCTCGCACTGGTGGGCCTGAGCCAGGTCTTCCCCGTGTACCCCACGGTGCACGCGGCGGAGGCGGCCTGGCCTACCGGCCGGAGGCGGACCGCAGCGCCGCCAACGCCCGGTCCGCGTGGGCGCTCATCCTGAACTCGCTGCGGACGACCTCGATCACGCGCCGGTCGGTGCCGATGACGAAGGTGGTCCGCTTGGTGGGCAGGGGGCCGAAGCCGCGTGCCACGCCGAACCGGCCGCGTACTACGCCCTCCGGGTCGGACAGCAGGGGGAACCCGAAGGTGTGCCGCCCCGCGAACTCGCGTTGGCGCTCCACCGCGTCGGAGCTGATGCCCACCGGCCTGGCGCCCACTGCCGCGAACTCCGCCGCCAGGTCCCGGAAGTGACAGGCCTGGGCGGTGCAGCCGGGAGTCATGGCCGCCGGGTAGAAGAACACCACGACCGGGCCTTCGGACAGAAGCGCCGTAAGGGACGTGGGCGTACCCGTCTCGTCGGGCAGGGTGAAGTCCTCGACGAGCGAGCCGACTTGCACGCGGCTCATCGCCGAACTCCTCGGCCGGAGCAGAGGAAGTCAGGCGAGGACACAAGCGCGGGTCGAGGTGGCGACACAGACACGGGTTCTCCAGACGGCTCGGCGGCACAGGGCAGCGTGGCTCGCGATACTACTCGCCGGTAAGGAGTCGTGTGCACGGCTGGGTTGGCGCGTGGTCGCAGCTGAGGTGGGTCGTCGTGAAGGGGGACGGGAGTTATGGCTGTTGTGAGTCCCTGGGGCGGCCCTGGCGCCCCAGGGACTCGGTGCAGGCGGCGCGTGCTTCACGTGCCGCCCGCGCTCATGCGGCCTGAGCGTGCCCGGCGCCGTCCTCGCCGCGGACGGCTTCCGCGCGCACACGGGCGCAGCTCGTGGTGATGAGGCGGGAGACGTGCATCTGGGAGATGCCGAGCTCCTCGGCGATCCTGCTCTGCGTCATGTCCTCGAAGAAGCGCAGGTACAAGATGGTCCGTTCACGCTCCGGCAGCCGCCGCAGACCCGTCTTGGCGGCCTCGCGGTCGGTGATGCAGTCGTAGGCAGGGTCCGTGGCTCCAAGGGTGTCGGCCAGGCTGAAGCCGTCGGGGTCGAAGGACATCTCCGCGTCCAGCGACAGGGCGCTGTAACTCGTCATGGCCTCCATCCCCTCACGCACCTCGTCCTCGGTCAGGCCCGCCTGTTCGGCGATGTCCGCCGTGCTGGGCTCGGCGTCGGCGCCCGGCCGGTCCATGAGGTCGCGGCGCGCGACCCGGACCTTGTTGCGCAGCTCCTGGACGCGGCGGGGCACCCGTACGTCCCACATGCGGTCGCGGAAGTGCCGGCGCAGCTCACCGGTGATGGTGGGCACGGCATAGCTCTCGAAGGCGCCGCGCTCCGGCTCGTACCGGTTCACCGCCTTGATCAGGCCCATGGCGGCGACCTGTCGCAGGTCTTCGAGGTTCTCCCCCTTGTTGCGGAAGCGGCTGGCCAGGCGGTGCGCCATCGGCAGCCAGGCCGTCACGATCTCCTCGCAGAGCAGGTCGTGCTCGGGTCCGCTGTCGAGAGTCGCGAGCCGAGCGAAGGCCGCCGCGGTGTCGGGGGCGTCCTCGTGGAGGTGCCGGGGACCATGGCGACGACGGGCGGCGGGTGCGTTGAGATCGGTAAGCATCGTGAATCGCTCCTAAGCGGTGGGCTGGCAGGTGACCGCGGAGGAACGGAGTGGCCCGGAGCCGGACATCCGACGGGAGAAGACATACCGCTCCCCGCGAATGCGCCTCCGGTCCGAAGCACGAATGTCCGCCTGCCCCTGGACTCGGAGGGGAAACAAAACGCAGCTGAGGGCATGCGCACAGAACGGGTTGTGAAGGCCGGTCACGTATCGACCGGGCGACGTATCGACCGGCCGTTCACGGGTACCTGGTCGCACGCACCGGCAAGTCGCCCGGCTCGCCGCCTCGGCCGTACTGGGCGAGCCTGGAGCAGGTGCCCGTCGCCGGACGCGGGCGCCACGGACGCAGGGAAGGACGTGCCATGGGCGTGCGCAGGCGGATCAGCCGATGGCCTGTCTACCGGCAGTTGTCCGAGAAGGACCCGCTGGGCCGCGGGCGGGCCGCCATGTCCGGGCAGACGGAACACATTCGGCCGCGTACCGACACCGCTGATCGGGTCGTCTCCTCGGTGTGTCCGTACTGTGCGGTCGGCTGCGGACAGGAGATCTACGTCAAGGACGAGCGGGTGGTCCAGATCGAGGGCGACCCGAACTCGCCCGTCAGCCGCGGCAGGTTGTGCCCCAAGGGCTCGGCGACGCTCCAGCTCACCACCGGCGACGCCCGGCGGCATCAGGTCCTTTACCGCCGCCCGTACGCCAAGGACTGGGAGCCCCTCGACCTGGACACGGCCATGGACATGGTGGCCGAACGGGTGATCCGGACACGCCGCGCCACCTGGGAGTGGGAGAACGGGCAAGGGCTGCGCACCGCCCGGACCATGGGCATCGCGAGCCTTGGGGGTGCGACCCTGGACAACGAGGAGAACTACCTCATCAAGAAGCTCCTCACCGGGCTCGGCGTGGTGCAGGTGGAGAACCAGGCCCGCGTCTGCCACAGCTCCACGGTCGCGGGCCTCGGCACCTCGTTCGGGCGAGGCGGCGCGACCACGTTCATGCAGGACCTCCAGCACGCCGACTGCATCGTCATCCAGGGCTCCAACTTCGCCGAGGCGCACCCCGTGGGCTTCCAGTGGGTGATGGAGGCCAAGGCGCGCGGCGCCCGCGTCATCCACGTCGATCCGCGCTACACCCGCACCAGCGCCCTCGCCGACCTGCACGTACCGATCAGGGCGGGCAGCGACATCGCCTTCCTCGGCGGGATCATCAACCATGTCCTCAGCGAGGACAAGGACTTCAGGGAGTACGTCCTCGCCTACACCAACGCCGCCACGCTCGTCGGCGAGGACTTCCGCGACACCGAGGACCTGGACGGCGTCTTCTCCGGCCTCGACGAGGACACACGCCACTACGACCCGTCCAGCTGGCAGTACGAGGGAGCCGACGTACAGGCGCCCGCCGGGGACGTCGACGTGCAGTACGAGAAGCGCGTACGCGAATCAGGTGAACCCGAGACCCACGGCTCGGGAGGGGCGCAGACCGGCGGCGAGGCGCCCCGCGACGAGACGCTGACCCATCCGCGCTGCGTCTACCAGATCCTCAAGCGGCACTACGCCCGCTACACGCCCGAGGTGGTCGAGGAGAGCTGCGGTGTGCCGCGCGAGACCTTCCTGCGGGTCTGCGACGCCCTGACCGCGAACTCCGGCCGCGAGCGGACCAGCGCGTTCGCCTACGCGGTCGGCTGGACCCAGCACTCGGTCGGCTCGCAGTACATCCGCGCCGCCAGCGTCCTGCAACTGCTCCTCGGCAACATCGGCCGCCCCGGAGGCGGCATCCAGGCGCTGCGCGGGCACGCCTCCATCCAGGGGTCGAGCGACATCCCCACGCTCTACAACCTGCTGCCCGGTTACCTGCCGATGCCGCACGCCCACGAGCGTCAGACCCTCGACGATTTCATCGACGCCAGCCGTACGGACAAGGGCTTCTGGGCCGACATGCGCGCCTACTTCGTGAGCCTTCTGAAGTCCTACTACGGCGACGCGGCCACCGCCGAGAACGACTTCTGTTTCGACCACCTGCCGCGCCTGACCGGCTCGCACTCCACGTACGAGACGGTCATGGCGCAGCTGGACGGCATCTGCAAGGGCTACTTCCTGATGGGCGAGAACCCCGCCGTGGGCTCCGCCAACACCCGGTTGCAGCGCCTCGGCATGGCCAACCTGGAATGGCTCGTCGTACGCGACTTCTCGCTGATCGAGTCCGCCACCTGGTGGCAGGACGGCCCCGAGATCGAGACCGGCGAGATGCGCACCGAGGACATCGGCACCGAGGTGTTCTTCTTTCCCGCCGCCGCGCACACGGAGAAGTCCGGTTCGTTCACCAACACCAACCGCTGGGTGCAGTGGCACCACGCGGCCGTCGAGCCGCGCGGGGACGCGCGCAGCGACCTGTGGTTCACCTACCACCTGGGCCGCCGCATCAAGACGAAACTGGCCGGGTCCGACGACCCGATGGACCAGCCCGTGCACGACCTGACCTGGGACTACCCGGTGGAGGGGCCGCTGGAGGAGCCGGTCGCCGCCACGGTGCTCGCCGAGATCAACGGCCACGGCGCAGACGGCGCCCCGCTGTCGGCGTACACGGAGCTGAAAGACGACGGTTCGACGCGGTGCGGCTGCTGGATCTACTGCGGGGTGTACGCGGACGGCGTCAACCAGGCCGCCCGCCGCAAGCCCGGCAAGGAGCAGGACTGGGTCGCCGCCGAGTGGGCCTGGGCGTGGCCCGCCAACCGCCGCATTCTCTACAACCGGGCCTCGGCCGCCCCCGACGGCACACCGTGGAGCAAGCGCAAGGCCTACGTCTGGTGGGACGAGACCGACGGCAGGTGGAAGGGGCACGATGTCCCGGACTTCGTGCCGGACCGCGCCCCGGACCACGTACCGGCCAAGGGCGCGAGGGGGGTCGACGCGCTGCGCGGCGACGACGCCTTCATCATGCAGGCCGACGGCAAGGGCTGGCTGTACGCGCCGGCGGGCCTCGAGGACGGCCCGCTGCCCACCCACTACGAGCCCCAGGACTCGCCGTTCCCCAACGCGCTCTACCCCTCCACACCGCGGTCTCCGGTACGGCAGTTGCTGCCACGGGAAGGAAACCGCTACCACCCGAGCGCGGACGAGCCCGGCAGCGACGTCTTCCCGTACATCGTCACCACCCACCGGCTCACCGAGCACTTCACGGCGGGCGGCATGAGCCGCTGGTCGCCCTACCTCTCCGAACTGCAGCCCGAGTTCTTCTGCGAGGTCTCGCCGCAGCTCGCAGCGGAGTGCGGCCTGGAGCACGCCGGGTGGGCCACCATCATCACGGCCCGCAACGCGATCGAGGCCAGGGTCATGGTCACCGCACGGCTCAAGCCCCTCACCGTGCACGGGCGCACGGTCCATCAGATCGGCCTGCCCTTCCACTGGGGCCCCAACGGCGTGGCGACCGGCGACGCGGCCAACGAACTGGTGGCCATCGCCCTCGACCCCAACGCCCACATCCAGGAGGACAAGGCCCTCACCGCGGACATCCGGCCCGGGCGCCGCCCGCGCGGTCCCGACCTGCCCGCGCTGGTCGCCGCGTACCGCAGGCGGGCCGGCATCACCGCGACCACGGGTACGGAGGCCAGGAAATGACGGAGCGCCATCTGCTGAGCGGGGTCGAACCCGACCCGGCGCGCGACGCCGGCCATCCGGAGCCGCCCCCGCGCGTCGGCTTCTTCACCGACACCTCCGTGTGCATCGGCTGCAAGGCCTGCGAGGTGGCCTGCAAGGAGTGGAACGCGCTCCCGGAGGACGGGCTCTCCCTGACCGGGATGAGTTACGACAACACCCAGGGCCTGGGGGCGTCCACCTGGCGTCACGTGGCCTTCATCGAACAGCAGACGGCGCCCGAACCGCAGGGGCGTACGCGGCTACCGCTCGTGGACGGGGACGGCGCGGCACCCCCCACCCCGCAGGGCATGGGGGAGACCCGCTGGCTGATGTCGTCCGACGTGTGCAAGCACTGCACGCACGCCGCGTGCCTGGACGTATGCCCGACCGGCTCCCTCTTCCGCACGGAGTTCGGCACGGTCGTCGTCCAGGACGACATCTGCAACGGCTGCGGCTACTGCGTGCCCGCCTGCCCGTACGGCGTCATCGAACAACGCCCGTCGGACGGGCGGGCGTTCAAGTGCACCATGTGTTATGACCGGCTCGGCGCCGGACAGGAGCCCGCCTGCGCCAAGGCCTGCCCCACCGAGTCCATCCAGTTCGGGCCGCTGGACGAACTGCGGGAGCGGGCCGCGCTGCGTGTGGACCAACTGCACGAGGCGGGCGTGACCGGCGCCCACCTGTACGGGGACGACCCGGACGACGGAGTCGGCGGCGACGGCGCCTTCTTCCTGCTGCTCGACAAACCCGAGGTGTACGGGCTGCCCCCTGACCCCGTGGTGACCACCCGCGACCTTCCCGCCATGTGGAAGCACGCGGGCGCGGCCGCGGCGTCCCTGCTCGGCGGCTTCGCCCTGTCGTTCGCCTTGCCCGCCCTCGCACGAAGGAGGGGGGTCCGGTGAGCCGCCGCGGAGGAGGCCGAGGGCGCAGGGGTGGCCGGGGCGAGCAACTCATGGTTCCGGAAGCCGAGTTCGCCTCGTACTACGGAAGGCCGGTCATCAAGGCGCCGTCCTGGTCCGCCACGGACATCGCCGGATACTTCTTCCTGGGCGGCCTCGCGGGCGGCGGCTCCGTGCTGGCGGCGGGGGCGCAGTTGACGGGGCGGGGGAGCACGGCCACCGCGATGAAGGTCTCGTCGCTGGGAGCCGTGTCGCTGGCGGCGGCCGCGCTCATCCACGACCTCGGGGTGCCGAGCCGCTTCCCGAACATGCTGCGGGTGCTCAAGCCGACCTCACCGATGAGCGTCGGGTCGTGGCTCCTCGCCGCGTACGGGCCCGCCGCGGGGGCGGCGGCCGTCTGCGCGACCACCGGGCGCCTGCCCAGGATCGGCGCGGTCGCGACCGGCACGGCGGCCGTGCTCGGACCGGTCGTGGCGGCGTACACCGCGGTGCTGGCCGCCGATACCGCGGTGCCCGCCTGGCACGGAGCGCACCGCGAACTGCCCTACGTCTTCACGGCGTCCGCCACGGCAGCCGCGTCGGGCATGGCTTTGGTGACCGGCCCCCTGAACGAGTCCGCTCCGGCCCGGTGTGCCGCGGCCCTGGCCGCGGCGGCTGACGTGGCGGCGGTGCGGGCGGCCGAGGAGCGGCTCGGCATGGTCGCCGAGACCTACCGGCGGGGCCGCGCGGGGCAGTTGATGCGGTGCGCGCGGTGGCTCACTGTGGCGGGGGCTGCCGGGGCGGCGGTGTGGGGCGGCCGCAGCCGTACGGCAGCCGTGGCCGGCGGTGTGGCCCTGCTCGCCGGTTCCGCCTGCACACGCTTCGGGATCTTCGCGGCCGGTGTCGCCTCGGCGCGGGACCCGAAGTACACGGTGGTCCCGCAGCGGGCGGGCTCGGCCGGGTGAAATGAGGCTGGAGCGAGGGGTGCCGCCCGCCGGGCGGGCAGCACCCCTTTGGATGCCTCACGGAAGGGCTTCGCCCGACAGGAGGGAGTCGTCGGTGGGGCGGGCGCCGGGCAGTTGATGGCTGGCGGCGACCAGGGCGGCGTCGATGTCGCTGGTGCCGGTGGCCAGGCACAGGCTGTAGGCGACGTCTTCGTACTCCTGGCGGCTTTCGGGACTTCCCTGGTCGGCCCGCAGCACGGCCAGGGCCTTGTAACGTTCCACCAGATCCGCCAGGACCACGGGGTGTGCCAGCAGCATGAGCATCCTCTCTCGGGGCGCGGTGCGTCCATCGCTCCGCCCGTGTGCCCGTGGAAGATCAGATCAATCGAAGCCCAGGTGAGGCGAGGCTCACTTCCCGGCGGACTCTGCCGACGCCTCTGTGTGAGCGGTGGCCGCCTCACCCAGAGCGTGCAGTCCGGCCGCCACCAGAGGGTGGGACGCGCTGCCGCGCCGTACGGCGGTCAGGAAGCGGCGCGCGGGAACGGGCGTGCCCAGCAACGGGACCCGGGTGACCGTGTGCTGGGGGAGCGGCACGATCCTCGGCATGAGACAGACGCCGAACCCCCTGGCGACGAGCGAGGAGACCGCGTACCACTCCTTGACCTGATGGGTGACGCGCGGCGTGAAGCCGGCCGCCGTGCACGCCGCCATCACCAGCGGGTAGGTGTCGTTGTTCGCCTTCTTGACGAGCCATGACTCCCCGGCGGCTTCCGTGAGTCCGACTCCTTCGGGCCGGGCGAGCCGGTGCCCGACCGGAACCAGCAGGTCCTGGCGGTCGGTCAGCAACGGGGACTGCTCGAAGCGGGGGTCCGTGACGGGTGGTGCGTCGGGGCCTGGCAGCACGAGGGCCACGTCGGTCTCGTCGGCCAGGAGCATCCGGTAGCACTCGGCGCTCTCCTCCTCGACGATCAGCGTCTCCAGCAGCGGGTGGGTCTCCCGCAGCCGGGCAGCGGCCGGAGCGCCGAGCGCGGCCAGCGCCGAGGACACCCCGCACATCCGCAGCGTGCCGCGGGCGCCCTGGGCTCCCGCGCCTTGTCGGGCCAATTCCGCCTGGGCCGCCTCCCATTGCGCCCGCAGGGCGTCGGCGTGCCGGAGCACGATGTGCGCGGCCGGTGTCAGGCGTACGCGACGCCCCTCGGGGCGCAGCAGTTCGACCCCCAGATCACGGGCAAGCAGACGCAGTTGCTGGGAGACGGCCGAGGGGGTCAGATGCAGGGCCCCCGCGGTCGCGGTGACCGTGCCGTGCTCGGCGAGCGCTTGAAGGACGTACAGCCGGTGGTCAATCATGTAGCGAAGGCTAAAGGGTTTCGTGCATTTTCATTTGCTGGACGTGCACGGTCGGGGTGCAGAGCCTTGAGGCATGACGAAGCTTCCCGCTCCCGCGCTGATGCTCGGCAGCGTGCTGAGCCTTCAGTTCGGGCAGGCCTTCGGCAGGCAACTCGCCGACGCCGTCGGTGCGTCCGGGGCCGTCGCCCTGCGCCTCGGTCTGGCGGCGGTGCTCCTGCTGCTCCTCTACCGCCCCTCGCTGCCGCGCAGCCGTAGGGAGGCGGCCCTGGTCCTAGGCTTCGGGACGGCCATCGCCGGGATGAACCTGATCTATCCCGCGCTGCTTCTGCTGCCGTTGGGACTGGCCAGTGCGCTTCAGCTCCTCGGCCCGATCACCTTGGCCGTGCTGACCTCGCGTCGTGTGCGTGACGTGGGCTGCGCCGTCCTTGCCGGTTGCGGGGTGTTCCTCTTCCAGGTCCCCCGCGGTTCCGGCTTTCCGCTCCCCGGGGTGTTCCTCGCGCTGGCCGCGGGGGCATCGATGGCCGCCTACCTGCTCCTGAGCAAGAAAGCGGGCGACAGGAGCGCGGGGGGCGGTCCGCTGGCCCTCGCGGTGACGTGGGCGGCCGTGCTGACACTCCCGCTGGGTGTGGCGGACCAGGGGGCCGATCTGTTTGCCCTTCCGATCCTGCTGCCGGCGGCCGTGGTGGCCGTGCTCTCGGCGGTCATCCCGTACTCCCTGGAACTGGCGGCCCTGCGGCGGTTGCCGGTCCGCACGGTGAGCGTGCTGATCAGTCTGGAGCCGGCGAGCGCGGGCCTGGCGGGCGTACTGGTCCTCGGCGAGGACCTGGGCGTCACGCAGTGGGTCGCGCTGGGATGCGTGGGAGCGGCGAGCGCGGGCGCGGCAAGGGCCCCGGAGCGCTGATGGCGCTCCGGGGCCCGCAGTTGGTGTCGTGTCGTTAAGGCTGTCTGGTGAAAGGGTCTGGCGAGTACGTGGCGTCCAGGTGCGCCGGCCGGCCGTGGCGTCAGGCCAGCATGCCCCTACGCAGCTTGTTCAGGGTGCCGGTCAGCAGGCGGGAGATGTGCATCTGGGAGACGCCGAGTTCGGAACCGATCTGCGACTGCGTCATCTCCTGGCCGAAGCGCAGTTCGAGGATGCGGCGCTCCCGGTCGTCGAGCTCTTCGAGGAGCGGTGCCAGGGTGTGCAGATTCTCCACCGCCTCCATGGCCGGGTCGGGTCCGCCCATCACATCGGCCAGCGTCCGCGTCGGCGTGGTCGCGTTCTCACCGCCGTCGGTGGGCGCCTCCAGGGAACCCGCGGTGTAGCCGTTCGAGGCGACGAGGCCGTCGATGACCTCCTGCTCGGTCAGGTCCAGGTACTCGGCGAGCTCCTTGACGGTCGGGTCGTGGTCAAGATGGGCGGAGAGCTCCTCCTTGGCCTTGGCGAGCTCCACACGCAGCTCCTGGAGGCGGCGCGGCACATGCACGGCCCAGGTGGTGTCGCGGAAGAACCGCTTGATCTCGCCGAGGATGTAAGGAACGGCGAACGTGGCGAACTCGACCTCACGGCTGAGGTCGAACCGGTCGATCGCCTTGATCAGGCCGATGGTGCCGACCTGGATGATCTCTTCCATGTCGCCGTTGCCGCGATTGCGGAACCGCCGGGCAGCGAACTGCACCAGCGTCAGGTTCATCTCGATAAGGGTGTTGCGTGCGTACTGGTACTCGTGCGTGCCTTCTTCCAAGGTCTGCAGCCGGTCGAAGAACATCTTCGACAGCGCCCGGGCATCCTTGGGGGCGACCTTGTCCGTGTCCTCGATCCACGGCAGATCACCCTCAATGGCGGACGCCTCGGTCGAGGCATGCGCGTCGAGCGCGGCCGACGTCTCGTCCGCATGTGCGGTCTCGGCAGCCTGTTCAGAGATCAGTGACATGTCTCTACCTCCCCTGGTGTACGAAGCTTCCTCGTACCGCCCCTGCCCCGGCTCAAGTCATGCATGTGCGTTAACCCAAATTTTCTTGCTGTGGGGAAATAGTTGTCTCCGTGCATCGTACGATGTGGGAGGTTGCCCGGCTTCGGCCTGGCATTCGCCCAAACCTGACAGCCTCAGCCACCGGAGTGACTCTTCGGGCGCGCCGTGTTGGACTGAGTGCATGTCCCCGAACGCCGAAGGCCGACGGAGCGGGGAGGCTGTCGGCCGGGCCTTCAATTCGGCGTGGCTAAACGAGAAGCAGGATCACGTGGACAGATTCGCTGCCGTCGAGCGGGCGCTGCGCAACGCGGCGCCCCATTTGCTGCTCGATGTCGTGACGGGGGCGTTGCGCGAGGAGTACGGCGCCGAGAAGGTGGAACTGCGGCTCGCCGACTACGGCTTGACCACCCTGCAGATGGTGGAGGAAGTGCCGTTCACCACCGAGCCGGTGCCGATCCACGACAGTCCGCAGGGCAGGGCCTTCGGCGCCCAGGAACCTCGCGTCGAGTCAAAGGGCGGCGAGGGCGCGGCGACGATACATCTGCCGGTGACGGTCCGGGGGGACCGCATGGGTGTACTGACGGTCACCATCCCCGAGAGCCGCTTCGAGCTGGCGCACCTGCCGGAGATCCAGCGCGTCTGCGAGGCGCTGGGCCACGAGATCCTGGTCGCCGAACGCGACACCGATCTGTACCTCCTCGCGCGCAGGGCCGTCCGCCTCACGCTCGCCGCCGAGATGCAGTGGCAGCTGCTGCCCGGCCGCTCGGTGTCGCGTCCGGAGTTCCAGCTCGGCGCCCACCTCGAGCCCGCGTACGCGATCTTCGGCGACAACTTCGACTGGTCGGTCTCCTCGCAGCACCTGACGCTCACCGTGACCAACGGGATGGGCCAGGGGATGGAGGCGGCGCTCCTGACCAATCTCGTGGTGAGCTCGCTGCGCAACGCCCGCCGCGCGGGACTCGACCTGGCCGGTCAGGCCAGCCTCGCCGACCAGGCCGTCTACGCGCAGTACCGCGGCGAGCTGCACGCCTCCGTCCTGCTGCTGCGCTTCGATCTCGCCACCGGCGAGGTGGAGGTCGTCGACGCCGGATCGCCCCGCATGTGGAGGTACCGCGACCGGACGGTCGAGCCCGTCGACTTCGATGCGCAGCTCCCCCTCGGCATGTTCGAGGAGACGGCCTACGTCGCGGAGCGTCTGCGCCTGGAACCGGGTGACCGCATCCTGGTCAGCAGCGACGGGGTCTACGAGAGCGTCTCGAAGGCGGGCGAGCGGTACGGGGAGCGGGCGCTGGCGCGGTCCCTGTCGGCGCACCGCCTGCTTCCCGCGGCGCAGGTGCCGCAGGCGGTGCTGCGTGATCTCGCGGAGTACCGGGGTGCGCTGCCCCTGGAGGACGACGCTCTCGTGGTCTGCCTCGACTGGTTCGGACGGCAGTAAAGAGCCGAGGGCGGGCCGGCCTGAGCGCTCAGCGGTGTGGTCTAACCGACCGAGCGCCAGGTTCTGGCCCCCTCGTCGTCCTTGTCGGACGCCGTCGCCACCTCACGAAAGCCCCTGAGTCCTTCGAGCAGGGCGCGGCGCGCCTTGGGCGGCATGGCCTCGATGGTGGCCATCAGGATGCTCTCGCGCCGCTTGCGCAGGTCGGCGAGGTAGGCCCTGCCGTGGCCGGTGAGGCGTAGCTCCAGTTCCCGTCTGCTGACCGGACTGGGCGTGCGCTCGATCAACCCGGTGGCCTGGAGTCGGTCGCACAGGCGGCTCACCGAGGGGGGAGCCGATCCGAGGGCCTCGGAGAGCATGCGCAGGTTGATGCCCTCCTCGCGGTCCAGTGCGTACAGCACGCGCAACTGGGACGGGGACACGGGCCCGGTCGGGACGGCCTCACGTCCCTGTTCCCACATGACTTCGAGCAGTTCGATGAACTCGGAACCCGCATGAGCCGCATCCCGGGACCAGCGATCGGGTTCGGGACTCAGACCCATATCGATGACACTCCCTCCGTCAGACCGCGTCGGCCTCAGCGAGCTTCTCCCGGTTGACGGGGCACAGGACGAGGGGGCGCCGGTGGGGCATGCGCACCGGATCGCGTCTCGGCGCAGGCGGTTGTGCGACGAAGCATAGTGGAAACCGGCCTCAGCTTCGCTGGCCGGTCAGTGATTCGAGGAACGATTCACCGCTCCGCGCGCCGGACGGCGCCAAGATTCCGGGCGTCCGGCATCAACAACGCGTAAAGACTGCCGGGATACGGCAATGCGCCGAAGCTGCCCCGCCGACCAGTATGAGCAGCGCAGGAACGGGGGGCCGGTCCTGGTGCCGGGTCGCGTGAGCGGGATCCGGCACCAGGACCTGAGCCGCGGCGGAGGCGAGGGGGAGCGATGGGGGAGTTCCTTCACGCCGTCGCCGGGTTCCCGGCCATTCTCTTCAGTGCGGCGCTGCCCGTGGTCCTGTGCTTCTGGCTGCTCGTCGCGCTCGGCGGCGCCGATGCCGACAGCTTCGACGCGGATGTGGATGCCGGTGCGGTGGGGCTCGGCGGGGTGCCGGTCGCCGTGGCGGCGACCCCGCTGACCGTGGTGGGCTGGCTGGTCAGCCTGACCGGGTCGATCGTGATCGGGCGGACCGCGGCCTCCGGTCTCGCGCACATCGCGGCAGACGTCGTTCTCCTCTGTCTCTCCCTCCTGGTCGCCTGGGGCGTGACGCGGAACCTCATACGGCTGATCAGCCGCAGCGCGACCCCATCCGCGTAGGCCCCGTCCGGCATAAGACGTCTGCTGTCGTCTCGGTGGCCTGGTGTTCTGCCGTGCCGCGACGCCGCCCTGTTTGTTTCGGCCGCGCGCGTCACCGCTCCGGCGCCGTTCTTGATCGCGACGATGGACGCGACCCGCCTGCGCTCCACCTGGCTCCAGCGCCTACGACCACCACGCGGGACCCCGCGGAACCCAAGGATGACCGTCCATGCAGCGAAGAATCCCCCTCGCCCTGCTGTCCGCCGCGGCGCTCGTCGTCACCGCGACCGGTACCGCACACGGCGACCCCGGAGCCCCGGGCGAGCTGACCTCCCAGGACCTGACCACCAACGGAGTGGGCTCGCCCCACTACCGCATCCCCGCCCTGACCACTTCGGTGCGGGGCACCCTGCTCGCGGCCTACGACGCCAGGCCCTCCCTCGGTGACCTGCCGGGCAACCTCGGCGTCGTCCTGCGCCGGAGCACCGACGGCGGCGAGACGTGGCAGGCGCAGCAGGTGGTGCGCAAGGACCCCGCGCCCAAGGGGCACGGCGATCCGAGCCTGCTCGTCGACCGCACGACCGGCCGGATCTTCGTGTTCTACGCCTCCTCGGTGAACCAGGGGTTCCCCGGCTCGGGCACCGGCAACGACGCGAGCGACCCCGACATCCTCCAGGCCGACTACAGCTACTCGGACGACGACGGGATGACCTGGACCCACCGGCGCCTCACCGAACAGCTCAAGGACCCCTCCTGGGCGGGCATGTTCGCGGCGTCGGGCGAGGGCATCCAACTGCGGCACGGCCCGCACAAGGGGCGCCTCGTCCAGCAGTACGCGATCCGCATCGACGGCGCCAACTACGCGGCGAGCGCCTACAGCGACGACCACGGGGCCACCTGGAAGATGGGCCACCCGGTCGGTCCCGGCGGCGACGAGAACAAGACCGTCGAGCTGTCCGACGGAAGGATCATGCTCAACAACCGATCGAAGCCCTACCGCACGATCGCGTACTCGACCGACGGCGGCGTCACCTACACTCCGTTCGAACAGGACACACGGCTCATCGACCCCGCGAACAACGCCTCGATCATGCGGTACGAGCCCGGAGCCCCGGCCTCGCACCCACGGTCCTCATGGCTGCTGTTCAGCAACACCGAGGACACCACGAAGCGGCGCAACCTCACCGTGAAGATGTCCTGCGACAACGGCAGGACGTGGCCGGTCAGAAAGGTCGTTGACCCGGGCGCCGCGGCCTACTCGACGCTGACCAAGCTCCCGGACGGGCGCGTCGGACTGCTCTACGAGCGCGGCGGCTACGCCCACATCACCTACGCGGCCTTCGACCTGGACTGGCTGGGCGGCACCTGCGCGGACATCACGATCGCCCCGCCCGCGACCCTGAGGGCGGGCGTGAGGGGCAAGGTGGAGGTGAGGGTGGTCAACCGGATGGAGACGCCCCGCGCTCAGGGCACCCTCGATCTCACGGTGCCCGACGGGTGGACGACGCGCCAGGTCACCGTGCCCGCGCTCGACCCCGGCCAAGGGGCGACGGTCAAGGTCCCGGTCACCGTGCCCTCGGATGCCTCGGGCAGCTTCGAACTGACCGCCACCTACCAAACCGGCGGCAAGCGGGCCTCGCGGGGCGCGACGGTGGCGATCACTCCCTAGCCCGCATCGGACGCCCGCCCTCCGCGACGGGTTCCAGGCGGGTGCTCCGCGCGTGACGGCGGTCAGATCACGCGGAACAGATCGGCGGCCGCGTGGACATCGGTGAGGTCCTCGATGGCGCGGAGGTTGTCGCACAGCGCATCGAGGACCGAGCCAGCCTCGGCGGCGGGCGGGGCGCCGACGGCCACGCCGAAGACGCGGAACCCCAGCCGGTGCCGGGCGCTGTTCCAGCCGCGCATCCACTCCTCGGTGACGCCGCATTCGTCGTCGGTGAGCATCACGATGTCGCCGCGCGCACGGGCGGCGTCGTCGAACTCCTCCTCCAGCAGCCCGACGGCCGCCGACAGCGGCCTCTGGTAGCTGGTCCCGCCGCCGAGGAAGGTCTCCGCGAAGTCGAGCACGCGGGCGATGTCGGCGCCCTCCGCGGCCGGGAAGCGGAACACCTGGAGCTTGTCGGCGGCGGCGAACAGGATGCCGACGAAGTCACGTCCCGCATGGCGGGCCTGATCGAGGAGGGCCAGGGCGCACCCCTTGGCCCACGCCTCCCGGGTGACCCCGCCCGGACCCTCCACGTACATGGAGTGCGAGGTGTCCACGCACGCGATGACGGCGCCCTTGCCGGTGCTCTGCTCGCCCTGGCTGTCGTAGAGCATCAGTTCCCCGGCGGCGTAGCGCGCGGCGAACACCGCCCGCAGCTCGGGCAGGCCCAGGTTGGCGAGTTCGGAGGGGATCACGCGCGAGAGGTCGTCGCCGAGTGTGACGCCGATCAGTTCGCCGTTGGCGTTCTCCACCTTGCGGGCGCGTTCGCCGTCGGCCATCTGCCGGAAGCGGCCGATCAGTTCGGCCCACCGCGCGAGGCGGCTGGTGCGCAGGCGTTCGGCGAGTCGGGCCCGCTGCTCGAACGGCAGCCGTTCGAGTTCGCCGGGGCCGACGCCCCAGGCCCGCATCAGGGCGGCCTCGTCCCGCACGGCCCGGGCAGCGCGCGCCGCCGCGCCCTGCGTCGCGGCTCGGACACCGGGAGCCGCCGCCCCGAGAGCCTGCTCGGCATCCCGGGATGCCTTCCGCGCGGCCGCCTCTGCGGACTCGGCGGCCTCGATCGCCGCGCGGAGGGAGTCCGCGGCAGGGGCGGGCACGGAGCCTTGCTCGTCGGCCCCGTCCGCGGCCTGCCGGAGGGCCTCGTCCACGGCGGCCGCCGCCTCCCCGGCGCCCTGCTCGGCCTTGTCCGCGCGCTCGGCTCGCTCCTGTGCCTCGCGGGAGCGGTCGAGGAGTCGGCGCAGCGCGGGGGCCTGGGCGAGGACGGCCATGGCGGCGGCGTAGGGGTCCCCGGCCGTCTCCCGGTGCAGCTCGGCGAACTCCGGCGACTCCATCAGGGAGGCGATGACCTGGTGGTTGACCAGCCGTGAGGGGGCCATCCGCGCACGCTCGTGAAGACGCGGTCCTGCCTGGTACGCGGCCAGGAACACGTCGGTCAGGAGGTCCGTGGCATCGGCGTACCGCTGGTTCAGCTCCTCGGCGAGCTCGCGCAGTCCGGCCGACTGCTCAAGGGTGTCGCGCCACGCGATCTGCTCGAACCGGTCCGCGACCACGGCCGCGGTGTGCCGCTCGGCGCCGGGGGCCGCAGCGCCGAGCCATCTCCCGGCCTGCTGCGTCAGCTCGTCGAGCCTGCTCGGCGTCTCGTCCATGCGTCCGCCCCCGGGGTCAGAGCTGGGCCTGCACCATGCTCGCGTCCACGCCGAGTGCCTCGGTGAGAACGCGGGCGCGGACGGCGCGCTGGCGGCCGGTGACCCGGTCGATGGCCGCGGTGGAACGGCCCGCGCCCGCCGCCTCCGCGCGCAGCGTCTCCAGGCGCTTTCCCGCCATGGCGAGCTTGTTGTGGGCCTTCTTGATGACCCAGTCGCTCAGCGCCTCGCGGGACTGCCCGGCCATCGCGTCGAGCTGGGTCTCTATCTCCTCGATGGCGTCGGCCAGTTCGAGCGCCTCCTTCGCGTCGGGGTTGACCAGTTGCAGCACCTCGCGCTCGACGGTCGGGCGCTCGGCGGGGGAGTCCCACAGCACATGGGTCAGGACCGACAGGTCGCTCTCGGCCACCGCCGGGCGGTCGTCGAGATACGCGGACGCCTGGAGCAGCCCCACCGCCTGCCGCCAGCGGCGGTCGGAGGCGATGAGTTCCTTGCGGCGCAGGGCGGCCCGCAGGGTGCACACCGCGTCCACGATCGCGTCAGGGACGTCCACGGCCGGGACGGCTTCGGCCACGGCGTGCTGCAACGCGCCCAGGGCGACCGTGGTCCGGTGCGGCGCCGCGGGGCGGCCGACGGCCGAGCGCACCAGCGCGGCGAAGTTCGAGGGGTCCGCGAGGTAGCCGACCTCGATCCGCACGAGGAGCCGGTCGTAGATCGCGGCGGAGTCCTCCCCGGCGGGCAGTTCGTTGCTCGCCGTGATGGCCCCGATCAGCGGGCAGCGGATCGGTTCACCGCCGCTCTCGGGGTGGTAGATCCGCTCGTTGAGGAAGCCAAGGGTCTCGTTCAGGGCCGCCGTGGAGCACTTGAAGATCTCGTCGATGAACGCCACGTGCGCGGTCGTGGCACGGCCCTCGTAGACCTGGCGGTGCTCGCCCCTGGCCAGCGCGGCGACGTCGACGGGACCGAACATCCTCGTCGGCGCGGTGAACTTCGACAGCAGGATCTCCCAGTACGACGCGCCGTCGACCCTGCCCGTGAGCTCGCGGGCCATCTCGGACTTCGCGGTGCCGGGCGGTCCGAGGATCAGCGAGTGCTGTCCGGCGAGCAGCGTCACCACCAGCGTCCGCACCACGTCGGCCCGCTCGTAGAAACGGTCCGACAGCTCGTCACTGATCGCCCGCAGCCTCTTGGCCGTGTCCCGCTCTTCCGGTGTCCCCACCAGTTCCCCTTCGCTTTCCGTACGGCCCGTTCGCCCGAGCACGATAGCTGTGTAGATCTCTCCGAGTGGGAACCCGGGGGCGTTGAACGTGCGTCCGGCCGACTCCGGGAGGCGTGTGGTCCTGCGCGCCGTTACGTTGAGCGTGGCCGGTCATCTATCGGAAGGAACAGCCATGGGCGACCCCGAGGTGTACCCGGCCTCACCCTCTGAACCCCCCTCCGACGCCGAACTGAAGGCGCTGGCACGGTACTGGAGGGCAGCGAACTACCTCTCGGTGGGCCAGATCTATCTGATGGACAACGCCCTCCTGCGACGCCCCCTCGCCGTCGAGGACATCAAGCCACGTCTCCTGGGCCATTTCGGTACCTCGCCCGGCCTCAACCTCGTGCACGCGCACCTCAACCGGGTCATCAAGGCGCGGAACTTGGACACCGTCTGCGTCTGGGGCCCGGGACACGGCGGGCCCGCCGTCCTGGCCAACTCGTGGCTCGACGGCACGTACACCGAGACCTATCCCGACATCACCCGCGACGAGGAGGGGATGACCCGCCTCTTCCGTCAGTTCTCGTTCCCCGGCGGAGTGCCGAGCCATGTCGCCCCCGAGACGCCCGGCTCCATCCACGAGGGCGGCGAGCTCGGCTACTCCCTCTCGCACGCCTACGGAGCCGCCTTCGACAACCCGGACCTGCTGTCGGTGTGCGTCATCGGCGACGGCGAGTCCGAGACCGGACCGCTGGCCGCCTCCTGGCACTCCAACACGTTCCTCGACCCGGTGCACGACGGCGCGGTGCTGCCCGTCCTGCACCTGAACGGCTACAAGATCGCCAACCCGACGATCCCGGCCCGGCTGCCCCAGGACCAGCTCGACGAACTGATGCGCGGGTACGGGTACGAACCCGTGCACGTCACCGGCGACGACCCCATGGCGGTCCACCGGGACTTCGCCGTCGCCCTCGACCGCTGCCTGGACCGCATCGCGGCGATCCAGCGCGAGGCCAGGGCCGCCGGGGACGCCGAGCGCGCCAAGGACGCCCCGGCACCCCGCTGGCCCATGATCGTGCTCCGTACCCCCAAGGGCTGGACCGGCCCCAAGACGGTGGACGGCAAACCGGTGGAGGGCACCTGGCGCGCGCACCAGGTGCCGCTCTCCAACGTCAGGGAGAGCGCCGAGCACCGCCGGCAGCTGGAGGAATGGCTGCGCTCCTACCGCCCCGAGGAACTGTTCGACGCCCAGGGGCGCCCGGCGGCCGGACTTCTCGACATCGCCCCGTCGGGCAAGCTGCGCCTGGGCGCCAACCCGCACGCCAACGGCGGGCTGCTCCTGCGCTCGCTGCCGCTGAGGCCGCTCGAGGAGTTCGCGGTCGACGTGGACAAGCCGGGCGCCACCCTCAACGAGCCGACGCGGGTCCTCGGCGGCTACCTGCGCCAGGTGATGGCCGACACCGCCGAGCGGCGAGACTTCCGGCTCGTCGGCCCGGACGAGACGGCGTCCAACCGGCTCGACGACGTCTACGGGGCATCCGGAAAGGCCTGGCAGGAAGAGATCCACGACGTCGACGAACACCTCACCCGGCACGGGCGGGTGATGGAGATCCTCTCCGAGCACACCTGCCAAGGCTGGCTTGAGGGCTACCTCCTGACGGGGCGGCACGGACTGTTCTCCTGCTACGAGGCGTTCGTGCACATCGTCGACTCGATGGTCAACCAGCACATCAAATGGCTGCGCACCACCCGCGAGTTGCCCTGGCGCGCACCGATCGCCTCGCTCAACTACCTGCTGACCTCCCACGTATGGCGCCAGGACCACAACGGCTTCTCGCACCAGGACCCGGGCTTCATCGGACACGTCCTCAACAAGAGTCCGGAGGCCGTACGGGTCTACCTGCCCCCGGACACCAACACGCTGTTGTCCACCGCCGAGCACTGCCTCGCCTCACGTGACTACGTGAACGTCGTCGTGGCCGGCAAGCAGCCCGGCTTCGACTGGCTGAGCCTCGACGACGCGCGGGCCCACTGCGCGCGGGGCGCCGGAGTGTGGACCTGGGCCGGAACGGAAGCCCCCGACCAGGAGCCGGACGTCGTCCTTGCCTGCGCCGGGGACGTACCCACCCTGGAGGTGCTCGCCGCCGCGAGCCTGCTGCGCAGCCACTTGCCGGAACTCGCGGTGCGCGTGGTCAACGTGGTGGACATCGCGCGGCTGATGCCGGAGGGCGAGCATCCGCACGGCATGCCGGACGCGGAGTTCGACGCGCTGTTCACCCGCGACAAGCCGGTCATCTTCGGCTTCCACGGCTACCCGTGGCTGGTGCACCGCCTCGCCTACCGGCGTGCCGTCCACCCGCACCTGCATGTGCGCGGCTACAAGGAACGCGGCACGACCACCACGCCCTTCGACATGGTCGTCGCCAACGACCTGGACCGCTTCCGCCTGGTGATGGACGTTGTCGACCGGGTGCCCGGCCTCGGCGTCCGCGCGGTCGAGGTACGCCAGCGGATGAAGGACGCGCGACTGCGCCACCACGCCTACGTGCGGGCGCACGGCGTGGACCTGCCGGAGGTACGGGACTGGTCCTGGCAGGACTGACCGGCGAGGGTGAGGACAAGGGCGCGCGGGTGCGGCCCCGCGAAGGCGGGGCAGGCTGATCCGGCCGTCGAATATCGCGTGCCGTGGCGCCGGTGACCGTGCAGACTCGCCCCCATGGCGGACATGGGGGCGTTTCGGGACGCGGTCACCGACTGGGCGGCCGGCGGGCCCGGCGGGACGGCGAGTGAGTTGGCCGTGCGCGTGGGCGTGCGGACGGCGGTGCTGCTCGAAGGGCCGAGCGACCGCGAGGCCGTCGAGGCGCTGGCCGCGCGGCGCGGCCGGGACCTGGCCGCCGAAGGGGTGTGTGTCGTCGCGATGGGCGGCGCGATGAGCATCGGCCGTTACGCCGAGCTCCTCGGGCCGCCCGGTCTCGGCCTGCGGCTGGCGGGCCTGTGCGATGTGGGCGAACAGCGCTTCTACGACCGCGGTCTGGAGCGGGCCCGGGCGCCGCGCCGGGACTTCTTCGTCTGCGTGGCGGACCTGGAGGACGAACTCATCCGCGCGCTGGGCACGGCGAGGGTCGAGGAGACCGTCCGGGACGGGGGCGACCTGCGCGCCTGGCAGACCTTCCTGCGTCAGCCGGCGCAGCACGAGCGCCCCCGCGGACAGCAGTTGCGGCGCTTCCTCGGCACGAAGAAGGGCCGCAAGATCCGCTACGGCCGCCTCCTCGTCGAGGCCCTCGACCCGGAGCTGACACCAGCCCCGCTCGACGATCTCCTGGCGAGCTTGTGAGCCGGGTCCTTGTGCGCCGGGTGCTTGTCAGCCGGGTCAGAAGGGCATGCGGCCGCGCG
This sequence comes from Streptomyces sp. NPDC055099, assembly GCF_053607685.1. NCBI lineage: Bacteria > Bacillati > Actinomycetota > Actinomycetes > Kitasatosporales > Streptomycetaceae > Streptomyces > Streptomyces sp. NPDC055099. Next base: position 227,876 of record NZ_JBSGUA010000004.1, on the reverse strand, counting down.
TCCGCCGGCCGGCCGAGCCACTGCGGCCCACGGCCTTGGAACTGCTGCGGAACGGCTTGCTGAAGAGCCGGCCGAGGATGCCGGGAGCCTTGCTTCCGGCGCGTGAACCGGCTCCCAACGTGCGTTGGGTCCCCCGCTCGGGGTGCCGGGAAAGACGCGGCACGAAGAACGCGAGAACGGCCAGAACGATACAGACAGCGACTATGCCGACAATGATCACGAAAGGCTCCCTGTGTCGAGGCGTGAGTGCCGTGTGCCCGGCCGGGCGAGGTGTATGCGCGGGGGCCCGACGGCCCCGGCACGACGACCGGTACAGTCGGCTCGCCGCTCAGCCCGTGCCGGACCGGGCGCGGCCTGATGACTCCCTTCGCGTACCGGCCAGGTGACACCATGACCAGTACGCAGGAACCGCCCGAGCTGACCCCGGGGACGCGCGGCGGGACGGGCGCGCCGTCCACAGATGACCGCGTCACGCGGATAAGACGGCGCCTTGAGCGGCTGATAGGCATCGCGGCGACCGAGGGCAACGCGCTCACGCCCCTGCGCAACGGGGACGAGATCTTCGCGGCCATGCTCGCCGGAATCCGCCGGGCCGAGCACACCGTGGACATGATGACCTTCGTGTACTGGAAGGGTGACATCGCTCACCAGTTCGCCGAGGCGCTCGCGGAGCGGGCCCGTGCCGGGGTGCGCGTGCGACTGCTCCTCGACGGGTTCGGCAGCCGCCTGATCGAGAGCGAGCAGCTCGACGCGATGGACCGGGCCGGGGTGCAGGTGGCGTGGTTCCGCAAGCCGCTGTACCTCTCGCCGCTCAAGCAGAACCACCGCTGCCACCGCAAGGTTCTCGTCGTCGACGAGGTGAGCGCGTTCACGGGCGGGGTGGGAATCGCGCAGGAGTGGTGCGGCGACGCACGCAACGAGAACGAGTGGCGCGACACCCATGTCGAGGTCCGCGGGCCCGCGGTGGACGGCATCGCCGCGGCGTTCGCGCAGAACTGGGCGGAGAGCCACGACGAACTCTTCGACGAGCGCGACCGGTTCGTCGAGCAGCGTCCGCAGGGCGACGCCATCGTGCAGGTGGTGCGCGGTTCGGCCAGCCTCGGCTGGCAGGACATGCAGACCCTGATCCGGGTGATGCTGGAGTCCGCCGAGGAGCGCTTCCGGCTGTCCACCGCGTACTTCTCCCCGGACGCGTACTTCATCGAGCTGCTGTGTGCCACCGCGCGGCGCGGCGTCGAGGTGGAGATCCTGCTGCCGGGCCCGCACACCGACAAGCGGGTCAGCCACCTCGCCGGCCAGCACTACTACGAGGACCTCACCGCGTGCGGGGTGAAGATCTTCCAGTACCAGCCGACGATGATGCACGCCAAGATCATCACGGTCGACGGTGTCGCCTCGCTCATCGGCTCGACGAACTTCAACCGCCGCTCCCTCGATCACGACGAGGAGGTCATGCTCGCGGTCCTGGACCCGGAGTTCACCGCACGGCTCGACGAGCACTTCGACGACGACGTGACGGTCAGCGACCTGATCCGGCCGGGTCGCTGGAAGCGGCGCTCGGTGCTGCAACGGGCCCGCGAACTGTCCGTGCGCCCGATCCGCCGCTTCCTCTGACGGACCCGGACCCGGACCTGGATAGGGGCGTCGGGCTTTCCGCGGGCCCGCCGCTCCAGGTCAGCCGGTGATGGCTCCGGTGTACTCCGGGAAGTCCAGGTTCGCGGCCTCGCTGCTGCGCTGCACCGTGACGATGATCTTCTTGCCGTACTTCGTCTCCAGCACGTTGTCGTTGGTCTTCGTCGCGGACACCCCCGGGGCCAGGCGCCCTTCGAGCGGTTCGGATCCCTTCTCGAACGCGGTCTGGGAGGCCTCGCCGCCCTTCGTGGCGCCTTCGACGATGAGGGAGAGGTCGTCGAGGGCGACGGCGGACTTGCCGGAGTTCGTGAGCTTCAGCCGCACACGGAAGTCGGTGTTGCCGGGCTCGGCGGACTCCATCAGTTCGGCGTCGTGGTCCGTGAACACCTTCGCTTCCACGACCGACACCTTCAGGCCGTCGGGCCACGTGTAGGACTCGCCGAACTTCAGGCCCGTCGCCTTCTCCTCGGCTCCGTCCGCTTCGGCGCCCGCGCCCTCGTCGGAGCAGTGCTTCGTCCAGTCGGCCTGACTGATGTTCTCGTCCGCGCAGTCGACCTCCTTCGAGGCCGAGCCCTTCGAGTCGTCCGCCGACTTCGAGTCGGCCTTGTCGCCGTCCCCGCCATCGCTTCCGCCGCACGCGGTCAGAGCGGCCAGAAGCATGGCGGCCACGGCCGCGGTTGCGCGAACGCGCATATGTCCCCCCAAAGTTGAGCCAGGCGGAACACGGTAGATCACCTGCGGTTGAAACGTGGAGTACGTGATCAGGTCGTGACGCGTGTCGCCGTCGCCTCGAGCAGACAGAACGGTTCCGCCCGCGGCAGCGGGGACACGGAGGTGAGGGTCAGGTCCGCCCTGCGGCACAGGTCCTCGAAGTCGGGGCGCGTGCGTTCCCTGCCGCCCACGTTGACCATGATGTTGAGGTCGGTGAGATACGTGAGCCCGGCGGTCTCCGCGTCGACGACCTCGGGCAGCACCGGCTCCACGATGAGCACGCGTCCCGACGGCGGCAGCACCTCGCGGCAGTGGCGCAGGATCGCGACGGCCTGCTCGTCCGGCCAGTCGTGCAGGATGCTCTTCATCAAGAAGGCGTCGGCGCCCTGGGGAACCGAGCGGAAGAAGTCCCCGGCCGCCAAGGAGCAACGCGTGGTGAGCCCGTGGCGCTCCAGCGTCGCCGGAGCCTGGGCCAGGCCCTCCTCCGTGTCGTAGATGACGCCGGTCAGGGAGGGGTGTTCGCGGAGCACCGCGCTCAGCAGGGTGCCGTCTCCGCCGCCGACATCGGTCACGGTGGTGAAGCGGCCGAAGTCATAGGCGTGCGGCAGGACGGCGGCGGTCGCCCTGACCGCCTGGCTCATGGCCGCGTTGAACTCCGCGGACAGTTCGGGGGACTCCTTGAGGTGGGCGAAGAAGTCCTTCCCGAAGATCGCGTCGAACGCGACGTCACCGGTCCGGACGCTGTCGTCCAGGTGCTCCCAGGCGCGCAGCATCGTCGGCTCGGTGAACATCCGGACGAGCGAGGTGATCGAGTCGGGGCGCCCGGGGACCAGCGTGGCGCCGGCGGGGGTCACCGAGAACGAGCCCGCGGTGTGTTCGCGCAGCAGCCCGAGGCTGGCCAGGGCGCGCAGCAGCCTGGTCATGGGCTGGGGGCGCGCCCCGGCCTCGGCGGCCACCTCGGCTGCCGAGCGCTCCTTGTCGCCGATCAGCTCCATCACCCGAAGCCGGACGGCCGCGCGCACGGTCTGGGCGGCCAGGCTTCCGAACACGAGCTGTGCGACCAGCTCCCGGACGCCCTCGTTCCGCACGCCTTCGTTCCGGACGCTCTCGTTCCGGACGCTCTCGGAGTCGTTCGTCGTGGTGTCGTCGTACGCCATCGTCGCTTCCCTTCGGCTGCTGCTGAAGCCCCTCGGTCCTGTCCTGCGCCCTCAACCTTGCCGAGGCGGGAAGCGGCTGTATTGGACGAATGTTCCCTCCTGGACACGGCCGGACGGGATGTCCGGATGTGACAGAGAACCGTCATTGCGGCCATCGGCCGACGCCGTGAGGATGGGGGCATGCCCATTCCGCACCGTGTCGTCATCGCGGTCTTCCCCGACGTCGACCTCCTCGACGTCACAGGACCGGCCGAGGTCTTCGCCCTGGCCGGCCGGGAGACCGCGGGCCGCGCCGGCTACCAGGTCCGCCTCGCGGCACCGGTCGCCGGTGAGGTCCGTACGTCGGCCGGGGTGCGGCTCATGGCCGACCTGAGTTTCGACGAGGTCCGCGGCCAGGTCGACACCCTCCTGGTGCCCGGCGCGGTCGACATGACCGACAAGGGTCCGGTCGCCCGCATCGACGCGGACGTCGTGGACTGGGTGAAGGCGACCGCCCCGCAGGCCCGCCGGGTGGCTTCGGTGTGCGTGGGCGCGCACGTGCTCGCCGCGGCCGGACTCCTCGACGGGAAGACGGCGACGACCCACTGGTCGACGGCCGCCCAGCTCGCCGCCGAGCACCCGGCCGTCGCCGTCGACCCCGACCCCATCTTCGTGCGCACCGACCGGGGCCGGTTGTGGACCGGGGCCGGGATCAGCGCCTGCCTGGATCTCGCCCTGGCGCTCGTGGCCGAGGACCAGGGCGAGGACGTGGCCCTGTCGGTGGCCCGGCAACTGGTCATGTACCTCAAGCGGCAGGGCGGCCAGAGCCAGTTCTCCGTGCCCCTCAGCCGCCCTGCCTCCGCCCGCCGTGACATCGACGAACTGCGGCTGTGGATCGCCGAGCACCTCGACGGGGACCTGTCGGCGGCGGCACTGGCGGCCCGGATGTGCCTGAGCGAACGCCACTTCGCCCGGGTGTTCAAGCAGGAGACGGGCACCAGCCCGGCGGACTACGTGGAAGCCGCCCGCGTCGAGGTGGCGCGCCGTCTTCTGGAGACCACCGACCGACCGCTCGACCAGGTCGCGACCGCCGCCGGGCTCGGCTCGGTGGAGACGCTGCACCGGGCGTTCAACCGGCAGCTCGCCACCACCCCGGCGGCCTACCGCCGCCGCTTTCGCATCCAGCCCAGCTGACCCCACCACCCCCCCCAGCACACAAACACGCAGGCACACAGGCGAGCCCCGCGGCTTCGCCATGCCTCATTCACGAAAGGTTCCTCACCTCATGAGCACGCACACGAACCAGCCCTCCACCACCCTGCGCGCCGTGATCGGCCTGGACGACCAGCCGCCCCGGCTGAGCGAATCCGCGCTGATCCTGATCGACTTCCAGAACACGTACCGCACCGGCGTCATGGCACTGAACGGCGCCGAAGAGGCCCTCGCGGCAGGGGCCCGCCTCCTGGAGCGCGCCCGTGCCGCGGGCACCCCGGTCGTCCACGTCCTCAACGACGGCGGCGAAGGCACCCCTTACGACATTCGCGCGCACATCGGGGCCATCAGCGACGAGGTGGCCCCGGTGGTGGGCGAGGCCGTCGTGGTCAAGCAGTTCCCCAACTCCTTCCACGCCACCGATCTGGAGAAGACGCTGGCCGGTCTGGGCATCGCCCCAGGCACCGGCAAGGACCTGGTCCTCGCCGGCTTCATGACCCACATGTGCGTCAACTACACCGCCCAGGGCGCCTTCAACCTCGGCTACCGCCCCACCGTCGTCGCCGAAGCCACCGCCACCCGCGCGCTCACCGCCCCGGACGGCACCGTCCTGCCCGCCGCCGCGCTCCAGAGTGCCGCGCTGACCACCATCACCGACCTGTTCGGCACCGTCGTGCCCACCGTCGAGGCGCTCCCTGCCTGAGTGAGGGGGCCTGTGGGGCGCGGGCTGCCACAAGTGGTGCACATCGTGTCGTAGGACACGTCATTACCCGGCGTCGTCCTGGGTAGGGAGTGCATGATCGCCTGGGCTCGCGCCCGGGAAGCAACACCGGAACCACGGAGGTACCCATGTCCTCGAAGCGACGTCGCAAGAAGAAGGCCCGCCGCAAGAACGGCGCGAACCACGGCAGCCGCCCCCAGTCCTGACGACGGGCGCGGCGATCGGGGGCGGCACCATCCGGTGCCGCCCCCGAAGCACGTCCTGAGCGGTCAGGAGCGGACCGGTCAGGAATCGAGAAGCGCCGGCCCCCGGGCCGCGCCTAGCGTGAAATCCATGGACGTCACCATTCACGCGAGCTTCCTCCCGCACAACGACCCGGACGCCTCCCTGGCCTTCTACCGCGACTGCCTGGGCTTCGAGGTCCGCCACGACGTCGGCTACGACGGGATGCGCTGGATCACCGTCGGCCCCGCGGAACAGCCCGGCACCTCCATCGTCCTGCAGCCCCCGGCCGCCGACCCCGGCGTCACCGACGCCGAGCGCCGCACCATCGACGAGATGATGGCGAAGGGAACCTACGCCGGCATCCTCCTGAGCACCGCCGATCTGGAGGGCACCTTCGCGCGGCTGCGGGCGAAGGACGCCGAGATCGTCCAGGAGCCGACCGAGCAGCCCTACGGCGTACGCGACTGCGCCGTCCGCGACCCCGCGGGAAACATGCTCCGCATCCAGGAGCTGCGCTGAGGGCCGCCGCCCCGCGATCGCGCGCTCCGATCTGACGCCGCCAAGCGGAAGGGCAGCGACCCGTTGCCGCGATCACGCCGACGAAGTAGAACCTGACGTAGTGCTCGACGAAGATCGGATCGAGCCAGGCGACAACGACGGAGACCGCGCGGGCGGCTCCGCCCGACAGATGGAGAGACCATGAGCCCGGCCAAGAGAAAGACCACGCAGTCGCCTGCGCTCCACGCCGCCGACAGCCACGACCTGATCCGTGTGCACGGCGCGCGTGTGAACAACCTCAAGGACGTCAGCATCGAGCTCCCCAAGCGACGCCTGACGGTGTTCACCGGCGTCTCCGGGTCGGGCAAGAGCTCACTGGTGTTCAGCACGATCGCCGCGGAGTCACAGCGGATGATCAACGAGACGTACAGCGCCTTCGTGCAGGGCTTCATGCCGACGCCGGCGCGCCCCGAAGTCGACGTGCTCGACGGCCTCACGACCGCGATCATCGTCGACCAGCAGCGGATGGGCGCCGACCCCCGCTCCACGGTCGGCACCGCCACCGACGCCAACGCGATGCTGCGCATCCTCTTCAGCCGGCTCGGCAAGCCGCAGATCGGCCCGCCCAGCGCGTACTCGTTCAACACCGCGTCGGTCCGGGCGAGCGGCGGGATCACCGTCGAACGCGGCGAGGCCAAGACCAAGACCGTGAAGGCGACCTTCAACCGCACCGGCGGCATGTGCACGCGCTGCGAGGGCCGGGGCTCGGTCTCCGACATCGACCTCACCCAGCTCTACGACGACTCCAAGTCGCTCGCCGAGGGCGCGTTCACGATCCCCGGCTGGAAGTCCGACAGCCAGTGGACCGTGCAGGTCTACGCCCAGTCCGGCTTCGTCGACCCGGACAAGCCGATCCGCAAGTACACCAAGAAGGAACTGCGGGACTTTCTCTACGGGGAGCCGGTCAAGGTCAAGGTCAACGGCGTCAACCTCACCTACGAGGGGCTGATCCCCAAGATCCAGAAGTCGTTCCTCTCCAAGGACAAGGAGGGGATGCAGCCGCACATCCGGGCCTTCGTGGAGCGCGCGGTCACCTTCACCACCTGTCCCGAGTGCGACGGCACCCGGCTCAGCGAGGGGGCCCGGTCCTCGAAGATCAAGAGGATCAGCATCGCCGACGCCTGCGCCATGGAGATCCGCGACCTCGCCGAGTGGGTCCGCGGCCTCAAGGAGCCGTCCGTGGCGCCGCTGCTCACCGCGCTGCAGCAGACCCTCGACTCGTTCGTGGAGATCGGCCTCGGCTACCTCTCGCTCGACCGGCCCGCGGGCACGCTGTCGGGCGGCGAGGCCCAGCGCGTCAAGATGATCCGCCACCTCGGCTCCTCGCTCACCGACGTCACGTACGTCTTCGACGAGCCGACCATCGGCCTGCACCCCCATGACATCGAGCGGATGAACAAGCTCCTGCTCCGTCTGCGGGACAAGGGCAACACGGTGCTCGTCGTCGAGCACAAGCCCGAGGCCATCGCGATCGCCGACCACGTCGTCGACCTCGGACCCGGCGCCGGAACGGCGGGCGGAGCCGTCTGCTTCGAGGGCACCGTCGACGGGCTGCGGTCCAGCGACACCGTCACCGGCCGCCACCTCGACGACCGGGCCGCGCTCAAGGAGACGGTGCGCGAGCCCACCGGCACGCTGGAGATCCGCGGCGCCACCCGCCACAACCTGCAAGACGTCGACGTCGACATCCCGCTCGGGGTGCTGTGCGTGGTCACGGGCGTGGCGGGCTCCGGCAAGAGCTCCCTGATCCATGGCTCCGTCCCCGCGTCCGCTGGGGTGATCTCGGTCGACCAGGCGCCGATCAAGGGCTCGCGGCGCAGCAACCCGGCGACGTACACCGGCCTCCTCGATCCGATCCGCAAGGCGTTCGCCAAGGCCAACGACGTGAAGCCGGCTCTGTTCAGCGCCAACTCCGAGGGCGCCTGCCCGACCTGCAACGGCGCGGGCGTCATCTACACCGACCTGGGGATCATGGCCGGCGTCGAGTCCCCTTGCGAGGACTGCGAGGGCAAGCGGTTCCAGCCCGCGGTGCTCGAATACACCTTCGGCGGACGGGACATCAGCGAGGTGCTCGCGATGTCCGTGGCCGAGGCCGAGACGTTCTTCGGGGCGGGCGAGGCACGCACCCCGGCCGCGCACAAGATCCTTGAGCGGCTCTCCGACGTGGGGCTCGGCTACCTCAAGCTCGGCCAGCCGCTCACCACGCTGTCCGGCGGCGAGCGCCAGCGGCTCAAGCTGGCCACCCACATGGCGGAGAAGAGCGGCGGTCAGCAGATCTTCGTGCTCGACGAGCCGACGACCGGTCTGCACCTCGCGGACGTGGAGCAGCTGCTCGGGCTGCTCGACCGTCTCGTCGAGTCGGGGAAGTCGGTCATCGTCGTCGAGCACCATCAGGCGGTCATGGCGCACGCCGACTGGATCATCGACCTCGGTCCCGGTGCGGGGCACGACGGCGGCAAGATCGTCTTCGAGGGCACGCCCGCGGATCTCGTCGCGGACCGCTCCACGCTCACCGGCGAACACCTCGCGGCATACGTCGGGTGACCACCGGGCCGGGCGGAGAGTATGGACGGACGAGGTTCCGCGTGGCCGACTCGCACCGATCTGTCACTCAAACGTGTGTCGCACTTTCAAGAGCGACACTGACGCCGAGGGGCGGCGTTGAATGGGTGCGAGCACCAATTCGAGCACCGCGCCCAGACGATCCATGGAGTCAGTGATCTGTCTCCACGCTCCATCAAGCCCGTGGCATGCGTATGCCGCGGGCTTCATGCCGGACGCGGGCGAATTCCTGAAGTGCCGGGAGCGGAAAGGATCGTTGGACTGCGCATGAGCGATGCGGGGAACGGGGTCCCTTCGCCGCGGCCGCCCCGTGCCGAGACCAGGACCGGCGGCGGGGGGGCTGTTTCGCAGTCTCCGATCTATGACGCGCTGGTACGTGAGTGGCAGGCCCAGGACCGTGAGGTACCGCGTCCGCCGGCCCCGCGCTCACGCTGGGAGCGCGTCGACCCGCAGGACCTCTTCCACCGGGGCTGAGCGCGCCGTGCGGCGTCACGTGAGCGGCGTCGCCGGTTGGGCGTGGGTGCTGAGCCAGCGGCAGATCGCGAGGGCGACGGTGTCGTCGAGCGTGCTCAGCGCGTCGATGGCCCTGGCGTCATCGGGGTGGGGAGGAATCCCGGCCGTGGTGAGCGTCGCGTGCAGGCTCAGGCGGTGGCGGTCGCGGGGCGTGAGAACGGCCGGGGCGGTCATGTCCAGACGCTGCGCCGGGTCGGGCGGAGGCAGCAGGAAGTCGGCCTCCGCGTCCCAGTCGACGGTCGGCAGGATGGTGGCGGGTGAAGTCATGGCGGCTTCCTCACGACGTGCGGGCGATGCTGTGTCGGTGAGGAAGCGGCCGGGCGCCCTTCTGGTTGCACCGGGCCCGACACGACACCCGAACGCGGTAATCGCCGGGCATCGAGCCATATGAACTGCTTACGGGGCCCGTTGAGCGCTCCTACCAACGGAGTAGACGCAACCCCCTGGCATGGCACGTGAGTTGGAGAAGTTTCGGGCCTTCCGGATGAGTCGCGGGACAGGCGCACCAGGACAAGATCGCTCATGTCCCGCAATGTCCATGGGAAGGATCGTTCGCATGCAAAGACGACCGCTCGTACCGCTGTTGGCGGTGAGCGTGATGGCGGCTCTGGCGCCCGGCCTGGCCGCGGCCCCGGCCGCCGCGAGTCCATCGGCCCGCTCGGCGCCCGCCGCCACGGCAGCCGAGGCCCTGCGTCCGTACACCCAGCAGAAGCCGGTCTGGGGGCGGTGCGGTGACGGCACCCCCGCCGCCCTCCGGTGCGCGACCCTGAAGGTTCCGCTGGACTACCGCGCCCCCGGCGGCAAGAAGATCGACATCGCGATATCCCGGCTCAGGACCAGCGCCCCCGGCAAGCGCCACGGCGTCCTGCTCTCGAACCCCGGCGGCCCGGGCGGTCCCGGCCTCGAGATGCCGCTCGAACTGGACCGGCATCTGCCGCAGCGGGTGAAGGACCGGTACGACCTCATCGGTTTCGACCCCCGGGGCATCGGCAGGAGCACACCCGTCCGGTGCGGCCTCAGCGCCGAGGAGAACACGCTGCTGCGTCCGCTGCGGACGTTCGAGAAGAACGTCGTGTGGGCCAAGTCCGTCGCGGACAAGTGCCGTTCGAAGGAGGGGGACACCCTTCGGCACATCACCACCCGCAACACCGCGCGCGACATGGACGTCCTGCGGGCGGTCCTGGGCGAGCGCAGGATCTCGTACTACGGGGTCTCCTACGGCACGGCCCTCGGCGCCGTCTACATGCAGCTCTTCCCCCGGCGGGCCGACCGCTTCGTCCTGGACAGCGCCGTCGACCCCAAGCGGATGTGGCGCGAGATGTTCCGGGTCTGGGCCAAGGAGGCGGAGCCGGCGTACGCGCGGTGGGCCCGGTGGACCGCCGCACACGACGCGACCTACGGCCTGGGCGACACACCGGCCGCGGTGAGCAAGAGCTTCTGGGACGTGGTCGCCAGGGCCGACCGGGACCCCATCGTCGTCGACGGAATCCCGCTCGACGGCGCCGGTGTCCGGGACCTGGTGCGGGCGGAGTTCTTCACCGTCCGTCACGCGGCCGAACGGGTCATGCGGCTGAAGGAGGCAGCCGGTGGCGGCGCGCGGGACCTGAACCTCGCCGAGCCTCCCGAAGAGCCCGACATCTCGGCCGCCATGGCCGTGGTGTGCGGCGATGCCTCCTGGCCCGGCGACCCCGAGACGTACCGCAGGGACTCGGTCAGGGACGCGGCGCGCTATCCGCTGTACGGGGACTTCGCCGCGGGCATCATGCCGTGCGCCTTCTGGGACAAGCCCGTTGAGCCCGCCACCGAGGTGAACAACAGGGTTCCGGCGCTGATCGTGCAGAACGAGTGGGACTCGCAGACCCCGCTGCTCACCGCGCGCGCCATGCACCGCCAGTTGAAGGGCTCGCGCATGGTGACGGTCGACGAGGGCGAGGGCCATGGCGTCTACAGCACGAATCCGTGCGCGGATGCCACTGCCGACACCTATCTGGCCACCGGTAAGCTCCCGGCTGCCGACGTGACATGCCGGGCGACCCCGGGCGAGCGTCGCGCCGCGTCCCCGCTCCCGGCTTCAGGGCCCCTCGGCTGACCGCCGGAATCACGTTCTGACAGCGCCCGGAGCGGGCGGCGCCGATTGTCTCCCGCTCCGGGTCAATGTGCCTGTTCCGGTGGAATTGTGATCCGTGGAGCTGCGGCGGAATGAATCATTCCATGCCTATTCGACTAAAGCTTTACTTGTGAGTTAAATCACATCTCGCCAAGCAAACGATCATGATTATGCATATCCACACGGCTGTTACCCGTGTGACAGGATGCGACGAGTTGGTTGGCTAGCTTTAATTCGGGGAGACAAGCATGCCGACGATGATTGTCATCGGTTACAGGGAGGACCTGGACCACGTTCTCCGGTGCAGGGGCCTGGAGCCCTGCTATATCGTGCAGGCGCCTTCCGCCGCCCCGAAGGGGCGACGCTTCAAGCGGGTCGCCGACATCGAAAACATTCAGGAAGTATGGCGGGCTGTGCTTTCCGCACAGGTCGGTGATGTGGCAGGAGTGCTCACCGTCCATGAAATGGGTGTATTCAGCGCCACCTTTCTTCGGCAGCAGCTCGACCTCCCCGGAAACGTAGACTCAAGGGTCGCCCTGAATTTCCGGGACAAATATCTCCAGAAGAGCAAGCTGCCGCCGCACGTGCGGCGGGCGCGCTGTCGATACGTATCGAAGGACACCTCGTTCCTGGAACTCTCCAGGGAATTGGGTGACGTCTTCGTCGTCAAGCCGGCGATCGGAGCCGGTTCACTGCGGACGAGCATCGTGCGTACTCCCGAAGAGCACGCGCGGGCCCTGGAGCTGTTCCCGGGCCAGTCGGACGTCGAGATCGTGGCCGAGTCCTTCGTCGACGCCCCCGAGGTCTACATGGACGGCATCTGGAGGAACGGCCGTCTCCAGTGGTCGTCCATGAGCAGCAACCACATCTCGCCGCTCAGCGCCGTACAGGGCGGCATCCTGTCCGCGCACATCCTGGACCGCAGGCTGCATCCGGACCTGTTCCGGCAGGCCGAGGAGCTCGCCGGGGAAGCGCTCGGCGGCCTCGGCGCACCGGACTGCGTGTTCCACCTGGAGGCCTTCGCGCGAGAAGCCGGGCTGACGTTCGGCGAGTGCGCCATCCGGCTTCCGGGAGCGCTCTCCCCGCAGGTCAATCAACTGACCTTCGGCGTCGACCTCTTCGACGTCGAAATCAGCCTCGCGCTCGGTGAGGAGCCGACGCGCATCCCGGACGGCCAGGTGCCCGACCGGTTTTACGGATACATTCTCCTGCGCCGCTCCGGCGACGACACCTTGACCCAGCAGGATTTCGAGCGCAACTTCTCCTTCGACGAAATCAGATACCCCTTGTCGCCCGACGCGTCGATCGGCCCGTACGGCCGATTCGGGCAGGCGATCGTCTCCGACCCGGACGAACTGAAGCTGCAGAAGACGATCGACGAGATCGTGCGCTTCAACGAGGTCGGCGCCTGACGGTATCCGCCCACCCGCAGGCGGTTTTTTCAAGAAGACCTGGCCCGAGTTCTCGAGTCGCATCGCATCCCAGCGATGGTGCTTTTCTCTGATCGGAGGTCGTCACCCCTATGCCGGATCAACGTCATGCTTCGACGCTCCCGCAACTGCTCGCGTATGCGGCCCGGGACACCACGCGAGGCATCACCTTCATCGGCGGGTCATTCCTCTCGTACGCCGAGTTACGGGAATGTGCTTGCCGCATCGCCCAAGGACTGCGGAACCACGGCACCGCACCGGGTGAGCGGGTGTTGATTTCCGCCCACGACCCCGAGAATTTCTTCCGCGCTTTCTGGGGATGCGTCCTGGCCGGCGTCGTACCCTGCCCGGTCGCACCGCCCGCCGATCCCACCCGGTGGCGTACGCAACTGGAGCACCTGCGCACGCTGCTGGCCGACCCGCTGGTGATCCTCTCCAAGGACGCCCAGGGCGACCTGCCCGACGTCGGTCTGCGGGCGGTGACGGTGGAGGAGCTGAGCCACGCCGCGGCCGACGACGACCAACTCCACGCGCCCGCCCCGGACGATCTCGCCGTGCTGATGCTGACCTCCGGGTCCACCGGATCGAGCAAGGCGGTCAGGCTCACCCACGCCAACCTCCTCGCCGCGCAGGCCGGGAAGGCGGGGGCGCTGGACCTGGGGCCCGACGACACGTCGCTGAACTGGATATCGGCCGACCACATCGCCGCGATCGAGGCGAACCTGCTGCCGATGTTCAACGGAGCCGACCAGGTCATGGCGACTCCGGCCACCGTGCTCGCGGACCCGGTCGAATTCCTCAGGCTGCTGGCCGCCCACCGGGTGAGCGTGACGTTCACGCCCAACTTCCTGTTCGGGCAGATCAACCAGGCTCTCGCGCAACGCCCGCTGCCGCCAGGTGAGGTGGACCTGTCGCGGGTGCGGCACATCATCTCCGGCGGCGAGGCCACCGTGACCGGCACCGTCCGGGCGTTCCTGGACGGGCTCGCGCCCCACGGACTGCGCGAGGACGTGATCGTGCCCGCGTTCGGCATGACCGAGACGTGCGCCGGCAGCGTCTTCAACCGGGAGTTCGCCGCCCGGGACCTGGACACGGAATTCCCTCCGCTGGGCCGCCCCGTGCGAGGCCTGCGCATCCGCATCGTGGACGGCGACGGCACGGTCCTTGCCTCCACCGACGGGCCCATCGCCGCGGACGGCTCCGGCGAGGTGCAGCTGCGCGGCACGATGGTCACCGACGGCTATCACGGCAACGCCCAGGCCACGGCGCAGGCCTTCACTCCCGACGGCTGGTTCCGCACCGGAGACCTGGGGCGTCTGGACCCCGAGGGCCGGCTGACGCTGGTCGGCCGCACGAAGGACTCCGTCATCGTGAACGGCGTCAACTACTACAGCCACGACCTGGAGGCGGTCCTCGACGAACTGGACGGCGTGCGGCGCGGCCACGTCGCCGCCTTCCCGATCCGGCCCGAAGGCGCCGATTCGGAGCAGCTCGCCGTCGCGTTCGTCCCCGCGGGCGACCCCGCCGACGACGCGGCCGTGTACCGGGCCCTGGTCGCGATCCGCAGCTCCACGGTGATGCACTGGGGCTTCAGGCCCCAGCTGATCCTGCCCGTCGCCGAGGCCGAGATACCCCGCGGCAACCTCGGCAAGATCCAGCGGTCGCGGCTGCGGGCGGCCGTCGAGGCGGGCGGCCTGGACGCCGCCAAGCGCCGCTCCGACGAGGTGAGCACCCGCTTCCTCGGCGATTACGTGGCGCCGCGGGGCGACGTCGAGAGCACCCTGGCCGACATCTACGCCCGCGTCCTGAACACCCGGAGGGTCCCGGCGACCGCCAGCTTCTTCGACCTGGGCGGCACCTCGCTCGACGTGCTGCGGCTCAAGCTGGAGATACAGACCGAGTTCGGCATCGACGACGTACCGATGTCCACGCTCCTCCAGGCCCCCAGCGTGCGCGCACTGGCCGGCCGCCTGACCGCCGCACGGGGCGCCGGCGGAGACTCCGCCTACGACCCGTTGGTGCCGCTGCAGGTCACCGGGGACGGCACGCCGCTGTTCTGCGTCCATCCCGGCCTGGGGGAGGTGCTGGTGTTCGTCAACCTCGCCAAGTACTTCACCGGCGAGCGGCCCTTCTACGCGCTGCGCGCCCGCGGCTTCGGGCAGGGCGAGAGCCACTTCGCGTCGTTCGACGAGATGGTCACCACCTACGTGGAGGCGATCCGGCGGACCCAGCCGAGCGGACCGTACGCCGTGGCCGGGTACTCCTACGGCGCGGCCGTCGCCTTCGAGATCGCCAAACGCCTCGAGGCCGACGGTGACGAGGTCAAGTTCGTGGGCGTCTTCAACCTGCCGCCGAGTATCTCCGGCCGCATGAACGAGATCACCTTCACCGACGGCGCGATCAACCTGGCACTGTTCCTGGAGCTGATCGCCCCCGCCGACATCGAGGGACTGACCGCGACCCTGCGCCCGCTGCCCGAGGCCGACCAGCTCGCCCACCTCGTCGACCACGCGCCCAAGCGCCGCCTGATCGAACTCGACCTGACCGTGGAGCAGTTCACCACCTGGGTGTACCTGGCGCAGAACATGGTGCACCTGGGCCGCACCTACGAACCCTCGGGAACGGTCCAGGACGTACGCGTCTTCTACTGCACCCCGCTCAAGGGCACCAAGCAGGAATGGCTGGACGGCCAGCTGCGCCACTGGGACGACTACACGCGCGAACCCAACCGGTACATCGAGGTCGACGGCGAGCACTACACCCTGATGAGCCCGCAGCACGTACAGACCTTCCAGGCAACCTTGCGGCACGAACTGAGCCAGGCGCTCGGCTAAGGACGGACACAGGAATGCACGGCAAGAAGATTCTCGTCACGGGTGGCACCGGGCAGGTCGCGATGCCTGTCGCCGAAGCGCTCGCAGCGGACAACGAGGTGTGGTGCCTGGGCCGGTTCGGTGACCCGGACGCCCGCAAGGCCCTGGAGGAGATGGGCGCGCACACCTTCACCTGGGACATGGCCACCGATGAACTGACCGGCCTGCCCGGCGACTTCACCCACGTACTGCACTCGGCGGTGCATCGCGGCGACGGCAAGGACTTCGCGGAGACCGCGCGCGTCAACGCCGCGGGCACCGCACGCCTGATGACGCACTGCGCCACCGCCGAGGCGTTCTTGTACGTCTCGTCCGGCGTGGTCTACAACCGGGCCGACCGCACCCATCGCTACCGCGAGGACGACGCCGTGGGCGGCGCGGTGCCCTGGCTGCCGACGTACCCCGTCGGCAAGCTCGCCGCCGAAGGAGTGGCGCGGGGCCTGGCCGAAGCGCTCGGACTGCCGACGGTGATCGCCCGGCTCAACATCGCCTACGGGCCGTACGGCCACGGCGGCGTCCCCATGATCCTGTTCCGGCAGATGCGCGCCGGACAGCCGTGCGCGGTGCCACGGCAAGGGCAGAACCACTGCAATCTGCTGCACACCGACGACCTCGTCCGGCAGGTGCCGCTGCTGTGGGGCACGGCGCGGACGCCCGCTCGGGTGGTGAACTGGGGCGGGGACGAGGAGGTCGGCATGACCGACCTCCTCGAGTACATGTCCGCGCTCACCGGCGTACCGCTCCAGCTGGACCGCAGCGACTACAGCCGTGAGACCGCGATCTTCGACCACGGCCTCCGCCGGGATCTGATCGGCGACTGCTCCGTCGACTGGAAGGCCGGCATCGCCCGCACCCTGGCCGAACTGTTCGAGGAGTACCGCGACCGCATCGAGGCCCACGCCGGCCCGTACGCGACGGCGCGAGGAGGGGAGCACTGACATGCGCAGGCCCATGGACACACAGGCGCTGCAGGAGGCGCTCGGTGCCGCCCTCGGAGGACGCGAACCGGTGGGGGCCCTGGCCCGGCTGGTCTCAGGAGCGGGCGCTTTCGGCTCCTTGAGCCCCGAAGCTCTGGGGCGCCCCACCCTGATCGGCGGCGCGGCCCTCTACCACCCGACCAGCCCTGCTCCCTCCGCCCACGCCGTGGAGGAGCTGGTGCGCCGCGCCAAGGCGCTGGACGTGCGGCAGATCCTCGTGCCCAACGTGCGCCGCACCGACGACTCCCGCACGCTGCGCGCAGCCGGCTTCGTTCCCCTGGCCGCCGATTCCGAGTGCGTCGTACGGCTGACCGGGGACGTGGACGAAGTGCTGCGCGCCCGCGTGGGCGGCGGGCGCCAGCGCGCCCTGCGCCGCCGCCATGAGACGCTCTCCCGCGACCTCACCTGGGAGCGCGTCCGCCTGAGCGACCTCGGCGGGGCGCCGTGGGCGCGCGATGCCTTCGTACGACTGCACCGGCGCCGGGCGGAGCGCAACGGCGGCGGCCACAACCCGTACAACGCGGCGGCCCTCGACGCCCTGGCGGGCGGCGCGTTGGCGGACCGCACGGACATGCTCGTGCGCCGCCAAGGCGACACCGTCGTCCAGGTCGCGCTCACCGCCAGGTCCCACAACGGCCGGGGGCTCTACCACCTGACACAGGCCACCGATCCCGACGCCTACGATGCCGAGCCGGGCGATCTCCACGCCGCGGCCCTGTACGGGCTCTACCTCGACGCCAGGCGCTCGGGCCTGCACTGGGTCCACCTCGGCCCGGGGGACGCCGACGACAAGCGCCGCCTCGGAGCCGACCTGTTCATCCCCCTCGACCATTGGCTGCGCGCAGAGGACAGCACGGTGCCGGAGACCGCGGGGGCGGAGCCGGAGCTGTCGCGCTTCGCGGCTCCGCCCGTCGCGACCGTGCCGGTCCCGGGCCCGGCACGCGCCCGCCGGCAGCCACGGTTCGACACCATCGACCTGTCGGGCAACACCAACCCGTTTTTGGGCGCCGCGGGCCAGTACCCCCATCTCGACACGGCGGAACTCGCCCGCACCTACCTGGGCACGATCTCGAAGCTGCCCGGCCACGCGGGCGCGGACGCCCTCACAGAGGACCATCTGCTGTTCTCCAGCGGTTCGGTCGACGGCGTCATGCTGCTCCTTGCGGCACTCGCCTCACCCGGCGAGAGCGTGTGCGTCACGCCGCCCACCTTTCCGCTCTACGCCCACTTCGCCCGCCTGCTGCGCCTGCCGCTGGTCGAAGTGCCCCTGCGCGGCGACGACGTGTGCGAGCTCGACACGGAGCGAATCCTGGCCGCCGATCCGCGGGTCACCATCCTGTGTGATCCGAACAACCCCGTGGGGACCAGGCTCGACCCGGAGCGGGTGCGGGCCCTCGTCACCGGCACAAGGGGCCTTGTCGTGATCGACGAGGCGTATGTCGAGTTCAGCGAGAAGCCCTCGTACGCCGGTCTCGTCGCCGAGCACGACAACCTCATCGTCCTCAGGACGCTCTCCAAGGCCTGGGGGCTCGCCGGCGCGCGGTGCGGGATCGCCCTGGCGCACCCCGGAATCATCGAGGCGCTGCGGCGGGTGCAGGTGCCCTTCGGGTTCACCGACGCGTCCCAGGCCGCCGTGCGGGACCGGCTGACCCACTCCCGCCGGGTGCTCGCCAGCATCCGGCACATCCGGGCCGAGCGCGACCGGATGGCCGGGTTGCTGGCCGAACACCCCGCGGTGGAGCGGGTGTTCCCCTCGGAGGCCAACTTCCTGCTGGTGCGGCTGCACAAGCACGAGCGCGTCATGGAGCAGTTGCACCACGCGGGGATCGTGGTCGCCGACGTCGATTTCCTCATCCCCGCCACCTGCCGCGTCTCCATCGGCAACCGGCGCGCGAACGACGCGCTGCTCGCCGCGCTCTCCGCCGCCCTGTGAGCGGGATCAGGTGGCGGCGGGATCATCCGCCAGCGGAAGGGGCTTGTTGGCCCCGTCTTTTATCTCGACGACCAGGAACGACAGCACAGCGTCGCCGATGTTTTTCAGGTCATGGAGGTGATAACCCTCCTCGGTGAAGCTGAAATGCTGGGTCTGCCCGCGGACATACGAGATCTCCCGGCTGCTGCCGTCGCTCGCGTGCTGGCGGGCCAGACCATCGGTGAGCGCTGTCCAGGAATAGTCAAGTACGTGCCGGTGAACGGGAATGCGTTCTCCCGGCTGGAGATGTGTTTCCCAGATGCGCGCCGATTCGGTCTCTTTCACCAGCGTCTGGCCCACGCGCCCGTTCTGGGTGTTGGTCTCGAATTCCTTGTGCAGCGGAGGGCTCCAGCGGTCGAAGCCTTCGGCGACGACTGTGCTGGTCAGGGGAGTTGCGGAAGAATTGCTGCCCACGAACGGATCCTTTCGGTCACGGGTGTCCGGCCCAGGTTATGACCGCCTGAATTGCAGTGGCAAGGTGTTCCGACAAGGAGGATGAAAGCCCGTGATCGTGCTCGGTTACAACGGATTCACCAGGGGTGCGGAACTCTTCGGACGTCTCTACGGGGCGACCGGTGTCGGTCGGAATCTTCTGGTGGGGCATGACGCTGCGGCTGCTTTGTCCATCGACGGCGAAGTGGTCGCCGCCGTCGAGGAGGAACAGCTCAGCCGCGTCAAGAAAACCTCCGATTTCCCGGCCGACGCGATCAGATGGTGCCTGGAATCCGCCGGAGTCACACTCGACCAGGTCGACGTCGTCGCTTTCCCCTGGCGCTTCTCGCCGACCGTGGCGGAGGAGATGATCGCGAAGATATGCGACTGCGACCTGCCGGTGGCCGAGAAGTTCGACTCACTGCGGCGCACGGGCGAGCTCTACACCGGGATGCTCAGCCGCGAGGCGGTGTACGACGACTTCGTCCGGCGCACCGGCCACGCGCTGGACCCCAACAAGCTCACCCTGGTGCCGCATCACCTGGCCCACCTCATGTGCGGCGCCTACCTGGCCGGCGGGGGAGACGCGGCCTTTCTGGTGAGCGACGGCCGGGCCGAGACGCTCTCCTCCGTCATGGGCGAGCTGCGCGACGGCGTGGTCCACCTCTTCGACGAGGGCACCGTCGACATGGCCAGCTCGCTCGGTGTGGTCTACGGACGAATCACCCGCTATCTGGGGTTCGTGCCCAACAACGACGAGTACAAGGTCATGGGCCTGGCCGCCTACGGCCCGTCGCCCCAGCACAACCCGCTGCTCGAACGTGTCGTGCGCCTCCACGAGGACGGCTCGTACACTCTGGCCGTCCCGGCGGACGTCGGGGCCTATTACGCGCTCTTCGACGAATTGTTCGGCGGTGACAGCGAGAAGCGCGAGGAGTTCGACTTCCGGGTCAAGGTCGCCGGGTTCGCCCAGCACATGGTCGAAGCCGTCACCGCCCACCAGGTGCGGAAGCTGACCGCCGCCTCCAGCCTTGACACGCTGCTCTTCGAGGGCGGCCTCGCGCTCAACTGCGTGGCCAACACGAAGATGCTGCAGCGGTCGTCGTTCACCGGCATGGAGGTCAGCTTCGGGGCCAGCGACCCGGGCGTCGCCATCGGCGCGGCCGTCCACGCCGCCGGTCTCAGGAACCGGCCCGCGGACGCGGTCACCACGCCCTACCTGGGACCCTCGTACGACGAACGGCAGATCCTCGCCGTGCTGGGGGAGTACGCGGACCGTGTGGAGTGGCAGGAAGAGCCCGATGTCTCCGCTGCCGCCGAGAGGACGGCAGAGCTGCTCGCCGGGAAGAACGTCGTGGGCTGGTTCCAGGGCCGTGCCGAGTTCGGGCCGCGCGCCCTGGGCAACCGCAGCATCCTCGCCAACCCGGCCTTCCCCGACATCAAGGACATCATCAATCTTCGGGTCAAACACCGGGAGCCCTTCCGCCCGTTCGCGCCGGTCGTCCTCGCGTCCGAGGCGCCCCGCGTCTTCGAGATGGGCAAGAAGACCTCGTCCCCGTACATGACGTTCGTCTTCCCGGTGCGCGAGGAGTACCAGGAGCGGATCCCCGGCGCCTGCCACGTGGACGGCACGGCGCGCGTCCAGACGGTCGACGACCGGCAGAACCCCGCGCTCGCACGGTTGTTGCGCGCCTTCACGGCGAGGACGGACGTGCCCTGCCTGCTCAACACCTCGTTCAACGTGGCCGGAGAGCCGATCGTCTGCTCGCCGCGGGACGCGCTGGAGTGCTTCCTCGCCACCGAGATCGACCACCTGGTCATCGACCGGTTCGTGGTCACCAAGAAGGCCCGCTGACCCGCCGGGCGCCGCTCACGCCTTCTCGTACCAGCCCAGCGCCCCGCCACCCTCGGACGGGTCGAAGGACTGGTGCAGCGCCACCAGCGCGGCCACCACACGCGGGTCCAGGTCCTGGCCGAGCACCCGGTACTCGTCGGCCAGACCCCGGAAGACGAGCCGCGCCCGGCGGGACGCGTCGCGCCAGATGATCCGGCGCGGGGCACCGAAGCCGCCGTCGCCCTCCCCCAGAAGCGAGGTGATGCCCCACACCAGGCTGAGCGGCAGGCCGACGGGCCACCACAGGACCCACCACACCAGGCGGCCCTGGTAGCCCAGGAGCGCGGGCCCCGCCACGGGCTCCACGGTCCATCGAGCGCGGCCCAGACGCAGCAGGGGGCGGCGCCGGAAGGTGATCCTGGCGAGCGGGGCGCCGCCCGCGTCATCGACGCGGTAGACCGCGGGGCGACCGCTCGCACGGGTGCCGAGCGGCTGCTCGGTGCTCACCCGCACGACCGGCGCCCGGCCGTCGGGAACGATGTGGAAGGAACGCAGCGAGCGGCGGGGGTCCCGCTCATGCCCGGCCGGGTCACGCCAGAGGCGGCCGAACGCGTCGTCGGCGCCGTGCCGTTCACCGCCGCCCCAACCGGCGACGACCGGCGGATCCGTCGCGTACGCCACCCGGAAAGTCACTCGGTTCTGGGGCACGCGTTGTCTCTCCCGTTCTGCGGCGTTCTTGTCGCGGCCATGATCCCAGAGGAATGACACGCCCCGCTTTTGGCCAGGAGGTCGCGTACAACCCTTGTGCCCCATCCGGTGTCGAACAGGGCGCCGGACAAGGAACGGGCCCTTTCCGGACACCCTCGCGCCTGCCCGGCCACTTTCCTTCTCAGGAGCCGCTCGTGCGCAAGAACCGTTCGGCCGCCCTCGCCGCGGCCTCATTCCTCCTTCTCAGCGGAGCCGGCATCGTCGCCGCCCCCTCCGCCGTCGCCGGCACCCCCGGGGGTACGCACGCCGACGACCGCAACAGTGACTTCAACGGCGACGGATACGAGGACGTGCTGGTCGGAGCCCCGGGGGCGACGGTGAGCGGGCACAAGGGCGCCGGTCTCGTCACCGCCCAGTACGGCTCCTCCAGAGGCATGAACACCACCTCCGTCGACCGGTTCAGCCAGTCGACGGCCGGTGTCGCGGGCGCCGCCGAGGCGGCCGACGGCTTCGGGACGGCCGTCGCCACCGGTGACCTGGACGCCGACGGCTTCGACGACGCGATCGTCGGCATCCCCGGCGAGGACATCGGCGACACGGCGGACGCGGGCGGGGTGGCGATCCTGTGGGGCTCGAAGGACGGCCTCAGCGGTGACGCCAGCGACTGGCTGGAGACCCAGGAGCCCACCCAGGGCGAGCAGTTCGGCCTGAGCCTGGCCGCCGCGCACCACACCGACGAGACACCCGGCGACATCCTCGCCGTACTGGACCGCGACGACCTGGAACTCTTCGCGTACGACGCCGCGCCGCAGGCCGATGGGCAGGCCCCGCTGCGGCGCCAGGAGACCAAGCGGCTCGCCGCGGCGGCCGAGGAGCGCGACATCACGCCGAAGTCGCTCACCACCGGCGACTACGACAACAACGGATACGCGGACCTCGTCGTGTCCGGCGTGACGGTGGGCGACGAGCCGGGGCACGGCTGGTCCGCGTACTTCTCGGGCAACGCCGACGGCCTCAAGTACGAGCACGACCTGCGCGGCGGACCCGTCGCCGCGTCCGGCGACATCAACCACGACGGCTTCGACGACCTGGTGACCGGCGAGCCCAACTCCCCGGACGACGGGGGCGAGACGCAGACCGGCGGCCTGGTCGGCGTCCGCTACGGCGACGCGGGCGGCCTCAAGGACGAGGCCAAGTGGTGGACGCAGGACAGCGTGGACGTGCCCGGCGTCGCCGAGCGCGGCGACGCCTGGGGCGCCGATCTGTCCGTGGCGGACACGAACGGCGACGGATACGCGGACGTCGCCATCGGCGCTCCCGGCGAGGACATCGGCACGGTCGCGGACGCGGGGGCGGCCTGGGTGCTGCGTGGCTCCGAGCACGGCCTGACGGGGGTCGGCGCCAAGTCGTGGGACCAGAACTCCACGGACATCCCCGGCGCGGCCGAGAAGGGCGACAAGTGGGGCGCCCAGGTGCGCCTGACGGACCCGAACAGCGACGGCCGCTTCGGTCTCCTGGCCGCCGCACCCCGCGAGAACGCCGGTGACGGCATCGTGTGGGTCCTGTCCGCGGGCTCGGGCGGCATCACCGCGTCCGGGTCGTGGACCTACGGCGCGGAGTCGCTGGGCGCGCCGGGCACGGGCGCGGCGTTCGGCGCGGCGATCGACGAGTAAGGGCCGACGGCCCGCGAGGGCCCTCGGGCAGGTCGACCGAACACGGTCGTGAGCGGCCTACGTATGATCGCGGCCAAGTGCTCACGACCGTGTTCGGAGGCTGAACAGACATGACGGAGAGCCGAGTTGTCGTCGTCACGGGCGGCGGAACGGGCATCGGCGCCGCCACCGCCCGGCAGCTGCGTGCTGCCGGGCACCGCGTCGTCGTCTCCGGACGGCGCCCCGAGCCGCTGCACCGCCTCGCCGAGGAGACCGGTGCGCTGGCCCACCCCGCCGACACGGGTGACCCCGCGGAGGTCACCGGCCTTGTCGATGCGACCGTCGAGGCCTACGGCCGCATCGACGGGCTCGTGCTCAACGCCGGGGTCGGGCGCAGCGGGGCGGTCGGCGATCTGTCCGACGAGGACTGGGACGCCGTGCTGCGCACCAACCTGACGGGCCCCTTCCTGCTGATGCGGGCCGCGCTTCCCCATCTCCTGGAGGCGCGCGGCTCGGTGGTCGCGGTCGCCTCGGTCGCCGCGCTGCGCAACGGCGTGGCCAACGCCGCGTACGCCACGTCCAAGGCGGCGCTGCTCCAGCTGTGCCGCTCCCTCGCCGTCGACTACGGCAAGGCCGGACTGCGCGCCAACACCGTGTGCCCCAGCTGGGTGCGCACCGAGATGGCCGACCGGCGGATGACCCGGTTCGCCGAGGAGGCGGGCCTGGGGGACGGCGGGGCCGACGCGGCGTACGACGAAGCGACCCGGCTCATCCCGGCGGGACGGCCGGGGCAGCCGGAGGAGGTCGCCGAGGCGATCTCCTGGCTGCTTTCGCCCGCCGCCTCCTTCGTCAACGGCGCGACGCTGACGGTCGACGGCGGGGTGACGGCGGTCGACCCCGGCACCTCCGCCTTCGACTTCGGCATCACGCCGAGGGCCTAGGGGCCTTCTCCGAAGCGTTCCACGCGGAGCTGGGCGGGTGGGTATGGCGAGAAGGAGGTCGTGCCCACCGACCAGTGGCCGCCGTCCGTGCCGGGGATCGGGGCGATGGCCTGGGGCAGGAAGGTGGACGGCGTCTCCGGCCCGCGTTCGCTGAGCCAGGCCGCCCCGTCCCAGCGCAGGTAGTGGGCGCGCTTCTGATCCCAGAAGTCCCAGCCGCAGATCCGGCCCGGCTGCCCTGTGGCGTCCCCCGCGATGCCGCTCAACAGGCCGACGGTGAACGGCGCCTGGACGTTGGCCCACTGGGCGCCGTCCCAGTGCTGCAGTGTGACGCCGGGCGGTTTGCCGGGCGGTCCGCCCACGCCGTACGCGAATCCGGTGAGCCAGATGTCGTCGTGCGCGACCGGGAGCAGTCCCGTCACCGAGGCCCGGATGCCGAGCGTGCGGGGCACCACCGTCCAGGCGCCGTCCCAGCGGGCGATGATGTCGCCGTAGACCCACACCTCACCGCCGGGCGTCACATGGACGCCGGTCGGCGTGGGCGCGGCCTCGTCCGGCAGCGGCCGGCACCAGCGCCACGTCGTGCCGTCGCCGCACATCAGGCCGGCGCGGTCACCGTGCCGCCCCGAGACCCAGAACCGGCCGTCGGGGGCAGCGGTGACGTCGGTCAGCCGTGTCCCTGGTTCGCCGCGTCCGGGAAAGTCCGTCTCGCGCCAGGTGGTGCCGTTCCACGCGAGGAGCTGGTCGTGCCCGGCGGTGTCCGTGCCGAGGGCCCATGCGGTGCCGTTGGCCGACGTGCCGTCCGGTGAGGCGGCGACCGCGCGGAGTCCGCCTCTGTACGTCAGGTGGGAGAGGTCGGTCCGTGACCAGGCGGAGCCGTCCCAGCTGAGGGCGAGCGGGGTGCCGAGCGTGCCTCCGTAGCGGCCCTGTTCGCCCACGGCCCAAGCGAGTTGGGGGCCCGCGGCGGTGACCGCGAGGAGGTGGGCGGCCTCCTGAGCGGCCGGCGCGGCGACTTGCTGCCAGGCCGCGGCCGCAGTGGCGGTGGCGGGTCGTGCGGTGGCGGCGCCGGCTAAGGGGATGGGCAGGGTCAATCCCGCGCCGGTGAGGGCGAGGCCGCGGACAAAGACTCGTCTTCGCATGAAGAAACCCTTCTTGGGGCTTGAGACCTTTTGGGAGGCAACACCCTGAACCGGGCGTCGTGGGCCGTCAATGCACCGGGGTGCGCAATTCCCGGCGGGACGGGCGGGAACTGATCACGCAGTCGGTTCGTCGTCGATGTGACGAGGGGGAGACACGACACATGACAACGAGCACCTTCCGCATCGGCGGCGAGATCCCTGTCGGTCGCATGGGGTTCGGGGCGATGCGCCTCGCGACCGAGGCCGGAGCGGCCAGGAACGCTTCCGTCGTGGTGGCCCGGCGGGCCGTCGAGCTGGGCATCACGCTGATCGACACGGCGTTCATGTACGGATGGGGCGCCAACGAGGAACTTCTGGCCGAAGCGCTGTATCCGTACCCCGACGACCTGCTCATCGCGACCAAGGTCGCGATCGAGCGCACGAGTCCCGGCGAGGAGGCGCGGACCAACGGGCGGCCGGAGTTCCTGCGTGAGCAGGTCGAGCAGGCCCTGCGCCGACTGCGCGTCGAGCGGATCGGACTCCTCCAGATGCACCGACTCGACCCGAAGGTGCCGCTCGCCGATCAGCTCGGCACGCTGCGGGAGTTCCAACTCGACGGAAAGATCGGCCACATCGGCCTGTCGGAGGTCACCGTCGACGAGCTGCACGAGGCGCGGCAGATCGTCGACGTGGCGAGCGTGCAGAACCGCTACAGCGTGCTGGACCGGGAGCACGAGGCCGTGCTCGAAGCCTGTGACGCGGCGGGGATCGCTTTCCTGCCCTGGCGGCCGGTCCACCCGGCGGCCTCGACCGGAGCGGCCGAGATCGCGGCCGTCGCGGCCGAAGTCGACGCCACCGCGGCGCAGATCGCGCTGGCCTGGCTGCTCCACCGTTCGCCGGTCGTGCTGCCGATTCCCGGCACCGCCTCGCTCGACCACCTTGCGGAGAACGTCGCAGCGGCCGACATCCGGCTGAGCGCGGAGCAGCGAGAGCGGCTCGACCGGATCACGCTCCCCGCGCGGGGCTGAGCCGGGCCGTCCGCTTCAGGGTGTGGGCCGGTCGATCCGGTAGAGGTGGTGGGCGCGGTCGTCGAGGGGGTTGTCCGGTTTCAGTGACACCTCGGCGATCCGCCGCAGACCCGCCTTCTCCAGGGCGCGCCGGGAGGCGCGGTTGCCCACGTGCACGGGGACGAGTACCGCGGTGGCCTCGGGGTGGTCGCTCCAGGTGGCCTCGACGACCGCCCGGATCATGCGCGTGCCGAGGCCCCGGCCGACGTACGAGGGCTCCCCGATCAGGTAGTCGATGCTCATGGCGCGTTCGGGGATCTCCGCCTGGCCGGCCAACTCCTCCCCGTACTCGGGGTAGTCGGCGAAGCGGGAGCGCTGGACGAGGCCGAACGGTTCGCCGTCCAGCAGCATGAGCAGATCCTCGGACGGCTCCTCGCCACGCGCCGCCGGGCCGAAGTCGCGCGCCACTGCCTCGGGCGATGTCTCGTGGTTCCACCAGCGTGCGACGAACGGCTGCTCCAGCCACCGCCGCAGCAGAGGGAAGTCCGCTTCGTCGAGCCGACGCCAGCTGATGATTTGCTTGCCATCCACCGTCTGCCTCCCGCCTCCTGCCTCTCGCCTCTCGCATTCTGTCGTGCTGTGGCCTCAACCTCCGTACGTTGCCTCGGAGTCGTCGAGCACCGCGGCGAAGTCCGCTGCGAGCCGGGCCGCGTCCGGCACGTCGAGCGTGGCCGTGGTGATCCGTACGGCGGTGGGCGTGGCGATGCGGAAGCGTGAGCCCGCGGCCACCCACCACCCTTGTGAACGCAGGCCGTTGACCACGGCGGACTCGTCCCGCACCGGCACCCACACGTTCATCCCGCTCGCTCCACGCGCCGCGATCCCGTGCCGCGCGAGCTCGGCGATCAGCGCCTCGCGCCGCTCGGTGTAGGCCCGTTCGGCCCGCTCGATCAGCTTTCGTGCGGCGGGATCGGGCATCGTGCGCTCGACCGTCTCCTGCAGCAGATGGCTGACCCACCCCGAAGTGAGCAGCATCCGGCCCTCGTGCCGGGCCAGCGTGGTCGCGTCGCACGCGAGTGCCGCCCACCGCAGGTCGACGCCCAGATGCTTGGACACGGTCCGTACCTGCGCCCAGCGCTCAAGGCCGCCGGAGGCCAGTGTGTACGAGGGTGCGCCCGCGATCTCCGCGTTGTGGTCGTCCTCGATGACCAGGATGTCCGGGAAGCCGCCGAGCGCTTCGAGCAGGGCGTCGCGTCGTGTCTCCGAGAAGGAGCCGCCCATCGGGTTCTGCCCGCGAGGGCTGCACACCACCGCCCTGGCCCCGGCCCGCAGTGCGACGGTCAACGCGTCCGGCCTGATGCCCTCGTCGTCCACCGCGACCGGCAGCATGCGCAGGCCCAACGCCGGTACGAGATCGAGGAGATGGTGGAAGCCCGGGTCCTCCACGGCCACCGCGTCGCCGGGCTTCAACTCCGTGGAGAGCAGCCGCGCCATGCAGTCCAGTGCCCCGTGCGCGAAGGTCACCCGGCTGTCGGGGACTCCGTCGCGGGCGAACCACTCGCGGGACAGTTCCTCAAGGCGCGTACGGCGTGGCGAGCCGCGGTGTGAACCGAGGACGGGGACCACCCGCTCGGGCGGCAGCAGCACGGGCATCAGTGCCGGGTCCGGATGTCCGCCCGCCAGATCACACACCCCGTGCGGCACTCTCGGGGGCCGGCGCGCGCCGACCGCGGGCGCCTGCGCGATCACCGTCCCGCCACGTCCCCGCGTCACCACGATCCCGCGCTGCCGGAGCTCCTTGTAGGCCGTCGCCACCGTCCCCGCGCTGACCCCGAGGTCATCGGCCAGTCTCCGTACCGGAGGAAGGGCGTCGCCGGGGCCCAACCCGCCTTCGGCCACGGCCTGTTCGACCGACGAGGTAATGCCCTTGGCGGTCGTACCCTTGATCGCATATTGTGCTGCCACGTAAACAAGTATGTATCAGTACAAAAGAAGGCGTCAAGCGGGAAGTCGCGCGGGAAGTCGGGGCCAAGTGGGAAAACAAGGGGGAGTGGTGGGCATCAGCCGTCGGCGGGCCGCGCTGTACGCACGCATACCAGGGGGTCTCGACGGCCGCCGCATGCTCTGGATCGCCCTGATCAACAAGGTGGGAACCGGACTCTGGATGGGGGCGGCAGCCCTCTACTTCACCTTGGTCACCGGGCTCTCCGTCGCCGAGGTCGGCGTGCTCATGGGGGTCTCGGGCGCCGTCGGCATCGCGGGTGCGCCGCTCGCGGGTCACCTCGCCGACCGGTTCCCCGTCACCCGCGTCATCATCGGCGCCCAACTCCAACAGGCCATCGCCCTGGCGGCGTTGCTGACGACGGACAACTTCTCCCTGCTCCTGCTCTACTCGTCCGTGAACAGCCTCGCCGACCGCGGGGCCAACGTCCTCACCAAGCTGTACGCCGCCCGCATCGCGGGCCCCGAGCGCACCAAGTACCAGGCCGTCCAGCGCACCGTGTCCAACGCGGGCTGGGCCATCGGCGGCCTTGCCGGTGCGCTCGCCCTCGCCGTCGGCACGGACCACGCCTACCAGGCCCTGCTCATCGGCAACGTGCTCAGCTTCGGCGTCGCCGCCCTCCTTACCCTGCGGTGCGCGGAGCCGCCCTCCCCCTCCCGGGTGGTCACCGGTTCCACGGCGTCCGAGCGTCACGCTCCGCCGTCCAACCCATGGCGCGACCGCCCCTATCTGCTCTTCACCGCCACCGAGGCGGCGCTCTTCCTGGACGACGCCGTGCTCCAGGTCGGCATGCCCTTGTGGATCGTGCACGCCACGGACGCCCCGCACGGCCTCGCGCCGCTGCTCATGGTCCTCAACTGCGTGCTCGTCGTCTGCTGCCAGGTCCCGCTGTCCCGCTTCGGGAGCACACCGGACGCGGCCCGCGCACTCCTCGTACCGCTGGCCGCCTGCTTCGTCGTCGGCTGCGCCGCGATGACCGCGTCGGTGGCGGGCGGCACCTGGCAGGCCGTCACCGCCCTGGTGGCCGCGGCGATCGCCTTCACCTTCGCGGAGATACTGCACGCCATCGCGTCCTGGGAACTCTCCATCGCGCTCGCCCCCGATGACGCCCAGGGCGCCTACCTCGGCGTGCACGGCCTCTCCTCGTCGGCCCAGCGCAGCGGGGGACCGCTCCTGGTCACGGCGGTGATCGCCGCAGGCCCCCTTGCCTGGCCGCTGCTCGGCGCGGGTGTGATCGCGACCGTCGCGGCGCAGAGTCACCTCGTACGCAAGAGGCTGGTCCGTGCGAGCGGTCCGGTGGACGCGCCCGGCGCCGTGAGTGAGCGTGGCCGGCGGCTCACGCCGTGAGCCGGCACCGCGCACGCGGACGCCCCGCCCGCCACGGTCGCGTGGCGGGCGGGGCGTCGAGTGGTTCTCGCCCGTGTGCGCGAGCTCAGCGGCCGATGCGGATGCGGTGCGCCTGGTCCTGGCCCTCGGGGCCGGTGCCGGACTTGTCGACCACGAACGCCGTACCGCCCGTCACCTGCACGTGGTTGGGGTTGGCGCCGGTGGCCAGGGTCTCGACGACGGCGCCCTTGGCGGGGTCGACGACGGTGACGTTGCCGGGGGTCCGGTTGGCGACCAGGACCTTGCCCGAACGCCGGTCGGTGGCGACGGACAGGGCGCCCGCGCCGGTCGGCACGGACTTCGTCACGGTGCCCTTTTTGAGGTCGACGACCGAGAGGCCGCCCGCGGCCTGGTTCGCGGTGTAGGCGGTCCGGCCGTTCTTGGAGAGCGCGACGGAGATCGGGCCGTCGCCGACCGGGATGAGGCGCGGGCTCTCGCCCTTCGGGGTGACCTCGATGATCCGGTCGCCGTTGAGGTCGGCGGCGTAGAGGGCGCCGGTGCGCGCGTTCAGGGCGAGGCCGGTCGGGCCTGCCCCCTCGACCGTGACGCGCTTCTTCTCCTTGAGGGTGCGGGTGTCGAAGGCGACGAGGGTGCCGTCGCCGAAGCTGCTCGCCCAGGCCGTGTTGTGCTTGGTGTCCACGACGACCTCGCGGGCGTGGTTCACGCCGGGCAGCGAGGTGAGGTGCTTGCCGGTGCGCTGGTCGTAGACGGCGACGGAGTTGTCGCGGGTGTTCGTCGTCCAGACGGTGTTGTGCTCGTCGTCGACGGCGATTCCGTAGACGGCCTCGACGGCGCCGGTCGTGGCGTTGGTGACCGGAGGCGTGTAACTGGCCTTCACCTTCAGGGTGCGCGGGTCGACCTTCAGCAGGCTGGAGTTGGTGACGGGCGGCCGGCCCACCGCGGCGGTGGCCCACAGCACGTTGTTCCGCTCGGAGTACGCGGACTGGTAGAGCCCCTTCACGAGCGGCGCGGACTCGACGGTCGAGCCGGACGCTTTGCCGGAGGCCTGGCCGGGCTGCGCTGAGGCGGTACCGGTCAGCGCCAGCGCACTGCCGGCGGCGAGGGCCACGGCGACTGCGGCGGTACGGCGGATGCGGCAGGTGAGTGAGGACATGCTGCGTCAATCTCCTTGACTGAGGCGCCTCCAGGAGAGGCGATCACTCGATAACTTAGCTTAGGCTTGCCTAAGTTGCACATCGTGCACCGTGTGGCGCCCGCCACATCAGCCCCTCCGTCCCCTAAGGGTGAGGAGGGGTAAACCCCCACCCCCGTCGGCCAGTTGGCAGGATGTGACGGCCGGTCGTGATCGGCGAGGCTCTTCCCCATGACACAGATCAAGCGCAACGCAGCCCTGCTCGCCGCCTCGGCCGCCGCCCTCAGCCTCACCGCCCCACTGGCCGCGACAGCCGCCACGGCCTCGACCCCCGCCGCCCCCAGCACTACCTCCGTCGCCGAACCCCTGGACTGGAAGCCGTGCGAGGGCAGCCGCATCGACCCCCGCCAGGAGTGCGCCACCGTCGAGGTCCCGATGGACTACGCCGACCCCACGGGCAGACAGATCGGCATCGCCGTCTCCCGCATCCCCAGCGAGAACCCCGAGGCACGCCGCGGCGCCCTGTTCCTGATCCCGGGCGGGCCCGGCGGCCTCGGCCTCGACACCCCTTCGGGGAAAGGCCAGAAGCTGCCGCAAGCGGTCCGCGACACGTACGACCTGATCGGCTTCGACCCCCGCGGTCTCGGCCACTCGACGCCGGTCAGCTGCGGTTTCGAGCACACCGACCTCGCCACGTCGAGACTGCGGCCCTGGCCCGCCGCCGACGGCTCCATCAGCGAGAACATGGCCACCGCGCAGCGGATGTCGGACGCCTGCGCGCGCAACGGCGGCGACCTCATCCGCCACATCAGCACCGCCAACGAGGCGCGTGACATCGACCGCGTCCGGGCGGCGCTCGGCGAGCGGAAGATCTCCGCGTGGGGCGTCTCCTACGGCACCTACGTCGGGGCGGTCTACAGCCAGCTCTTCCCGCACCGCACCGACCGCGTCGTCCTGGACAGCAACGACGACCCCGACCCCACGCGTGTCTCCCGCGCCTGGGTCGCCGGGCACGAGCAGGGAGTCGAGGACACCTTCCCCGAGTTCGCCAAGTGGGCCTCGGCGCCCGGCAATCCGAACCGCCTGGCCCGGACCGCGGCCGACGTGCGCCCGCTCTTCCTGCGCCTGGCCGCCGACCTCGACCGTGAGCCGATCCCGTGGCCCGGCGCCAACCCCGAAGAGCTCAACGGCAACGTCCTGCGCCAGACCCTGCTGAACACGCTCTACGACCCCGACGGCTTCCCCGCCCTTGCCGAACTGATCCTGGCCGCACGGAAGGGCACGGTCCCGCCCGCGCCGCAGGCTCCGCCGGAGGCCATGATGCAGAACGCCGTCGCGGTGGGTTCCGCCGTCCTGTGCAACGACGTCGAGTGGCCCAGGGCGGCGGCCGCGTACGAGAAGAGGGTCGTCGAGAGCCGGGCCAAGTACCCCCTGACGGCGGGGATGCCACGCAACGCGATGCCGTGCGCCGCCTGGCCCTACAAGCCGAAGGAGGCACCCGTGCGGATCACCTCAAGTGGCCCGTCCAACATCCTCCTCGTCCAGAACGAGCGCGACCCGGCGACCCCGCTCAGCGGCGCCCTCAAGCTCCGCACGGCTTTGGGCAAGCGCGCCGTCATGGTCACGGTCGACTCGACCGGCCACGACGCCTATCTCGCCAACGGCAACGAGTGCGGCGACCGGACCGTCTCCCACTACCTGGCGACGGGGGAGCGGCCCGGGCGGGACACCTACTGCGAGTGAGACGGGGAACTAGGGCAGCGGCGCGCCCCGGGCCGTGGTCCACAGGGCGTACCACTCCTCGTGGGTGAGGTCGGGTTCGCGGTGCACGGCGTCGCGGCAGGCCAGGATGCGGTCCGGGCGGCTGGTGCCGATGACGGGGGCGATCTGTGCCGGGTGCCGTTGCAGCCACCACAGGAGGATCGTCTCCGGGGTCGTCCCCTTGCGTGCGGCGAGGTCGGTGACGAGCCGTGCGGTCGGGGTCTCGCCGCCGCCGGTGAAGCGGCCCCGGGCGAGGGCTCCCCAGGCCTGCAACTGGATGCCGTTGGCGGTGCAGTACTCGATTGTTCCGTGCGGGAAGCCGCTGTCGGCCGCGGCCGGGGTGTTGACCAGCACCCCGGCCTCCACCCAGTCACGGCACTCCAGGCTCATCTCCAGTTGGTTGGCGACCAGCGGTACGTCCAGGTGCGCGCGCAGGTGCGCGATCTGCGCGGCGCTCATGTTCGACACGCCGAACCGGCGCACCAGGCCCTGCCCGTGCAGCGAGGCCAGCGCCTTCGCGATCTCCTCCGGTCCGGTCAGCGGGTCGGGGCGGTGCAGGAGCAGTACGTCGATCACGTCGGTGCGCAGCCTGGTGAGGCTCTCCTCGACCCGCTGGACGAGGGTCGGCCCGCGCAGGTCGTACAGACCGGGCCGGTCGCCGTCGGCCAGGCGGATGCCGCACTTGGTCTGCAGGACGATGCGCTCGCGCAGCCCGGGCGCCCTGGCGAGCACCTCCCCGAACACCGCCTCCGACTTGCCGTGCCGGTAGATGTCGGCCTGGTCGAACACCGTGATGCCGGCCTCCAGCGCGGCGGCCACGGCGGCCTCGGCCGTGGCGATGTCCTCGGCGGCGTACGGCGTGGTGTCCCAGGAGCCGCCGAGTCCCATGCATCCGTACAGCACACGACCGGTGCGCACGTCGGTCCGTGATGCCATGTCTCTTCCTCCGTGTCGCTGCGTGGTGGACTCGGCCATCCTCGCTCAGGCCCGCGGTGGTTCGGCGGGCGGTCCGCCCGGCGACTCGGCGGCCAGGGACAGGAGTTGTTCCCTGGTGATGACGTCGGTGCCGGTGGCCGGGACGGTGCAGGCGTACGCCCCGGCGATCGCGCCGTAGCGGGCGCACCGCAGGGGGGACTCGCCGGCCAGGCGGCCGAAGAGGTAGGCCGAGGCGAAGGCGTCACCGGCGCCGTTGGAGTCCACCACGGGCGCCGGGGGCGTGACGGGCGGCACGCGGGACAGCTCTCCGTCGACGAGGAGGTGCGCTCCCTCGGCACCGGCCGTCGCGACGACCGCCTCGGCCCGGCCCCGCGCGGCGATCTGGCGCATGGTCTGCTCCGGGTCGCTCAGGGCGGTGGCCGAGAGGAAGACGATGTCGGCCTCGTGGGCGAAGGCCTCGTGGTACGGCTCGGTGCCATCCCAGTTGTGCAGGTCGGTCGAGATGCTCACCCCGGCCGCGCGCAGCGTGGGCAGGGCGAAGGCGCAGGGATGCGTGATCGAGACGTGGGCGTGCCGGCTCACCGCGGCAAGGGCTTCGACCGTCGCCGTGGGCAGCCGGTCGGTGTCCTGTGCGCGGCTGTTGTCGTACAGGGAGAGGCGCCGCCCGTCGGGGCCGACCAGGTTCACCGCGCGTTTGGTGCCGCCGCGTGAGAGCACTTCGGTGAAGGGGATGGCGCGTTCGCGGTGCAGCGCGCGGACCAGGTCGCCCTCGTGGTCGTCGCCGATGAGGTCGATGTGATGGGTGCGCAGGCCCAGCGCCCGCACGCCCATCGCGACGAAGTCACCGGTCTGCCCGGCGCGCATGTCGATCGCGGGCACCATGTAACTGTCGGCGTAGGGGAGCGGCAGCTCGGGGACGTAGACGATCGAGTCCACTCCGGCGCCGCCGAGCACCAGGACGTCGATCTCGGTGTCAGTGGGCACGGGTGCTCCTGCTCGTCAGTGCTCGACTGGGCTCGACCGGGCTCGTCAGTGCTGGTCCGAGGGCCGGTCCGGCCGGCCGGACGCCGTCGAGCCGCGGACCACGAGCTCCGGCATGAAGAGGAACTCGCTGTGCGGGGCGGGGGTCCCGCCGATCTCCTCCAGGAGCGTCCGCACGGAGGCCTGTCCCATCGCCTGGACCGGCTGGCGGATGGTGGTCAGCGGAGGGTCGGTGAACGCGATGAGCGGCGAGTCGTCGTAGCCGACCACCGAGATGTCGCGCGGCACCTGAAGGTCCCGTTCCCGCGCCGCCCGGACGGCGCCGAGCGCCATCATGTCGCTGGCGCACACGATCGCGGTGCAGCCACGGCCGATCAGCGTGCCTGCCGCGGCCTGGCCGCCCTCCAGGGTGTAGAGGGAGTGCTCGATCAACTGCTCGGAGTCCGCGGGTGACATCCCGAGGCGTTCGCGCATGCCGATCTGGAAGCCCTCGATCTTGCGCAGGACGGGCACGAAACGCTTGGGTCCCACCGCGAGCCCGATGCGGGTGTGACCCAGTGAGGCGAGGTGTGTGACGGCGAGCCGGGCCGCGGCGCGGTCGTCCGTGGAGACGAAGGGGCCCTGCACCTTGGGGGAGAAGCCGTTGACGAGGACGAAGGGCACGCCTTTGCCGCGCAGTACTTCGTAGCGCTCCATGTCGGCGGTGGTGTCGGCGTGCAGACCGGAGACGAAGATGATCCCGGAGACGCCGCGGTCCACCAGCATGTCGGTGAGCTCGTCCTCGGTGGAGCCGCCGGGCGTCTGGGTGGCCAGGACGGGTGTGTAGCCCTGGCGGGTCAGGGCCTGGGCGATGACCTGGGCGAGGGCGGGGAAGATCGGGTTGTCCAGCTCGGGCGTGATCAGGCCGATCAGGCCGGCGCTGCTGCGCTGCCGCAGCCGTGAGGGACGTTCGAAGCCGAGCATGTCCAGGGCGGCCAGGACGGATTCGCGGGTCGCCGCCGCCACACCGGGCTTGCCGTTGAGGACGCGGCTGACGGTGGCTTCGCTCACCCCCGCCTGCGCTGCGATGTCGACGAGCCGTGCGGTCATGCGGGGACTGTACCGGTGATCGGTCGTCTTGCACACCGGTTGTGAAAGCTTGCAGAAAGTTCCTGTCATGCAAGGACCTTGCGGGACATCTGGGGGCAAGCAGGGGCGACCAGTGCCACCTCAGGGGCTTGTCAAGCGCGGCAAGAGCAACCGTAAGGACACACGGCGGTAACGATCAGCAGCCCTTGCAGAAATTTCTCGCAAGGTCTTTCGGGCGCTTTTCAATCCTGTTACGTTCCCTGGCAACCCGGCGCCGCGTCGAGTGCGGCTCGTAGGAGGCAGCTCTGTTGGGGGTTCGCCTCCCCTTGTTCCGGGATCAGTTGAAGGAGTTCACATGCGGCGTGGCATAGCGGCCACCGCACTGGTCGCGACCCTGGCCCTGACAGTGGCAGCGTGCGGTGGCGATGACGGTGACAGCGGCAACAAGGGTTCGGGCAAGCTGTCCGGAACCGTCACTTTCTGGGACACCTCGAACGACGCCGAGAAGGGGACCTACGAGAAGCTCGCCAAGGGCTTCGAGAAGCTCCACCCGGGCGTCAAGGTCAACTATGTGAGCGTCGCGTTCGGCGAGGCCAACGCCAAGTTCAAGAACGCCGCGGGCGGCAACTCCGGCGCCCCCGACGTGATGCGCACCGAGGTCGCCTGGGTCGCGGACTTCGCCAACCTCGGCTACCTCGCCCCGCTGGAGGGCACCCCCGCCCTCGACAAGGCGGACGACTACCTTCCGCAGGCCGCGGCCAGCACCAAGTTCAAGGGCAAGACCTACGCCGCCCCGCAGACGATCGACACCCTGGCGCTCTTCTACAACAAGAAGATGCTCAAGGAAGCCGGCGTCGAGGTACCCAAGACCTTCGACGAGGTGAAGTCCGCCGCCAAGAAGATCAAGTCGAAGTCCGGCAAGACCGGCCTCTACCTGCGCGGCGACGACCCGTACTACTACCTCCCGTACCTCTACGGCGAGGGCGGCGACCTCCTCGACACCAAGAGCAAGAAGATCACCGTCGACGACCCCGAGGGCGCCGCGGCCTTCAAGGTCATGAAGGACCTGGTCGACTCCAAGGCCGCCACCACCGACGCGAGCGACGGCTACAACAACCAGCTCAACGCCTTCAAGGACGGCGACGTCGCGATGGCACTGGACGGCCCCTGGTCGATCGAGGGTGCCATGCAGGGCAAGGAGTTCAAGGGCGACAAGGACAACCTCGGCATCGCCCCGGTGCCCGGCGGCAGCGACCGCCAGGCCTCCCCGCAGGGCGGCTGGAACCTCGCGGCCTACGCGGGCTCCAAGAACCTCGACGCGAGCTACGAGTTCATCAAGTACATGAGCTCGGCCAAGGTGCAGCAGCAGACCACCGAGAAGCTGAGCCTGCTGCCCACCCGCACCTCGGTGTACGACGTGAAGTCCGTCAAGGACAACCAGATGGTGCAGTTCTTCAAGCCGGCCGTGGACAAGTCCGTCGAGCGGCCGTGGATCCCGCAGGCCAACGCCCTGTTCGAGCCGATCCGGCTGCAGATGGAGAAGGTGCTCAGCGGCAAGACCTCGCCCGAGAACGGCGCGAAGGGTGTCGGCGACGCCTACCGCAAGCTGCTGAAGGACTACAAGTAAATGGCTGTTGACAGCAGCCGGTCTCTGGCCAAGGCCGCGGACGCCCCCGGCGCCCGCGGCCGCGGCCGGCGGACCGGCGACACCGGCAACACCGGCAAGACGCCGGGGCGGCTGCGCAGGTCGCTCTCCACCCACTGGTACGCCTGGAGCATGGTCGCCCCCGTGGTGGCCGTCATCGGCGTGATCATCGGATACCCGCTGGTGCGGGGCCTGTACCTGTCGACGACCGACGCCAACGAGGCGAACGTCGAGCGCACCATCGGCATGAACCACATCCCGGCGACCTACCAGTCCGTCGGCCTGGACAACTACACCGCGGTCCTCCAGGACGGCGTGTTCTGGGACCGGCTGACCTGGACCATCGTCTGGACCGTCTCCTGCGTCGCGATCTCCTTCGGGCTCGGCCTGGTCCTCGCGAACATGCTCAACCGCAAGCTGGCGGGGCGCTCCCTCTACCGGATGGCGCTGATCCTGCCCTGGGCGGTGCCGGCCTTCGTCTCCGTCTTCACCTGGCGGCTGCTGTTCAACGAGAAGAACGGCCTCCTCAACAAGATCCTCGCCGGTGGCGGCATCGACGCGATCCCGTGGCTCAACGACCCCACCTGGGCCAAGCTCTCGGTGATCACGGTCAACGTCTGGCTCGGCGTCCCGTTCATGCTGGTCGCCATGCTCGGCGGCCTCCAGTCCATCCCCGGCGAGCTCTACGAGGCCGCGGAGATGGACGGCGCGAACGCCTGGCAGCGCTTCCGGCACATCACCCTGCCGGGCCTGCGGACCGTCAGCAGCACCGTGATCCTGATCAGCGGCATCTGGACCTTCAACATGTTCCCGGTGATCTTCCTCCTCACCCGGGGCGGTCCGGGAGACGCCACCGAGATCCTGGTGACGTACGCCTACCGGCTCTCGTTCGTCGTGAGTCCGCGCGACTTCGCGGGATCCGCGGCCTGGGGCGTCATCATTCTGCTGCTCCTTTCGCTCTTCGCGGTCGTCTACCGCCGCGCGCTCCGCAAGCAGGGAGAAGTGTGGTGACCACCATGACCGACCCGAAGACCCCGTCGTCCTCCTCCGCCTCGTCCGCCGCGTCGGCGCGTCGGCCCAAGAAGGTCAGGGAGCGCGGCGAACGCGGGCCGCTGGCCTCGGTCGCGCTCCACGTGGGCCTGCTCGTCGCCTCCGCCACCGCGGTGCTCCCGCCGCTGTGGCTGCTCATCACCTCGTTCAAGCCGACCAGCGAGGCGTTCTCCACCGACCTGGTCAAGGACTTCACGTTCCGCAACTACGACCACGTCGTCAACGACACCGAGTTCCTGAACTGGCTCGCCAACTCCCTGCTCGTCGTGGGCCTCACCACGGTGATCGGCGTCTTCATCTCGGCGACCACCGGCTACGCCGTCAGCCGCTTCAAGTTCCCCGGCATGCGGCCGCTGATGTGGCTCCTGCTGATCACCCAGATGTTCCCCGTCGCGGTGCTCATCGTGCCGCTCTACAACCTCCTGGCGAGCCTGGGCCTGCTCAACCAGCCCGTCGGCCTCGTCGTCACCTATCTGACGATCGCCGTGCCCTTCTGCGCCTGGATGATGAAGGGGTACTTCGACACCATCCCGGTGGAGATCGACGAAGCCGGCCGGGTCGACGGACTCAACCCGTTCGGCACGTTCTGGCGGCTCATCGTGCCGCTGGCCAAGCCCGGTCTGGCCGTCACCGGCTTCTACAGCTTCATCACCGGCTGGGCCGAAGTCGCCTATGCCTCCGCCTTCATGACCGGCGAGGAGAACCTCACCCTGGCGGGCGGCCTGCAGACCTTCGTCAACCAGTACACCAGCGACTGGGGTTCGTTGACGGCCTCGGCCGTGATCGTCGCCGTGCCCGCCGCGGTGATCTTCGGCTTCGTCCAGCGCCACCTCGTCTCCGGTCTCACGGCCGGCGCCACGAAGTCCTGACACGAAGTCCTCCTACGGCACACACCCCCCTCGCACTCGACCTCTCGATCTCAGGGAAGACATGACCCAGCATCTCGCTGCCCCTGCGGCCCCCGCCTCCGGCACCCACACGGACTGGTGGCGTGGCGCGGTGATCTACCAGGTCTACCCGCGCAGCTTCGCCGACGGCAACGGTGACGGAATGGGTGACCTCGACGGCATCCGTGCCCGCCTGCCCTACCTCAGGGACCTCGGCGTCGACGCCGTCTGGCTCAGCCCCTTCTACTCCTCGCCGCAGGCCGACGCCGGTTACGACGTCGCCGACTACCGCGCGATCGACCCGATGTTCGGCAGCCTCCTGGACGCCGACGCCCTGCTGCGGGACGCCCACGGCCTGGGCCTGCGCGTCATCGTCGACCTGGTGCCCAACCACTCGTCCGACCGGCACGACTGGTTCCGGCGGGCCCTGAGCGAGGGCCCCGGTTCCCCGCTGCGCGAGCGCTACCACTTCCGGCCGGGCAAGGGCGAGAACGGTGAGCTCCCGCCCAACGACTGGGAGTCCGTCTTCGGCGGCCCCGCCTGGACGCGGACGCCGGACGGCGAGTGGTACCTCCACCTCTTCGCCCCCGAGCAGCCCGACTTCAACTGGGAACACCCCGCCGTCCACGACGAGTTCCGCTCGATCCTGCGCTTCTGGCTCGACATGGGCGTCGACGGCTTCCGTGTGGACGTCGCCCACGGCCTGGTCAAGGCCGCGGGGCTGCCGGACATCGGCCGCAGCGACCAGCTCAAGCTGCTGGGCAACGATGTCATGCCGTTCTTCGACCAGGACGGCGTGCACGAGATCTACCGCAGCTGGCGCAAGGTTCTCACCGAGTACGCGGGCGAGCGCATTCTCGTCGCCGAGGCGTGGACCCCCACCGTCGAGCGCGCCGCCGCCTACGTCCGCCCGGACGAGATGCACCAGGCCTTCAACTTCCAGTACCTGGGCACCCACTGGGACGCCGCGGAGCTGCGCGAGGTCATCGACGTGTCGCTGGCCGCGATGCGCCCCGTCGGCGCCCCGGCCACCTGGGTCCTCTCCAACCACGACGTCACCCGCCACGCCACGCGGTTCGCCAACCCGCCGGGGCTCGGCACGCAGTTGAGCACCGCGGGGGACCGCGAGCTCGGCCTGCGCCGTGCGCGCGCGGCCTCGCTCCTGATGCTGGCGCTGCCTGGTTCGGCGTACGTCTACCAGGGCGAGGAACTGGGCCTCCCGGATGTCACCGAGCTGCCGGACGAGGTGCGCCAGGACCCCTCCTTCCACCGCGCGAACGGCCAGGACGGGTTCCGCGACGGCTGCCGGGTGCCCATCCCGTGGACCACCGACGGCTCCAGTTACGGGTTCGGCGCGGGCGGCAGCTGGCTGCCGCAGCCCGAGGGATGGGGCGAGCTCAGCGTCGAGGCGCAGACCGGCGACCCCGCCTCCACCCTGGAGCTGTACCGCAGGGCGCTCGCCGTGCGCCGGGAGCTGCCGGGGCTCGGCGCCGGCGACTCGCTGGAGTGGCTGGAGGCCCCCGAGGGCGTTCTCGCCTTCCGGCGCGAGGACTTCGTGTGCACGGCCAACACCACCGGTGAAGCGGTGCGGATTCCGGCTCCCGGCCGGATCCTGCTGTCCAACGCCGAGGTGGAGACGGCGGACGGCAAGGTCGAACTGCCCGCCGACACCACCGTCTGGTGGGCGGTGTGACCCTTTCCCCGCCGCGGGACGCCGACCGGGGCGTCCCGCGGCTCGCGGACATCGCGGCCCAGTCCGGTGTCAGCGAGGCCACCGCGAGCCGGGTGCTCAACGGCAGGCCGGGGGTGGCCGCCGGCACCCGGCGCCGGGTGCTCGCCGCCCTGGACGTCCTTGGCTACGAGCGGCCGATGCGGCTCAAGCGGCACAGCGCCGGTCTGATCGGTCTGGTCATCCCCGAGCTCAGCAACCCGATCTTCCCCGCCTTCGCGCAGGTCGTCGAGCAGGTCCTGTCCGGGCACGGCTACACGCCGATGCTGTGCACCCAGATGCCGGACGGGGCCAGCGAGGACGAGCTGGTCGAACAGCTCGAGGAGCGCCGGGTCAGTGGCATCGTCTTCCTGTCGGGGCTGCACGCCGACACCACGGCCGACCCCACCCGGTACCTCGAACTGCACGCCCGCGGTGTGCCGTTCGTCCTGATCAACGGCTACAACGAGCACATCCCGGTGTCCTTCGTCTCGCCCGACGACCGCGCGGCCGCGCGGATGGCGGTGCGTCATCTCGTCGACCTGGGCCACCGGCGGATCGGGCTCGCCATCGGCCCGACCCGCTACGTCCCCTCGCTGCGCAAGGCGGAGGGGTTCACGGCGGCGCTGCACGCGCTGCTCGGCCTGGAGGAGGGGGAGGCCGAACAGCTCGTGCAGCGCACGCTGTTCACGGTCGAGGGCGGGCACGCGGCGGCCAGCGTCCTCCTTGACCAGGGGTGCACGGCGATCGTCTGCGGCAGCGACATGATGGCGCTCGGGGCCGTCCGGGCGGCGCGTGAGCGCGGCCTGTCGGTGCCCGACGACGTCTCCGTCGTCGGCTTCGACGACTCGCCCCTGATCGCCTTCACGGACCCGCCGCTCACCACGGTGCGCCAGCCGGTGCAGGCGATGGCGAGCGCCGCGGTGGGCGCGCTGCTTGAGGAACTGCACGGCAACCCCGTACAGCACACGGAGTTCGTCTTCCAGCCCGAGCTCGTGGTGCGGGGCTCGACGGCTCAGGTGCGGCGCTGAGAGGGAGGCCCCCGGTGCCGGCCCCGGTCGGGGCAGCGGGGTGATGACGT
Source organism: Streptomyces sp. NPDC055099 (assembly GCF_053607685.1). Taxonomy (NCBI): domain Bacteria; kingdom Bacillati; phylum Actinomycetota; class Actinomycetes; order Kitasatosporales; family Streptomycetaceae; genus Streptomyces; species Streptomyces sp. NPDC055099. Next base: position 185,960 of record NZ_JBSGUA010000004.1, on the reverse strand, counting down.
GGCGCCGGGGCCTCTCCGTCCCACGACTCCGGTCCGGACGGCCGGGCGCGTGGGGCCCGTTGCCGGGTCCCCCGGCCGTCCGGACCGGAGTCGTGGTTGAACGTAGCACCGTCGCAATGTCTTGCGAAAGGTTTTGCGGGGCGTGAACTCCCGGGATCACGCATCTGACGCCAGAGTGTGCGTCGAGGGTTGACCGGGGTTCTTGAGGGTCGTACGGTCTCGACCGAAAACGGCGTTGAAATGTTTCTGCAACATCCTTCAACGGCCTTACGGGCACGGCGCGTTGCCGGACAAGGTCACACCTCACTCAGGCAAAGGTCACACCTCACTCATGCAGGAGGCCCTCATGGCTGGCCAGAAGTCCAGAGCCCGCAGACCCGCCCATAGACCCGCCCGCAGGCCCCTCGCCGCCGCTCTCGCCCTGGTCGCGGGAGTGGCGGGCAGCATCGTCGCCGGAGCCCCGCAGGCGCAGGCCGCACCGCCCGGCGGCAAGGACGTCACCGCCGTGCTCTTCGAGTGGAAATTCAGCTCGGTGGCCAAGGCGTGCACCCAGCGGCTCGGCCCCGACGGCTACGGCTACGTCCAGGTGTCCCCGCCCCAGGAACGCATCCAGGGTGAGGCGTGGTGGGCGGCCTACCAGCCCGTCAGCTACAAGATCGGCACCAGGCTCGGCGACCGGGCCGCGTTCAAGAACATGGTCGACACCTGCCATAACGCCGGGGTCAAGGTCGTCGCCGACGCGGTGATCAACCACATGACGAACGCCAACGGAACCGGCTCGGCGGGATCGTCCTTCACCAAGTACGACTACCCGGGCACGTACTCGGGCGCCGACATGGACAACTGCCGCTCGAACATCAGCAACTACCAGGACCGCTGGAACGTCCAGAACTGCGAACTGGGCGGCCTCGCCGACCTCGACACCGGCGAGGACTACGTACGGGGGCGGGTCGCGGCCTACCTGAACGACCTGCTGTCCCTGGGCGTCGACGGCTTCCGGGTCGACGCGGCCAAGCACATACCCGTGGACGACCTGAAGAACATCAAGTCGCGGCTCAGCAACCCCGACGTCCACCTCAAGCAGGAGACGATCTACGGGGCAGGTGAGGCGGTCTCCCCGAGTGAGTACACCGCCACCGGTGACGCCCAGGAGTTCCGCTACGGCTGGGACCTGAAGCGGGTCTTCAACAACGAGAAGCTCGCCTATCTGAAGAACTTCGGCGAGGGCTGGGGCTACCTGCCCGGCGGCTCGGCCGCCGTCTTCGTCGCCAACCACGACACCGAACGCCACGGCCAGACCCTCAGCTACAAGGACGGCGCCAACTACACCCTCGCGCACGTCTTCATGCTGGCCTTTCCCTACGGCGCACCGGACGTCCACTCCGGCTACGAGTTCAGCAGCAACGACGCCGGATCGCCCAACGGCGGCCAGGTGAAGGCCTGTTACAGCGACGGCTGGAAATGCCAGCACGCCTGGCCCGAGATCAAGAACATGGTCAAGTTCCGCAACACCGCCCGCGGGACCGGCATGACCAACTGGTGGGACAACGGCAACGACGCCATCGCGTTCGGCCGCGGAGACAAGGCCTACGTGGTCATCAACCACGAGGGCTCCTCGGTCGACCGGACCTTCCAGACGTCGCTCGCCGCGGGCAGCTACTGCGACATCCAGAGCGGCAGGAGCGTCACCGTCAACGGCTCGGGCCAGTTCACGGCCACCGTCGCGCCGAACACCGCGCTCGCGCTGCACACCGGGGCCAAGAGCTGCTGAGCGCCGCACCGCGCGGCTGACCGGCCTGCTGCACGGGCCGCCCGGCATTCGCTTCCCCGCCCGCCGGGCGGCCCACCCCCGACGCGGGGCTCCGCCCCGGACCCCGCTCCTCAACGCCGGAGGGGCTGATATTCGCCCCCGGCGCGCTCACCTCCCGCACCCCGTAACGCACAAGGAGAAGTTCCCCTTGACCGGCTCCCCCCGCCGCACCCTCGTCACCACGGCCCTCGCCCTGCTCGCCGCGGTCGCACCCCTGACACCCTCGGCCGTCGCGGCACCCCGGGCACCGGCCGCCGCCGACGCCCCCGCCGCGCTCGACCTGTCCGCCTCCCGGGCCCAGTGGATCGACGAGAACACACTCGCCTGGGAGGTCCAGGGCGAGGCCGCCGCACAGGAGCTGGTGTACTCCCGCGACGGCCGGCTCACCGTGAAGGACGGCGAACTCGCGGGCGAGGGGCGGCGCATCCGCCTCACCCCGGCCGAGGGCGGCCTCACCGACGCCCAGCGCAAGAAGTTCCCGCACCTGAAGAGCTACGCCGCCTTCACCGTCGACCCGCGCGACCGCGACCGCGTCCGCCACGCCCTCACCGGCCAGCTCATCGCCACCCGCACCAGCGCCGACGGCACCCTGCTCACCGCGACCGGCGTCCAGACACAGGGCATCCTCGACGACCTCTACGGCGCCACCGCCACCAAGGCCGCTCTCGGCCCGCGGTTCCACGACGGGCGCACCACCCTCGCCCTGTGGGCCCCCACCGCCCAGTCCGTGAGCCTGGAACTCGACGGCAAGCGCGTGCCGATGCGCCGCGACGACGCCAGCGGCGTGTGGTCCGTCTCCGGCGCCAAGAGCTGGACGGGCAAGCAGTACCGGTACGTGGTGAAGGTGTGGGCGCCCAGCGTCCAGAAGGTCGTCACCAACAAGGTCACCGACCCCTACTCCACGGCGCTCACGGCCGACTCGCGACGCAGCATCGCCGTCGACCTCGACGACCCGAAGCTCGCCCCCAAGGGCTGGGAGCAGCTGAGGAAGCCGAAGGCGACCCCGCTGCGCGACGCGCAGATCCAGGAGCTGCACGTCCGTGACTTCTCCGTCGAGGACCGCACGGCGCGCCACCCGGGCAAGTACCTGGCCTTCACCGACACCAAGTCCGACGGCATGAAGCACCTGCGCAAGCTGGCCGAGGCAGGCACCTCCTACGTCCATCTGCTGCCCGCCTTCGACATCGGTACCATCCCCGAGCGCGCGGCCGACCAGGCCACGCCCGACTGCGACCTGCCGGCCCTCGCCCCGGACTCCGACGAGCAGCAGGCCTGCGTGAGCAAGACCGCGGGCAAGGACGCCTACAACTGGGGCTACGACCCGCTGCACTACACGGTGCCGGAGGGCAGCTACGCGAGCGACCCCGACGGGACCCGGCGCACGGTCGAGTTCCGGCAGATGGTCCAGGGCCTCAACGGCTCCGGCCTGCGGACCGTGATGGACGTCGTCTACAACCACACCGTGGCGAGCGGCCAGGCCGACAAGTCGGTCCTCGACAAGATCGTGCCGGGTTACTACCAGCGGCTGATGGCGGACGGCACGGTCGCCACCTCCACCTGCTGTGCCAACACCGCGCCTGAGAACGCCATGATGGGCAAGCTCGTCGTCGACTCGCTGGTCACCTGGGCCAAGGAGTACAAGGTCGACGGCTTCCGCTTCGACCTGATGGGCCACCACCCCAAGGCGAACATCCTGGCCGTACGCAAGGCCCTTGACGCACTGACCCTCAAGAAGGACGGCGTCGACGGGAAGAAGATCGTCCTCTACGGAGAGGGCTGGAACTTCGGCGAGATCGCCGACGACGCCCGCTTCGTGCAGGCCACCCAGAAGAACATGGCGGGCACGGGCATCGCCACCTTCTCCGACCGCGGCCGCGACGCGCTGCGCGGCGGTGGCCCCTTCGACGAGGACCCCGGCGTCCAGGGCTTCGCCAGCGGCCTGTTCACCGACCCCAACGCCTCCAAGGCGAACGGCACCCCCGCCGAGCAGAAGGCCCGCCTCCTGCACTACCAGGACCTGATCAAGGTGGCCCTCACCGGCAACCTGTCCGCGTACACCTTCACGGACTCCTCCGGCCGCCGGGTCAAGGGCTCCGAGGTCGACTACAACGGCGCACCGGCCGGGTACGCGGCCGCTCCGGGCGACGCCCTGTCCTACTCCGACGCGCACGACAACGAATCCCTCTACGACGCCCTCGCCTTCAAGCTGCCCGCGGACACCACGGCCGCCGAGCGCTCCCGTATGCAGGTGCTCGCGATGGCGACCTCGACCCTGGCCCAGGGCCCTTCCCTGTCCCAGGCCGGCAGCGACCTGCTGCGCTCGAAGTCCCTGGACCGCAACTCCTACGACAGCGGCGACTGGTTCAACGCCCTGCACTGGGACTGCGAGGACGGCAACGGCTTCGGACGCGGCCTGCCCCCGGCCGCCGACAACAAGGACAAGTGGGCGTACGGAAAGCCCCTGCTGACGTCTCCGGACCTGACTCCGGGGTGTGCCGAGATCAACGGAACCTCGGCCGCCTATCAGGACCTGGTGAAGCTGCGCGCGACCGAGCCCGCCTTCTCCCTGGCCACGGCGGACCAGGTCCAGTCCCGGCTCTCGTTCCCGCTCTCGGGCACATCCGCCGAGACCCCCGGCGTCATCACCATGGAGCTCGGGAACCTCGTGGTCGTCTTCAACGCGACCCCGCAGGCACAGGAGCAGCGGGTGACGGGCCTCAAGGGCACCGCGTACGGGCTGCACCCCATCCAGGCGCGGGGCGGCGACGCGGTGGTCAAGTCGTCGTCGTACGAGCGTGGTTCGGGAACGTTCCGTGCCCCCGCCCGCACGGTCGCCGTCTTCGAGCGGGGCTGAACCAAGGCCTTGACACGGTAATCCACTGACCGCCCCCTAGGACGCAGGCACGAGCCGGTAGGAATCACCGTCGGCGATCACGTGGCCTGCTGTGGGGGGCGGGAAGTGGCTGCCCAGCAGGAGAGTCGAGGTCCCGGAGAGTTCGCTGAGGAGCTGGTGGCGGGTCCGGGCCGCCGCCGCGGGGTCGATGTCCACGCAGCTGCCCAGGTCGGGGTGGATCAACTGGACGGGGTGGTGGATGCAGTCACCGGTGATGAGCGCGCTCTCGCCGCGGCTGCGCAGTTCCACCGCCACCTGGCCCGGTGTGTGGCCCGGGGTGGGGCGCAGGCGCACACCCTGGGCGATGTCCGTGCCCCCGGAGGGGACGTCGACGAGGTCGAGCAGGCCGGCCTCCTTGATGGGGTGCACGGAGTCCCGGAACATCTGACGTCGGGGCTCGTCCATGTCGGCGCGGGCCCAGTGGTCCCACTCGGTTCGGGTCGTGAGGTAGCGGGCGTTGGGGAAGGTGGGCACCCAACTGGCGCCGTCGGAGCGGGTGTTCCAGCCGACGTGGTCGGTGTGCAGATGGGTGAGGACGACGAGATCCACCGTTTCGGGGGCGAAGCCGGCCTGCGTCAGGCGCGCGAGGTAGTCGCTGTTCAGGTTGTCCCACGCGGGGTTGGCCCGCTGCTTGCCGTTGCCGATGCCGGTGTCCACGAGGACGCGCAGCCCGTTGGCCTCGACCGCGAAGCTGTGGCTCGCCAGCCGCAGGACGCGTTGTTCGTCCACGAAGTCCGGTCGCAGCCAGGGGGATCGGGCGACGATCTCCGGGGTTGCTCCCGGCAGCAGCCACGGGCCCGTCTGTGGGGGGAGGTGTACTTCGTCGACGCGCTGGACGGTGAGGTCTCCCACGGTCCAGGCCGGGGCGCTGGGGGAGGGGGTGGAGGTGGCGTGGTGTGCGGCGGTGGTGGTGGCCATGCGGTGTTCCTTAAGTCTGCCGGGTGGCGGCGCGCTGCCGAAACTAAAAGCAACGCGTTTGCGTTAATGCAGCGTAGGTCCTATCGTCGCGTTAAAGCAAACAGTTAGCTTTTGCGTTTCGCCGGGGTCGAGCCGTCGCCCCAGCCCCGCGCCACGAGTGTCGAGAGGCCGCACATGAACACCGCCACAAGCACCGCCGAACTCACCCCCCAGGAGGCCGCCCGGGGCGCCCTCCGAGCGGGACTGCCACTGGGAAGCGACCGTCACGAGGTGGTGGCGTCGACCGCCACGTATATCCAGTCCGTCATCGCCACGCTGCGCGAACTGGACTTCGGCGACACGCCGCCCGCGATCTCCTACTCGGCAGGGCAGGAGGGCACCGATGCGGCCGTATGAGCTGTCCCTGGCGGACGCCGCCCGCGCCATCGCCGCGGGAGAGCTCTCCCCGGTGGAGCTCACCGAGTCCGTCCTCGATCGCATCGGGGCCGTGGAGGAACGCCTCCAGGCGTACGTCACCGTCGCGGCGGACTCCGCCCGGGCGGCAGCGGCCCGAGCCGAGCGCGAGATCGCCCGGGGGAAGTCGCGCGGTCCGCTGCACGGAATACCCATGGGCCTGAAAGACCTGATCGACGCCAAAGGTGTTCCCACCACCGCGAGTTCACGCGTCAGGACGGGCCACGTCGCCGCACACGACAGCGCTGTCGCCGCGCGGCTGTCCGAGGCCGGCGCGGTATTGCTGGGAAAGACCCACACCCACGAGTTCGCCTACGGACTGACCACCCCGCAGACCAGCAACGCCTGGGACCACGGCCGCGTCGCGGGCGGATCGAGCGGGGGCTCGGCCGTCGCCGTCGCGGCGGGGGAGGCCACCTTCGCGCTGGGCACCGACACCGGCGGATCGATCCGCGTGCCCGCGGCACTGAACGGCGTGGTCGGCCTCAAGCCGACGTACGACCTGATCTCCCGTCAGGGAGTGACCTCCCTGTCCTGGTCCCTGGACCACGTGGGCCCCCTCACCCGCACGGTGCGGGACGCGGCGCTCGTGCTCGACGCCCTGACGGGGCAGGACCGGTACGACCCCGCCGCCACGGGACCCAAGGCCTCCCCGGAGGGTGACCTGACGGGGCTGCGGGTGGGAGTCCCCCGCAACTACTACTTCGAGCGGATCAGCCCGGAAGTCGAGGAAAGCGTGCGCCGGGCCATCGGGCAGCTCCGGGAGCTCGGGGCCGAACTCGTCGAGGTCGAGATCCCCCTGGCGCGCTACATCCAGGCCACCCAGTGGGGTCTGATGGTCCCCGAGGCGACCGCGAACCACGAGCGGACGCTGCGCGCAGTGCCCGATCTGTACACGGCGGAGGTCCGCGTGCTCCTGGAGGCGGGCGAATTCGTCTCCGCCGGTGACTACCTCAGGGCCCAGCGCGCGCGGACGCTGATGCGCGATGCCTGGACGCGGATGCTCGGCCGCGTCGACGTGATCGCGGCTCCGGCGGTGCCGATGACGGCCGCCAAGGCCGGTCAGGAGAGCGTGGAATGGGCGGACGGCACGGTCGAGGCCGTCTCCGACGCCTACGTCCGGCTCTCCGCGCCCGCCAACATCACGGGGCTGCCGGCGCTGACCCTGCCCGTCGGCCAGGACCGCGCAGGGCTGCCGATCGGCATGCAGCTGATGGGGCGTCCGCACGACGAGGCGACCATACTGCGGGTCGGGCACGCCTACGAGATCGCTGACTTGGGTGCCGCCACCGGCGTCGGGGCGGGGCGGCTGGCCCCCGTCGCGGCGTGACCAGTGACCCATGACCCTAGCTAGAAGCAACGAATTCGCGTTAAGGCGTTAGGGTGGAGCCATGAGTCCCAAGCCCATGGTGCGGCCCGGAGGGCGCAGCGCCCGCGTCCAGGAGTCGGTCCACACGGCGGTCCGCGAACTGCAGGCCGAACTGGGGCGCGAGGCGCTGACCGTCCCCCTCGTCGCGGCCCGCGCCGGGGTGACGCCGTCGACGGTCTACCGCCGCTGGGGCGACCTCCAGGAACTCCTGTCCGACGTCGCGGTGGAACACCTGCGCCCCGAGGCGCTCCCCGACGACCTCGGCGCGCTGCGGGCGGACCTCTGCGCGTGGGCCGAGCAGTTCCTCGACGAGATGGCCTCGCCGCCCGGGCGCGCGTACATCAGGGACGCCCTTCTCGGAGACCCGGACGGGACCAACGCCGGCCAGTGCTCCGCCTACGCCGCCGAACAGATCGACGTCGTCCTGGCGCGTGCCAAGGAGAGGGGCGAGGCCGTCCCGGACACGGAGCGGGTCATCGATCAGGTCGTGGCGCCGATCATGTACCGCATCCTCTTCCGCCCCAGCCAACTGGACGCCGCCTACGCGCGCGCACTCGTCGACCGGGCCCTCTCGGCGCCCTGAGCCCGCATCCGTACCCGTGACCGACGGCAGCAGGCAGAAGCATGACGGCACCCCACGATCAGAACCCGCATCCAAGGGGTCGCCCAGGCGCACTCCCGATCGGGAAGAGGGCCCGCCTCGTCGGCTAACTGTCGCCCTCCGCGTGAATATGCCGCCGTGAGGTACGGACCGCTACCGTATGGCCCGCAGTTGTTCCCGTCGGGTCGTCGTCTCGGCCCCGGAGGTGAGAGATGGCGGATGCCGCTTCGGCGTCGGTCGGAACAATCCCGGTCCAGCATCTACGGGCGGGAGACCACGCTTTCGTCAGCTACGAGGACGACGACGCGGGCCGCGACGTGGTGTCCGCCTTCGCGTGGGCCGGGCTGGTCAAGCGCGAGAAGGTGATCGTCTTCGCCGCTCCGCACATGGACGACAAGCAGGTGTGGGGCCGTCTCGACGCCCCGGGAGCCCTGCTGGGGTCCGCCAGGGACCAGGGGCAGTTGGTGCTCAGCAGCATGCGCGCCCTCATCCACCCCCAGGACGCCTTCACTCCCCGTCGGCAGTGGGAGCGCATCACAGAGGAGACCGACCGGGCGTTGGCCGAGGGGTACAGCGGGCTGCGCACCTATATCGACATGCACTGGGTGGGGCACCTGGGCGCCGATGTCGAGGTGATGATGCACCGCGAATCACACGCCCAGCATCTGTTCACCGACCGCCCCTACACCGAGATCTGTGCCTACGACCGACGCTGGTTCGCCCCTGACGTTCTGACCGCGATGCACGAGGCGCACCCCTGTCGGCTGCTGCCCCGCCTGGGCGCGCTGCACACGGAACAGGCAGACGGACTGGTGCGTTTGGCCGGCGAGGCGGACCTCGCCACCCGGGAGGAGTTCATCGCCGCCGTGCGCCAGGGGCTCAGGCGCGGCGCGGACTCCCGCGGGCCCCTCGTCGTGGACCTGACCGGCCTCGTGTTCCTCGGCGTCGCCTGTGCCGTGGACCTGCTGCGGCTGGTCCTGGAACATCCGCACGGAACGGTGGAGGTCAAATGTCCGCCGACACCAGCCCGCATACTGCGCCGAGCAGGCGCCGGCCAGGTGCCCCACATGGTGATCAGCGAGGTGGACCGCTGATGACGAACACGTCGGACCCACGCGAGGTCCACCCCGTCACCCTCCTGGAATCACGCTTCACCCAGGACGATCTGCCCCGGCTGCGCATGCTCGTGGACCAGTACGCCGACCACCAGGGACTGGCCGAACCGCGGCGCAGCGATTTCATCGTGGCCCTGGACGCGGTGGCGGTCAACGCGGTCGAGCACGCGGGCGGCGGTGGCACGCTGATCCTGCAGCGCAGCAACGGCCATCTGGCCTGCCACATCCACGACTTGGGGCCCGGCTTCAGCGCCGACGTGATCCCCGAGCTGGCGCCCGGCCTGGACGGCCATCCGGGCGGCCGGGGCCTGTGGCTCGCGGGCCTCCTGACCGACGAGCTCACGATCTCGGCGGGCCCCACCGGCAGCAAGGTGACACTGACCGTGCGCCTGCCCGAACACGCGTATTGAGGGAACACCCGAGGACGCATATCGACGGGACAGGAGATCACCTCCTGTCCTACGGTCGACCCACGCGCGAACGCCGCGAACACCTGCGACAGGGGAGGTTGATGAATATGGCCCGCCAGGCGCTTCATCAGCATGCCCTTGTCCGGGCCGCGTGAGATTGCCGAGCGGCCCGGTCGTCTGAAACGACCAGGAGTATCGCGTGTCTTCCTCTTTCACCTCGTCCTCGTTCTCGACGTCCGGTACGGACGTGACCACTGAGCGCCTCGTGCTGCGGCCCTGGCCCGCCGACGAGATCACCGCCGTCCTCGGCGACCGCCGCCTGGCGCACTGGGCGGAGGACTTCCCCGCCGACGAGGGGCGGGTCATCGCCGGTTTCATCGCGGACCGGCCGGACGCATTGGGCCCCTACGGGCAGCGTCAGGTCATCGAGCGGACCACCGGTCTGGTGATCGGGGCCATCGGACTGTTCTGGCCGCCGAGCGACGGCGCGCTCGAGATCGGCTACGGCATCGTGGCCTCGCGGCGCGGCCGGGGCTACGCATCCGAGGCCACCCGGGCCCTCACGGCGTACGCCCTGACCTCGCCGGACGTCCACACCGTGTACGCCGACGTGGAACTGTCCAACCCGGCCTCGGTCCGCGTGCTGGAAAAGGCCGGGCTGCGGCGCTTGAGCGCGGACGCCACCACGGCCCGCTACAGCACACCGGCGGGGTGATCGTCACCCGTCGGACCGGCGGCGCCGCAGCTTGACGGTGTAGTTCGTCCGCGTGGAGGGCTCGCCGTCGGGGCCCGTCAGGGCGTGCTCGTGCGTGTCGCAGACGAGTACGTCCCACTGCCCGGCCGGCAGGTCGAGCGAGGCCAGGACCTTCTGGGGGCTGGGGAAGTCCACATCCGGGTGGGCTGCGCTCTCCCAGGCGGGGAAGCCCATGTGGCCGACGATCAGGAGCGTGCCGCCCTCGGTTACGGCCGCGGCGGCGTCGCGCAGGATCTGCTCGCGCGGCATCTCGTGGAGGGAGTGCAGGAACTGGGCTGAGACCAGGTCGTATGTGCCGGCCGGGAAGGAGGCGCCCAGGTCGTGGTGCTGCCAGTCGACGCGGCCGGCGACCTGGGCCTGGTCCGCGTGCTCGGCGGCACGGCCGAGGGCGACGCGGGAGATGTCGGTGGCGGTGACGCGCCAGCCCTGGCGTGCGAGCCAGATCGCGTCACCGCCCTCTCCACAGCCCAGGTCCAGGGCGCTGCCCGGGACGAGCCCCTCGGTTTCGCGGACGAGTGCGGCATTGGGTTCACCGCTCCACAGGCGGCCGCTCTGGTTGTAGCGCTCGTCCCAGAACGCCGCGGCCGAATCCGCGGCGGGAGGGGTGGTGGCGTGGTCGGCGGCGTGGTCGGTGTGGTCGGTGTGGTCGACGGGGTGGTCGCTCATGCGGGGCTCCTCTGCTCTTGCGGCAACCCTGCGCGCGGCGAGGGCGGCTTGACAAAGTTATTTGCCGTCCCGGCAAATGGAGGGATGAGCGACGACGCCCGACTCACGGATGTGCTGACCGCCGTCGGGCCGCGGCTGCGGTCGCTGCGGAAGGCGCGGGGCGCCACCCTGGCCCGGCTGAGCGAGGAGACGGGGATCTCCCTGAGCACGCTCTCGCGCCTCGAGGCCGGCCAGCGGGAGCCCACCCTGAAACTTCTGCTGCCGCTGGCCAAGGCGTACGGCGTACCGCTCGACGAGCTGGTGGGCGCCCCGCAGACGGGCGACCCGCGCATTCACCCGCGGCCGTTCATGCGCCACGGCAACACCTGGGTCCCCCTCACCCGCTACCTCGGCGGGATGCACGCCTACAAGCAGGTCATGCCGGTCCCCAGGAGCAGCACCCGGCAGGCCACACGCCCCGAGCAGGGCATGCACGAGGGCTACGAATGGCTCTACGTCCTCTCCGGGCGGCTGCTGCTCGCCCTGGGTGAGCACGACCTGGTGCTCACCGCGGGCGAGGCCGCCGAGTTCGACACCCGCACCCCGCACGGCTTCGCCAACGCCGGTGACATCCCCGTCGAGTTCCTCGCTCTGTACGGGGCCCAGGGCGAGCGGATGCACGTACGCGTCAGGCCGGGCAGCGACGAGGAGGAGGGCGGGGTCTAGCGCGTTTCCGGGGGTGGCGGTCAGCCGGTGCGGAGCGCGGGGTCGCTGGTGCCGGGCTTGCCCGTCTCGACGTGTCCGGCGAACCTGCGCAGGTAGGCGCTGTCGCTGTCGGACCGGACACGCAGGTCGTACCAGCGTTTGCTGTGGCCGAGGTCGACCGAGCGGGTCTGCCGGCCGCCTGCCGGGACGGTGAGTTCGGTGCTCTTGCCGCCGTAGGCGTTGGTGATGGTCAGGCGGCAGGCCGCCTCGGCCGGGTTGGTGACGGTGAGCTTCACGCGCCCGGTGTCCTGGTCGTGGCGGCAGGTGATCTCCGGTCCCGGGGTCGCGGCGGTGCCTTCGTAGGTCCGCAGGTAGCCGTTGGGGCCGTGCACGCTTAGCTCGTACACCCCGTCGGAAGGGCCTGTGCTCCAGGTGTCGGAGATCTTCTTGCCCGCCGCGGCGGTGTAGGTCCAGGGCCCGTCGTCGCGGTTGCCCGAGGTGACGAGGAAGCAGGCGCCGGTCTCGCCGCCCGGTGTGAAGGTGAGCTCGATGGTGCCGTCGGAGGGCTTCACGGACGCGGTGACCAGCGGCGTGTAGGGCAGGGGTCGGGTGGGCCGCGCGCCCTTCTCCTGCTTGGGCAGGGCGGGGGAGGCGGGCGGCGAGGGGGTGTAGCTGTCGTGCCGTTCCTGGTCCGGCGGCTCATAGCCGTCGGTGCTCGGCAGGTCCGCGCGCCCGGTGTGCTTGAGGCCGAAGTCGAAGGCCGAGGTGAGGTCGCCGCAGATGGCCCGGCGCCAGGGGGAGATGTGCGGTTCGTGGACGCCGAAGCGGCGTTCCATGAACTGGATGACGGAGGTGTGGTCGAAGACCTCCGAGCAGACGTAGCCGCCGGTGGACCACGGGGAGACGACGAGGGTGGGGACCCGCATGCCGAGGCCGTAGGGGCCCGCGCTGTACTCGCTGTCGCCGGGGAAATGGTCGAGTTCGGTGTCGACGGTGGAAGCGCCCCAGGAGGAGTCGGCCGGGGGGTAGGGCGGCGGCACGTGGTCGAAGTAGCCGTCGTTCTCGTCGTAGGTGATGAACAGGGCTGTCCTGCTCCACACCTCGGGGTCGGACGTCAGTGCGTCCAGGACCTGCGAGATGTACCAAGCGCCGTAATTCGCGGGCCAGTTGGGGTGCTCGCTGAACGCTTCCGGGGCCGCGATCCAGGATATCTGCGGGAGTTTCCCGGACGTGACGTCCGCGCGGAGGTCGTCGAGAAGGTGGCCGCTCTTCTTGATGTTCGTGCCCTTGCGTGCCTTTTCGTAAAGGGGGTCGCCGGGTTTCGAGTTCCGGTACTTGTTGAAGAACATCAGCGAGTTGTCGCCGTAGTTTCCGCGGTAGGCGTCCTCCAGGACGCCCCACAGTCCCTTCTCGGTGAGTCCGTCGCCGGTGTCCTGGTAGATCTTCCACGACACCCCGGCCTTCTCCAGGCGCTCGGGATAGGTGGTCCAGTCGTAGCCGACTTCTTCGTTGCCGAGGACGGGGCCGCCGCCCTTGCCGTCATTTCCGGTGTGACCGGAGTAGAGGTAATAGCGGTTGGGGTCGGTCGCGCCGATGAACGAGGAGTGGTAGGCGTCGCAGACAGTGAAGGCGTCGGCCAGCGCGTAGTGGAACGGTATGTCGTCCCTGGTCAGGTGGGCCATCGTCCCGGAGGTCTTGGCCGCGATCCAGTCGTCGTACTTGCCCTTGTTCCACGCCTGGTGGCCGGTTTCCCAGTCATGGCTCAGCCCGGCGATGAACTGCATTCCCAGGTCGTCGGCCTCAGGGTGGTAGGGCAGGACTTCCTTGCCGCCACCGGACTGATGCCATACGGGCTTTCCGCTCTCCAGGATCATCGGGCGGGGGTCGCCGAATCCCCGGACGCCGCCCAGCGTGCCGAAGTAGTGGTCGAAGGAGCGGTTCTCCTGCATGAGGACCACGATGTGTTCGACGTCGTCGATCGATCCCGACCGGGTGGAGGCGGGGATGTCGACGGCGCGCATGATGCTTGCGGACAGAGCCGCGACGCCGGCGGTGCCACCCGCTGCCTGGAGGAAGCGCCGACGGTTGAATGCGGGCATGAAGCAGTACCTCTGAACGTGGGGGATAGAGGGCGGGTCACCGTAGGCCTGCTTGCCCACAAGCCGTCAAATAGTGAGAAGAAAAGGTGAAGGAGCAGCCATGCCGGACGCAGTCGAAGCCCCCGTCATCCTCAGTGACGTACCCGGCTCCTTTCCCAGGAGCGTGCTCGCCGAGCGGCACCCCGCGCTCATCAAGAAGGTGCGCGACGCCTTCCCCTACGGGCCGCGCCAGCATCGCGCTCTCGACGCCCTCCTCACCCAGGCCACCGAGGGCGTGATCGAGCCGCCGGACCCCGGGGCGCACGACCGTCACCTGTGGCAGGAGTGGGGGCGTGAGTACGTCGGCCTGTCCTGGTTCGACGTGCCCTTCCTGTGGTCCGAGAGTTACTTCTACCGCCAACTCCTCGCGGCAGTCGGTTACTTCGGTGACGGCCGCTGGCGGGGGATCGACCCGTTCCGCCCGTTCAAGCAGGCGGAACTGCACACCGATGAGGCCGACGAGGAACTGGCCGCGCTCGACCGGCTGGCCCCGCGGCCCCTGGACGAGCAGCGCCAGGCCCTGCTCCTGGGCTCGCTGTGGGGCAACCGCGCCGACCTGGGCTTCGCCGTGGGCGGCGGCGGGGCCGGGGCCGCCGACTCACGCCTCGTCGCCGACGACTCCGAGCTGTTGTGGTCCCTGCTGCCCGAGGGGGGCGCGGCCACGCTGTGCCTGGTCGCGGACAACGCGGGACGCGAGCTGCTGCCCGACCTCATCCTCGTCGACCACCTCCTGCGCCATGGGCGCGCCGAGCGCGTTGTGCTGCACGTCAAGCCCTACCCGTACTACGTCTCGGACGCCATGACCGCCGACGTCATCGACTGCCTGCGCCGCCTGACCGGCGCGCGGGGCGCCGCGGCAGAGGTGGGTGACCGCCTGTGGTCGGCCATGGGCGCCGGCCGGCTCACCGTCCGCAGCCACGCCTTCTCCTGCGCCCCGCTGCCGTACGAGCGGATGCCCGACGACCTGCGCCAGGAGTTCGCCGAGGCCGACGTGACCGTCATGAAGGGCGACCTGAACTACCGACGCCTGGTCGGCGACCGGCTCTGGCCCGCCACCACACCCTTCGAGGAGCCCACCGCGTACTTCCCCGGACCGGTGGCGGCCCTGCGGACGCTGAAGTCCGACGTGATCGTCGGACTCGACGAGCGGACCGAGGCGGAGCTGAACGCCGCACACGGCCAGGGCTGGCGCACCAGCGGCACCCACGCCCTCATCCAGGCACGGCGGTGAGCAGGGCGAAGAGTACGGCGGAGAGCGCCGCCGTGATCACAAAGCTTTGCCTTTCCCCCGCGCGGTCGTTATCGTTTCCAGGGTCCTGTTGTCTCCGATAGAGGTGGACGTTGCGCATCTGAGGTTCGCGATCATCGCGCCGTACGGCCTTCGCCGTACGCCCGTCACGCCACAGGCGGCCTTGCCGTCCTGCCCGTGACCCCGCGTGGATGCGACCTCGGTGCATGAGCCGTCCCTCCGTCTCCCGGACCGCCGCACCCCCTTTTTCCTCGGTCGGTCGCCGCGTGGTGCTCGCATACGACGCCCCCTGCCCGCGCCTGCGACTGCGAGATTCATCATGTCCGTACCCACCACCCCCAGCGTCTCCCTGACGTGCTCGGCCCTGTCGTTCCAGTGGCCGGACGGCACGAACGTCTTCGACGGGCTGTCCGTCAGCATCGGCCGGGGCCGCACCGGGCTCGTCGGCACCAACGGCACCGGAAAATCCACCCTGTTGCGCCTGCTGGCCGGGCAACTGCGTCCGTCGCAGGGGTCGGTGACCGTCGGCGGCAGCCTCGCCTACCTGCCGCAGAACATCACCCTCGACACGAACCTGCGCGTCGACCAGGCCCTGGGCATCGCCGAGCGGCGTGACGCCCTGCGCGCCATCGAGTCCGGAGACGTACGCGAGGAGCACTTCGAGACGATCGGCGACGACTGGGACGTCGAGGAGAGGGCCCTTGCCCAGTTGGGGACCCTCGGCCTCGGCGACATCGGGCTCGACCGGACCGTGGGGGAGATGTCCGGCGGGGAGACCGTGCTCCTGCGCCTGGCGGCGCTGCTCCTGGAGCGCCCGGACGTGCTCCTCCTCGACGAACCGACCAACAACCTCGACCTGTTCGCGCGCCGCAACCTCTACGAAGCCGTCGACTCCTGGCGCTCCGGCATCCTGGTCGTGGTCAGCCACGACCTCGACCTGCTCGAACGCGTGGACCGCATCGCCGAACTGCGTGCCGGGTCGGTGAACTGGTACGGCGGCGGCTGGTCCGCCTACGAGGAAGCGCTGGCCACCGAGCAGGAAGCGGCGGGACGGATGCTGCGGGCCGCCGAGGCCGACGTACGCCGTCAGAAGCGCGAACTGGAGGAGACCCAGGTCAAGGTGGCCCGCCGCCAGCGGCACAGCAAGAAGATGGACGCCCAGCGGCGCGCCCCGCGCATCGTGGCGGGGGAGAAGAAGCGCTCCGCGCAGGAGTCGGGGGACAAGCTCCGTGGCCTGCACGAGGAGCGGCTCAACGAGGCGCGCGAGCGGCGCGAGGAGGCCGCCGACGCGATCCGCAACGACGCCGAGATCCGCGTCAGCCTCCCGCACACCGCCGTCCCGGCGGGCCGCACGGTGCTGAGCGTGCGCGAACTGCGCCCCCAATACGGCAAGTTGAAGGAAGGCGACCTGCATGTGCAGGGCCCCGAACGGATCGCCCTGGTGGGGCGCAACGGCGCCGGCAAGACGACGCTGCTGCGCACCCTCACCGGGGAACTGGCTCCCTTGTCGGGCGAGGTCAAGACGTCGGTGCCGCTACGGTTCCTGCCGCAGCGCCTGGACGTCCTGGACGACGGTCTGAGTGTCGCGGCGAACGTCGCCCGCCTGGCTCCCGGGCTCACCGACAACCACATCCGCTCCCAGTTGGCGCGCTTCCTCTTCAAGGGGGCACGTGCCGAACAACTGGCGGGCACCCTCTCGGGCGGCGAGCGGTTCCGCGCCGCGCTCGCGGCGATGATGCTCGCCGCACCGGCCCCTCAACTCCTGATGCTGGACGAGCCGACCAACAACCTGGACCTGGCCAGCGTCCGCCAGCTGACCGGAGCCCTGGAGTCGTACGAGGGCGCGCTCCTGATCGCCAGCCACGACCTGACCTTCCTGGAGTCGGTCGGCGTCACCCGCTGGGTGCTGGTCGGGGAGGAACTGACGGAGACCACCGCGGAGGAGGTACGCGACCTGCTGGCGGCGCCGGGCCAGGGTGATGCGGGAGAAGCGTCGCCGTAGGTGGGGAAGAGGACCAGCGGCGACGGACGGATCAGGGCCGAACCGTCCGTCGCCGCACGCGCACTCCCACCGCGTCCTGCTGCTCCACATCGCTGTCCGCCGCCACGTGCAGGGGGACGAAGACGATCATCCAGTAGAAGCCGAACAGCCACCGGCCGGTGAGCCGGACGAGGCCCGGGCGCCGGCCGTCGGAGGCGCGTACGACACGCAGCCCCGTGAGCAGTTTCCCGAGACTGACCCGGGCCGCCTGCGTGAGCAGGACGTGGTTGACGAAGGAGACTCCCACGGCGACGCCGAGCGCCAGCCCCCACACCGTGGGGGACTGGGGCCGCAGTTCGACCACTCCGTCACTCACCTTCACACCGGTCGCCGCGCCGGCTGCGATGCCACACAGCAGGGCGAACAGCGCGTCCACGACCGCCGCCGTGGCTCTGCGCGCCTGCGAGGGGAGCACGGCACGGGCGGGGGTGCGGGTGGGGGTGTGGGAGGGGGCGTGCTGCTGATCGACCACGGTCCTGTTTCCGGTCTCTTCCCTGTTCGGTGTCCGCACGGGCCGGGAACTGCCCCCGCCTGGCCCGCACGCTACTTTCCGGGATCGCGCGACCGGTGAGCGGGGTGCTCCCTTGGCCCCCACCGGTCCGGGCCGCAGGCCCGTCCCGGCGGGGACGGCAGGGGACTTCTTCCTGGTCAGTCGTGCAGGACCACAAGGACCACGGCGGCCGAGACGGCGCCGAGGGCCACCGCGGCGATGCCGTGGGAGAGGCGGTGGGTGCGCGGGACCGGCAGGACGTGGTCGATGGCGAACCTGCCGGGGCCGGCGAGGGCCAGGCTCACGGCAGCGGTGAGCAGGACCAGGTCGTACTCGATGCCGGCCGGGTTGAAGAAGCCGTTGCCCCACTTCATGGCGATGGCGTTGAGCATGATGCCGACGATGCCCGCCCCGGCCAGCGGGGTGAGCAGGCCGATGGCCAGACCGAGGCCGCAGAGCGTCTCCGTCAGACCGGCGACCGTGGCCATGGCCTTGGGGGCGGAGTAGCCGTCGCTCGCGAAGAAGCCCGCGGTGCTGTCGAGGCCCGCGCCGTTGAACCAGCCGAAGAGCTTCTGGCTGCCGTGCACGGCCATGGTCAGACCGACCGCGCAGCGCAGCAGGAGCAGGCCGATGTCACCGCCGTAGTGGGCGGAGGTGAGCGGGGAGTTGGGGCCGCCCGGGGCGGCGGTGTGGGTGCTGGCGGAAGTGGAAAGGGGCATGCGGATCTCTCCTGGTGTCGATGAAGGTGATGTGCTGCTGCCGACCGGTCCTGTCGGCGGGGTGCGGGTGGAGAGATCCCGTCTACGTTCTGATGACCTGGGTTCTGTAGAGGTCGACGGATGTCGCGTCCGGGGGAGAGGTGGCGGGCAGCGCGGGTGCCTCGTCCGGCGGCTCGTATGGCGCGGGGGCCGCCTCGAAGGCGGGCGAACTGATCCGCTCGGGAGCGGGCAACGCCCCGCGCGGCGTCCTGTTCTCGCCCTCGTGACAGCCACGGCCACCGTCGCGGGACCGGTCACGGCCGCTGTCACGGCTGTCGGCCGCGCGCTCGGCGTACGGGCCGAAAGCGACAGCGGTGGCGCCGCGGTCCTCGGCGACCGCGGTGCCCGACGGACCGTCGATCCCGAGCAGCGGGACGAGGAAGAGGAAGGCCATGGCGAACAGGGCCGTGCGCACCGCACCGCCCTGGGGTCGCGTCTCCCGTGTGGCCATGTCCGAGTGATGGTAGGCCAGAGTCGGCGGCGGGCACAGGAGGGAAATGAGGCACCCGCCGTGAACAGGGTCGTGCCCGTTGCCTCTACCGTCGGGCGCAGTTGATGTCGTGGGCGGGCAGGACGCCGGTGCGCAGGTAGTCGTTGACCGCGCGGTCGGCGCAGGGGACGGGGCGAAGACCTTCGAGCCCCCGGCCGTAGACGCCGTGGGAGCGGATGTCCGCGGTGATCAGGCGTGAGCCGGTCAGCTTGCGGTGCAGGGCCAGCGCCCCGTCGTACGGGGTGTTGTTGTCGCGACGGGCCTGCAGCATCAGTACGGGTACGTCGTTGGCGATGGCCGTGCCCGGTTCGCGGGGCGCGGCGGGCCAGAACGCACACGGGGCGATCATGCCGTTGACGTAGGGGCCGAACACGGGCTGGGTGCTGCGGCTGCGCTCGCTGTTGCGCCAGTACGTCTCCGGGTCCTTGGGCCAGCCGCCCGCGGGCCACCCGCCGTCGCCGCACATGAACAGCGCACCGCCCACCATGCTGTCCGCCAGGCCGGGCGAGGCGAGCAGCTCCAGCCACGCGGCGAGTTCGGGGCCCGGCTCGACGGGCTTGCCGGCCGCGGCGTCGACGAGGTCACGCACGATGGCGGCCAGCGTCGGATCGCTCTCCTCGTGCTGAAGGGGCTGCTTCAACAGCAGCCGCAGGATGGGCGCGTTGAGCCGCTGCCCGTCGACGTCGACCGGCCGGCGCTCGGCCTGTATGAGGAGCCGCTCGACGCGCGTGCGCACGTGGGAGGCCGTTCGGCCGAGCCCGTACGTGTCGTGGTGGCGGGCGGTCCATGCGGCCCAGTCGTCCAGTGCTTCCTCGGCCGGTTCGCCGGAGCTCTGGAACAGTTCGTACTGGGTGGCCGCCGGGTCCGTCGAGGAGTCGATGACCATGCGGTCGGTGCGGCGGGGGAACATCTGGGTGTAGACGGCGCCCAGATCGGCGCCGTAGGAGATGCCGTAGTACGAGAGTTTCCGCTCGCCGAGGGCTGCCCTGAGGACGTCCATGTCCCGGGCCACGTTCCGGGTGGACGCGTGGGGCAGCAGTTCCGCGTTGTCTCCGTGCTCGTGGCAACGCCGCGCCGTGTCCCGCGCGCCGCGCACCGACGCGTCGAAGTCCGCGCGGGGTGAGGTCGAGGGCTCCGGCGGGGTCGGTGGACCGGCCGGTGCGCAGGTGATCGGGGAACTCTCGCCGAGGAACCGCGGGTCGAACCCGATGAGGTCGTAGCCGTCCGCCACCCCCTTCAACGCGGGCCGCAGCGCGAGGGTGTTGGCGATGCCGCTGCCGCCGGGCCCACCGGGATTGGACAGCAGGATGCCGCGACGCTGTGAGGAGGCCTTGGCCTTGATGCGCGAGACCGCGATCTGCAGGGTGCGCCCGCCGGGAGCGGAGTAGTCGAGAGGAACGGTCACCTCGGCGCACTGCGCCCCCGCGGCGTTCAGCTCCTCCTGCGCCTTCGAGCACGGCCCCCAGTGGAGCCGCTGCTGATGGTGGGCAGAGAGGGGGCGGGGTCCCGAAGCAGGGCGGGTCTCCGGGGAAGACTCCGCCACTGCGGGCACCGTTCCGGCAAGCAGCCCGGCCAGGCCGAGACCGACAGCGAGTAAGGGGGTGAGACGGCGGCGCATCGTGCTCCTAGGGGGTCGACTGGCGCAAGAAACAGGGACGCGGCCGACGCTATGAGCACGGAGAGCGACAGAACATCAGGTCACCCGGCCGATGCCTGCGGGGGTTAGCCCCCGCCTTGCGCGGAGCCCGGCCCGCATCCCGGAGCGTGACCCGCGCCCCCGGAGAGTGACCTGGACTCCCGGAGAGTGACCCGCGCCACCTGGCTGGGCACGGGCGGGCCATTGCTTTGTATCCTCGGCGGGCAGTGCCGATGCCCCCGGCGCGCGCCCGCGCAGCTCACAGGCCGGGCAGTGCCGACAACGTAAGGACACATGATGACCACCGAGCTGAGCCCCGACGCCGTGACCGGGCTCCTTGAGCGGGCCCGCCAGGACTACCAGGACCTCGCAGGACGCGGGCTCTCGCTCGACCTCACGCGCGGCAAGCCGTCGCCGGAGCAGCTCGACCTCTCCGAGGACCTGCTGAGCCTGCCGGGCGGGCGGCACACCTCCGCCGACGGCACGGACGTACGCAATTACGGCGGTCTGCAGGGTCTGGTCGAGCTCCGGGAGATCTTCGCCGATGTGCTCCAGGTGCCCGCGGGCCAGCTCCTCGCGCTCGGCAACTCCAGCCTCGAGCTGATGCACGACTGCCTGGTGCACGCGCTGCTGAGCGTGGTGCCGGGCGCCGAGTCGCGCTGGGTGGACCAGGAGCGGATCGCCTTCCTGTGCCCGACCCCGGGATACGACCGGCATTTCGCCCTCTGTGAGCGCTTCGGGATCGACATGATCCCCGTGCCGATGACCGCCGAGGGCCCGGACATGGACGTCGTGGAGCGGCTCGTCGCCGAGGACGCGTCGGTCAAGGGCATCTGGTGCGTCCCGAAGTACAGCAACCCCGACGGCGTCTGCTACAGCGACGAGACCGTCGCCCGGCTCGCCTCGATGCAGGCCGCCGCGCCCGATTTCCGGATCTTCTGGGACAACGCGTACGCCGCGCACCACCTCACCGATGAGCCCGTCGAGATCGCCGACCTGCTCGCCGCCTCCGCGGCTGCCGGGAACGAGGACCGCGTCTTCGTCTTCGGCTCCACCTCGAAGATCACCGCTGCGGGTGCGGGCGTCGCCTTCTTCGGTTCGTCGCCCGCGAACCTGAAGTGGCTGCTCGCCAACAACGCCAAGCGGTCGATCGGCCCGGACAAGATCAACCAGCTGCGGCACGTCATGTTCCTGCGGGACGCCGACGGGGTGCGCGCGCACATGGAGCGCCAGCGCGCCCTGCTCCAGCCGAAGTTCGAGGCCGTGGCCCGGATTCTTGAGGCGGAGCTCGGCGGGACCGGTCTCGCCCGCTGGACCGACCCCAAGGGCGGCTACTTCGTCACGCTCGAAGTGACCGACGGCTGCGCCAAGGAGGTCGTGCGCCGTGCCGCCGAGGCGGGCATCGTGCTGACCCCGGCCGGCGCCACCCACCCGTACGGCGACGACCCGCGCGACGCCACCATCCGCATCGCGCCGAGCTACCCGAGCCTGGCGGAGCTGGAGCAGGCCATCGCCGGCCTCGCCGTGTGCGTACGGCTCGTGGGCTACGAGCAGCAGGTCGCCGCCTAGCTCCGAGGAAGCCGGGCGCCGAGGGCGCCCGGTGTGGCGGATCGGCCGATCCCGAGTCCGATCCCGATCCCGGTCCTCGGCCCTGATCACGCCCGTCCGGTTCCCGCCAGTAAACTGCGCGCGCTCAGAAGCGTCGCAGGAGGCGAGGGGAACCGTGGCACACGGGGGATATCAGGGCTGGGGCCCGCCGGGGAACGGCCATCCGCAGGGCGGCGGTCCCGCTCCGTACGACCCACAAGGAGGCGGCGGCCCGCATCCGTACGGGCCGCCGCAACCCGGGCCGTACCCGCCGCCGCCCCCGCAGCCGTATCCGTATCCGCTCCCGCCGCAGCCCGTACGGCGGGGGCGTTCCGGGTGCGCGCTGTTCTTCGTCTCGCCGCTCATCCCGTTCATCCGCTCGGCCCGCCGCCGTGCCGAGGCGATCTTCAACCAGCCCGGTGCCGGTCATGTCGCGGACCCGCTCGTGTCGAAGGTGCAGCTGGGGCGCGCGATCGTCGGTGCGGCCGCCAGCTTCGGCCTGATCTACGCCTACGGCGCGGACGACGGCTGGAGCGGCGTCGCCAACGACGGCGTCGTGAAGCTGATCCTCGCGCCGCTGCTGCTGATCTTCACGGGCCCGCTGGTCATTCTCGGCTTCATCCGTTACGCGCCCGCCGAGCGGCGGAGTGTGCTCCGCTCCCGGCTGCGCGCGCCGCTCAAGGCCGTGGCCTGGTACGTCGGCATCCTGGTGGGGGTGGCGCTCGTACTGGCGGGCAGCGCCCTGGTGCTCAAGCAGAATCACGGCACGCTCGTGAACGGCCTCATCGCGCTCGCGCTGCTCATCGGTCTCGTCTGGCTGCTGCCGTTCCTGCTCTTCGCCTCCGCGTACGCCGCCCGTTACGCCTTCAACACGTCCAACGTGCACGCCGCTCTGCCGGCCGCGCTCACCGTCGTACTCGTCTGGGAGCTGATGGTCTTCAGTGTCGCGCTGGACGGCGGCCTGCCGCACGGGCCGCCGGCCGCGCAGTGGTGCGCGGTTCTCGGCGGCCCCGTGACCGTGACGGCGGTGGCGCTGTGGGAACTGCGCCGCATGCGCGTCCGCCACGGCGTGCGCATCCGCCACTGAGGTCCGTCAGAAGGGGCTAGCGGCCGGCCGGGTGGAGGATCATCTCGTGCTCCCTCTTGGAGGGATCGCCCTTCATCGGGACGGTCGCCCCGGAGGGTACGAACCCGTAGCGCCGGTAGAAGCGCTCGGCCCGCGCGTTGTCCTCGTGCACGTACAGGCGCACACGCGTCACGTCCGGTACCGACCATGCCCATGCGACCGCGGTCGTGAAGAGTGCGTCGATCACTCCGCTTCCGCGGTGCTCGGGGCGGACGAAGACTCCGACGACATGCGCCTGGCGCTGGTCGATCGCCCCGCCGAACACGTCCTCGGTGTCCGCGTCCTCGATGAGCACGGCCACCGTCCCGTTCCAGGTCCCGTCCTCGCCCTCGGCCACGAACTGGCGCAACCGCGTCCCGTTTGCCGCGCCCTCCGCCCGCTTCTGCCAGTAGGAGTCTGGTTCGGCGGCGGCCTGTTCGTACGTGTCGAGAAAGGCGATGGGAGCCGCCGGGTCCTTGAGCGCGAGGAGCCGCAACTCCTTGACCTTGGCCCACTCTTCGGCGCGTATCGGACGGACGGTGTGATCGGAAACCTGGTTCATGCCGCCGCACCTTACGCGACCCCACTCCGGAGCACCTCTGCATTTACGCAGGTCACCGCTCCGCGGGTGCTTCTACCGGTTGGAGTTGCGCGGGCCGTTGTACTGCTCGTCGGTGACGGGTTCCGCCCACTGGGTCTCGGGGGTGTCGTCGCCGGTGCCCTCCCACATGGCGATGTGTTCCATGAACCGGTCGGGGGCGGCGCCGTGCCAGTGCTCCTCGTCGGGCGGGCAGCCGACCGTCTCGCCGGGGTGAGCTTCGAGGACGGTGCCGTCGCGGGTGCCGATCAGGGCGACGCCGGAGACCACGTGCAGGGTCTGGCCCACGGCGTGGGAGTGCCAGTTGGTGCGGGCGCCGGGGGAGAAGCGGACGAGGTTCGCGCGCATCCTCGACGGCTCTTGGCCGGCGACGATGACGTCCCACCACACGTCTCCGGTGAACCATTCGGCCGGTGCCTTGCTGGTGGACTGGGGCTTGATGAATTCCATGGGGCTTCCTGTCGGTTCGATGGCGGCGTGACGGTGGAGAGAGAGCGCGGACGCGGCCGGTGTCACGGCTTGAGGAGTGCCTTGATCGCGCGGCGCTCGTCCATGGCCCGGTAGCCCGAGCCCGTGTGCGGTCGGCTCGGGCGGACCCCGGGGGTGCCGGGTCGCCGGGGGGAGCCACACCCTCCAGGGAACCTCGCATTCCGGCGCGCAGCGAGTTACGGACGAGGGGCGTCGAGTACGCAGGTGGGCGCGTTCGGCCTCGTCCAGTCGCAGCACCCGAGCCACCGCTTCGAGGGCGCCCGGGGAGACGCCCGCACAATCTTGCGCAGGCCGCCGACGGCTCCGACGCCCTGGACGCTGGACGCGATCTCGTCGGTGAGCGGTCCACCCGGAGCGAGCGACGGACGACGCCCCGGCACCGGCGTGCTCGCCGTCCTGATCGGTCACGGGTCAAGGTCGCGACTTCGCGCTGACCTCCCAGGCCGCCTCGATCATCAGGAAGATCTCGTCCACCGCGGCCTCCGGCTCGGCCGCCTCGCGGGCGACCGCGTAGGCGTCGATCACGAACCTCGCGATGGCTCCGCAGGCCGTCGGGGTCCGTGCAAGGCCGGGATCGGCGGCGATGGCCGCTGCCAGCGACTCCGCGTGGCGCAGCCTCATCGACTCCTCGTACTCCCGCAGGGCGGGCGAGCCCTCGATCATGCGCCACATCGGGGCGGAGCCGGGCGCCGTGCAATGCCGCACCAGGGCCAGGACCTCGCGGCGCAGCGCGGGGACGAGCGGGTCGTGCGGCGTCCGGTCGGTGACCGCGCGTGTGAGGCGCTGCTCGAAGTCCTCGTCCTGCTCGAAGACCAGGGCCTCTTTCGAGGCGAAGTGGGAGAAGAGCGTGGTGACGGCCACGTCGGCCTCGGCGGCCACGTCGCGGATGCCCACCGCGTCGTACCCGCGCTCCATGAAGAGCCGCAGGGCGGCGTCAGCGATCTTCTGGCGGGTCGCTGCCTTCTTGCGCTCACGGCGTCCGGACGGCTCGGTCATGGCCTGACGCTATCAAATACAAAGCCGTAATCGCTTCTAAAGGCTAACCGTTCTGAAAGGCTAACGGTTAGTGTTACGGTCTGTCGCATGAAGAGAGTGAGCTTCGCCGAGTTCGGCGGCCCCGAGGTCCTGCAACTCCTGGATGCCGAGGAGCCCCACGCGGGCCCCGGCCAGATACGCATCGCCGTGCGGGCAGCGGGAGTGAACCCCGTCGACTGGAGGATTCGCGAAGGCCAGGTACTGGGGGCGCACCCGACCGTGCTGCCCTCCGGAGTCGGGCTGGACGCCGCCGGAGTGGTGGACGAGGTCGGAGAGGGAGTCGAAGGAGTCGCGGTCGGCGACCACGTGTTCGGCGAGGGATCGAGCACGTACGCCGAGTTCGCGGTCCTCTCGGCCTGGGCCCGCATGCCCGAGGGCCTGACGTTCGAGGAAGCGGCCGGGTACCCCTCCGTCGTGGAGACCGCCCTGCGCGTCATCAGCGAGGTCGGTGTGCGGCCCGGGCAGACGCTGCTGGTCAGCGGCGCGTCCGGGGGCGTTGGATCAGCGGTCCTGCAGATCGCCCGCGACCGCGGCATCACGGTGATCGGCATGGCCGGGGCCGCGAACCAGGACTATCTGCGGGGCCTGGGTGCGCTCGCCACGACCTACGGCGACGGCTGGGTCGAGCGAGTGCGGCAGTTCGGCCGGATCGACGCGGCCCTTGACCTGGCGGGCTCCGGCGTGCTCCGTGAACTCGTCGAGCTGACCGGGGACCCGGGCAAGGTGATCTCCATCGCGGATCTCGGTGCGCCCGAGTTCGGTGTCCGGTTCTCCGGCGTGGCCGGCAGCGTCCCGGACGCGCTGGCCGAGGCCGCGGCCCTCATCTCGCGAGGCAAGCTGCACATCCCGGTCGAGAAGTCGTACACGCTCGCCGAGGCCGCCGCGGCGCACGTCGACAGCCATGCGGGTCACTCGCGGGGCCGACGGGTCATCGTGATCTGACCCGTTGACCCGTTGACCCGTGCATTCTTCAGCCGCCGGGCCTCACCGCGAGGTGATGGTCAACGCGGTCAGGGAACCCCCGGCGCGGGCGGTGACACGGAGCGCCACATAGCGTGCGGTGCGGTCGACGCGCAGGGTGCCGCGCGTCGACAGCCGGGCGGAGCCGTCGTACGTACGGCCGTCGAGGCTGAACTCCACCTGGGATGCCGGGGCGTGGCCGCCGCGCCACCGGGTGCGGATCTCGCTGATGTGCTGCTCGCTGCCGAGGTCGACGACCATGCGGTCGTCCTGCCCGGCCTTCCACGCGGTGCTCTCGTCGCCGTCCACGGCGGCCCGCGGGTCCGTCATGCCGGGCGGCAGCGGCGAGGTCGGGAAAGTGTTGCGGCCCAGCGCCAGGTCGGAGCTGGGATACGGCGTGGCACGAGGCACGGTGACCGTGGTCGTGCGGCCGGCGCGCACCGTGGCGCCGACCGGTCTGCCCTGCGCCGAGACCGTGACCCGGCAGGCGGGACCGCTCAGCCGCACGGTGCCGCCGTCGACGACCTCGGCCCGCAGGCCCACGGGAAGGCGGTTCGCGGACAGGGTGATGCGCGGAGGCGCCAACACGGCCGTGGCGGAGGGGAGTTCGATGCGCAAGGCCGTGCCGGACTCCGTGAGGGTCTGCGTTCCCTCATACAGCCGGACCTCCCGGGACGAGGGTGCGTGAGGGATCGTCACCGTCGTGGTCACGGCCTCGGCGGAGAGGTTGAAGAGGCTCAGGTGCTGCTCGGTGAGGGCGGCCTTGACGCTCTCGGAGTCCGTCGAGGGTGTCTTGTGTGAGGCCGCCGCGCGCAGTTCGTCCGCCGTCGCGCCCGGCAGCCCCTCGATCACCAGACTCTCCGCCGGGCCGTCCGAGAGGACGACCGTGTCGCCGTACACCGCGATCGGATGGGCTCCACCGCGCACGACGAGACCGGCACGGCCGTCGATGTCGAGCCACTGACCGCGGCTGGTGAGATCCGGTCGCGGCCAGACGACCAGGTCACTCCACTCCTGCCCGTCGGCCGACCCCTGGAGCCGGTAGGCGCGCCCCGCCGCGGCCTCCCAGCGCAGCGTCACGCGGTCCATGGACCGGGCGGAGCCGAGGTCGACGGCGATCCAGCTGTCGGCCCGCGGCCGGTCCGCGCGCGACACCGCCCAGCGGCTGGAACCGTCGCCGTCGATCGTGAGCGCGGGCTCCCTGCCGGGCTCGAAGGAGGAGGCGGACGCCTTCGCCCCACCACTGCGGGCCAGGTCGTCGCCCGAGGCGCCGTCACGTATCTCGAAGGCGTACAGCGAGTAGCCGTACGACGGGTCGGGGTGCACCCCCAGCATCCGCACGTGCCGGAACTCCCCGCGCGGGAAGCTGAGTTCGTCGGCGCGCGCCCCGGCCGACGGCTGGCCTCCGGTCTTCGCCTTGACGGTGGTACTTCCCTCGGCGGCGCGATAGGTACGGCTGCCGTCCAGTCCCGGTACGCCCTCCATGGACAGGTTGCGCACCTCCAGGTGGCCCTCGCCGTCCGCTGTGCCGGACGTCGCGTAGACCACGGCGCCCGACGGCAGCGTGGTGAACCCCGCGAAGCCGCGGTCCAGGGTCAGCAGGCTCGCGCTCCCGTCGAAGCCGTCCCGCAGTCGCGTGTACGTGACCGCGGACCGCTCGACGACCTTCGCCCGTGTGCTCGGCAGGAACATGGGCGTCGGACCGCTGAGCGCGAACAGCCAGTCGTCGTGGGCCGGTTGCCAGGCGAACTTCACGAAGCCCGGTTTGGTGACGGCGCCGGCCCAGGCGCCGGGGGACTGGTGGGAGACGAGGCCTGGGCCCACGCCGTGGTCGGTGACACCGCTGGCCTGCTCGAAGAGCTCGCGCTGGGAAAGGGGACGGACGCGCCGCTGCCCGGACCGGTCCCGCCACTCGTGCAGGAGGTAGCTGATGGCCAGCTCGGCACGTGCCTCCGGCTCGTACTTGGGCTCACCGGAGAACTTCGCGATGCGGTACTGCGGCGGATACTGCTGATACCCCTCAAGGCGTTCCGCGAGCGCGCGTTCACAGGCGGCCGCGGTCCGGTCGCCGAGGACCTGGGCCAGGAAGGCGAGGGGGATGATGTCGCGGCCGTAGAGGTGCTCACGGTCCGCGACCATCGGCATCAGGGGCTCACCGGCGTCGCTCATCACGCCGAGCAGGGTGCGCCACAGCGGAGCGGCGTTGGGCTGGGCGGTCAGCACTTCGGGCAGGGGCCGACCCGCCGCGAGGAAGTGCGCGGAGTTGCGGCCGGAGGTGCGCCAGAGCTCTTCCTGGTAGTGCGGGCCGAACGACCCGTGGTTCTCGACGATGAAGGTGTCGTACAGGTTCTGCGCGGTGTTCTCGCTGACGGCGACGCCGTCCACCCGGGCGGGGTTTGCGAGGTCGGCCGCGGGCAGTCCCGCCTCGTTGCGGCTCCATCGGCCGAAGGCGGCACGCCACGCGTCCTGCCGCCGGTCGTCGCTCGCCCAGGCCAGGGCCGGGGCGAGCGCCTGGGCGTAGATGCCCATCTCCTCGAGTTTGGTGTCGCCCTTGAAGCCGCCGGTGAGCCCGTGCGGAGACCAGTCGCCCGAGGCCGGGTCGTCGTTCGTGCCCAACGCCTCGGTGTACTGCGCCTGTTCGCGGACGATGGTGTCGACGTTCCGCCGCGTCGCCTCGTCGAGGTCGTCCCAGAGCAGGCGGGCCGCCAGGACGAAGTAGGACTGGAAGGTGGTGTCGAAGAACAGCTTGCGGCCCCATTGAGTGCCGCCCGTCAGCCGGTTCGAGGCCGCGAAGTGCTTCAGCGTGGCGAGCGTACGGGTGCGCAGCGTGTCCTTGGCGACTCCGGCGCGCTCGGCGTCGTAGGGGCCGCGAGTCAGCAGCACCGCGTTGCCGAGCACGACGGCGAAGCCGAAGTCCTTGTTGGTGTAGTGGCCTTGAGCGGCGTCCCACTGGGTCTCGGACCAGCGCGTGTGGGAGAGCAGGACGCGGTAGTACGTGTCCGCGACGGCGTCCGCCTCCGTCTCCGCCCGCGCCTCCGTGGCAGCCGCGGCCGGTCCCGTGCCGAGGGCGAGCGGGAAGGCCGCCACGGCACCGGACACCCCGAGCAGCTGCAGAGCTTGACGGCGTGTGGTTCCCCAGGGGTGCTGCGGCATCGGGCGCGACCTTCCCGTAGACAACGTTGTCAAAGTCCGATCATTCTTCGGGTGCCTCGCGAGCACGTCAAGGGTTGTGCCGAGGTACTCAGGAACCGAGCGGCGTACTCAGGAACCGAGCGGCGGGGAATCGGTCGGCGCGCCGTCCGGGCGGGGTGCGGGCGTGGGCGGCCAGGTCGGGCGGTGTGCGGGCGGCAGAGTCAGCAGGGCCTGGCCCACGGTCAGATAGCGGGGGAAGATCTCGGTGCTGCCGGTCGCCGCCAGCAGTTCGGCGAGGTGCCGCCCCGCTCCGGCCAGCAGCAACTGCCCTTCGCGGCGCCGCAGCAACCACCGCACCCCGAGCAGGCAGTTGAGCCCACGCGAATCGCAGAACACCAGGGCCGTCACATCGAGCACGAGATGTCGATGACCCGCCATGACGGAAGCGCCGAGGGTGCGAAGGAAGAACTTCTCGCCGCTCCGGTCGAGTTCACCGCTCACACGCAACACGGCACACTCTTCGCACCGTGCCAGCTCGTGGATGATGAGGCGATGGGTCTGCGTCGACATCGCGCCTCCCTGTGGTCGTCGCGGAAGCCCGTGTGCATGCCGGCACAATCTGCCTCGGTCCCGAGCGGCACACAATCTGCCTCGGTCCCGAGTCCCCCGTCCATCCCTCTCTACGCCTGGCTGCCCGTCTCATTGGCCTGACGGACCGTGTCCCAGCAGGGCGAGCACAGGTCGAGTACGCGGTCGTCCACGGGGGAGTGGACGATGACGGCGCAGTTCGCCGGGCGGCCGCAGGCCAGGCAGGGGTGGTGTTCGTCGCGGGCGCGGTGCAGCAGGATCTCGTCGGGGGTGCCGGGCGGCGCGGCGGCGAGCAGGGTCGGCTCGGCGGCGATCAGGTGGAGCAGGCCGGTGGCGGCGTCGTTGTTCACGGCTGTGTCTCCCGGGCCACGTCGAGTACGGGGCGAGAAGGGTCGTCCTCGGGCCGGATCTGTCCGGGCCTCCTGGCGTACTGGTGGCAGAACTCGACCGGCTTGTCGAAGGTGAGCGCTGTCACGGCATCCGCTCCCGGTAGGGGTGTAGCCGGTCCGATGACGAACGGATGGCGGGTGACGTCGTCCACCTGCGTGGTCGACTCCACGAGGGAGAACGCCGGGGAGCCCGGGCCGTCGGCGAGTGTCCCCTCCACGATCCACCGCGCGCGCAGCTCGACGACTCCCGGCTCGGGGCAGCTCCAGACAAGGCGCGTGACACACAGCGTCTCGAAGTTGAACCACGAGCTCCAGCCCCGGCCGTCGCCGAGCAGACCCAGTTCGGAGGCTTCCATGACGCCGTAGGAGAACGGGAGGCTGCTCCAGTGGCCGACGAGGGAGGAGTCGAGGAGTGAGGGGTCGACGCGTGCGTGGCCGACACGTTCGGGGTCGGGGTTCATCCACGCATTTTCGCGCAGCGGCCGCCGGCGTCAGCCGAGAGGGTTGTCCTTGTCGCGCAGGGCGGTCAGGGCGGGCGCGTACATCCGGGCCTTGATGGTGCCGAGCGTGGGACCGGCCTTGCCGACCAGGGCCTGAGCCAGCTCCACGGCGGTTTCGCGTACGGCGCCCTCGTCCACCGCCCGGTCGACCAGCGCGGCCGCCAGGGCGTCGTGGCCGCCGTAGCGCCGGGCGGTCGTCATGGCCTCGTGCGCGGTCTGCGGGGTGAGCCTGGCCTGGATGAGCGCCGACATGCCCGGGGTGAAGGGGATGTTGATGTCGGCCTCGGGCAGACACCAGAAGCCGCGGTCGGCGCGCATCACACGGAAGTCGTGGGCCAGGGAGAGCATCGCCCCGGCCGCGAAGGTGTGCCCCTGCAGCGCGGCCACGGTGATGACCGGCAGGGACAGCACGCGGGCCAGCAGGGCTTGGACGGTGATGACGTAGTCCTGGTGCTGGTCGGCGTGGGCGAAGAGCCAGTCCAGGTCGAGGCCGTTGGAGAAGAACTTGCCCGTCGCGGCGGTGACCAGGGCGCGGGGCCCGTCCGCCTTCTCGACCTCGTCGAGTGCCGCGTCGACGGAGGCGAGCCAGTCGGGGTGGAAGCGGTTCTCGCCGTCCCCGAGGTCGAGGATGAAGACGTCGTCCTGGCGGTCGAGTGTGGGCATGATCGCTCCCTCGGGTCGATGGGGCCGACAAGCGCCGCTCTTGAAGCGGCGAAGAGGGGGCCGCGAACCGGGCGACTGTCGATACTGATCGGTAACTTATGGGGCATGGCATAGAACATTCAAGGGGTCGCACCGTTCGCGCGGCCTCGACGCCGATGACCGATTCCGGGCGACCGGAAGTGAGGGGGCAGCGCTCATGGCGCTCACCAGCTGGGGCTTCATCTACACCGCGGCAGGCAGCGACGCGAAGGGCGACGTGAACGTCGTCGACACGGGGCAGTGCCGCACGGTGCTGGTGGGGGTGGCCAAGCCCGAGGAGGGCATCGCGGCGGCGCGCCGCCTGGTCGACGAGGGGGTTCAGTTGATCGAGCTCTGCGGTGGTTTCGGGCCCGTGTGGGCCGGGCGCATCATCGAGGCGATCGACGGCGCGGTGCCGGTGGGCGTCGTCGGTTACGGGCCCGAAGCGGTCGACCAGGTCCACGCGATCTTCTCCTGAGCACGTGAAGGCCCGGGGCGGGGAGTGTTGGCCCGCCCCGGGCTCGCTGCGTGCCATGTGGCCGACAGCGGCCGGATGATAAAGTCGACGGCGTTCGTGTGATCCGGATCGATGGAGTGAGGAGTTGGGGCTGATGACCGCGCACAAGGCCACTGCCATGCGCACCGCCCGGACCGCTCTCACGTCCCGGGCCGTGGCCTGATCCCAGCCGGATGCGCCTCGCCGGGAGCGTGAGCTCGCGGGGCACCCACCCACACGAACCCACCATGAAATGGATCTTCGTCCATCATGAGCAACAGCATGAGCAACACCTGGATCACGCGCGCCGAGACCAGCGCCGACATCCCCGCCGTTCGCGCAGTCGTCGCCGCCGCGTTCGACACCCCCGCGGAAGCCGACCTCGTCGACGCTCTGCGCGCCGGCCCCGCGTGGATCGACGGTCTGTCCGTCGTGGCCACCGACCAGGGCGGCAAGCTCGTCGGGCACGCGCTCCTGACCCGCTGTCACATCGGGGACACCCCGGCGCTGTGCCTGGCCCCCGTCGCCGTACTCCCCGAGTACCAGAAGACCGGTGCGGGTTCCGCGGCGATCCGCGCCGCGCTCGACGCGGCCAAGAGCCGGGGCGAGCGCTTCGTCACCGTCCTCGGGCACCCGGAGTACTACCCGCGGTTCGGCTTCACCCGCGCCTCGACGCACGGCATCGGCATCAGCATCGACGTCCCGGACGAGGCCATGATGGCCCTCGCCCTCGACGCCGGTCGCCCGCTGCCCGGCGGCATGGTGCGCTACGCGGCGCCGTTCGGTATCTAGGGTCCCTCTAGGGTCCCTCTGCTGAAACCTGCCGAAGCCTTCCGTGGCGGGGCCCACGCGGGGCCCGCACCGAAGGTGGGCCCCGCGGCGCCGAAAAAACCGTGCGGACCCACAGCCGGGCAACGGAGAGTTGCCCCCAGACCACAAAACCCCCC